>NZ_FOIZ01000002.1:600000-900000 GCF_900109295.1 Cognatiyoonia koreensis
CCATTCATATCGCGCAGCACTCGCGCGCGAAATGCCATGTTCGTTCCTTCCGTCTTGATGGCACGCCCCGGTTCGCCTTGCAGCACAGTGGATTCGTTTTCCGAAACAGCCATCGTAACAGCTGATCCGTCAGGAAAAGCCATTCGTGCTTTCCACTGAAACGAAATGCCGTTTCTGCCAATGACAAAGCCTCCGCTTGCCGCAACTTCGGGATCTGAAAAGGGCTGAACGAGGTATTTCAACCATGTCGGTTCAGGCACAGCGTCGTCGTCGATAAATGCAATGATATCGCCCGCCGCATTGGAAATGCCCAGGTTGCGGGCTGCCGATATGTTTGGTTGGTCAAATGGCACGGCCAGCATCCCGTCTGGCACGACCGCACAGCCCGCAAGATCTGCGACGACAACGACTTCGAAGTTTCCATAGTCCAGTTGCGCAATGCCTGACAGGCACCGAGAGAGCATTTTCGGCCGGTTCCGGCTCACGACGATCACGCTGACCGTCGGGTTGGTCACGCCACGTCCATCTCGGCCAGCATCGTTTCGATGCGTGCGACGTCTTCGGGGTTGTTTAATTCCCAGAACTGACGACCGCGTGCAGCCACCTCGACGCACAGCACATGCGCACCTTGCTCGAGAAACCGTAACTGTTCCAGACCCTCTAATTGCTCTAGCGGGCCGATTGGCCAACGCGGATATGCGCCCAAGGCGGACGGGCGATAGGCGTAAACTCCGACATGGTGGAAAACGGGCGTATCCGCATCATCGGCGTAGTCTTTGCCGGTGTAGGGAATGACCTCTTTGGAGAAGTAGAGTGCGTTGTGATTGGCACCAAAGACAGCCGTTGTACCGCCGACGCGACCTGCTTTGCGATCTTCCAGAAAACCACGCAGCGCGCGGCCTTCGGTCTTCAGCACTGGCGTCGCAACCTCGGCAACTGGATTTGCCAGCAGTCCCGCTACGAGATCTTCGATAAACCACGCCGGTGTCAGTGGCGCATCGCCCTGCAAGTTCACGACGACATCAAAAGTGCCGCCCAGCACATCGAAAGCTTCCGCGCACCGTTCAGTTCCGTTCTTGCAGGTTTCGGACGTCATTACGACCTCTGCCCCAAAGCTTTCTGCGTGATCCTTGATCCGCGGATCGTCAGTTGCAACAACGACCTTGTCCGCACCGGAAACAGCCATGGAGGCGTTCCATGACCGCTTGATCAGACTTTGTTTCTTCCCCGTTGCCCCGGTCAATTCAACAAGCGGCTTGCCAGGGTAACGCGTGGAGGCATACCGCGCCGGTATAACGATCAGGACTGACATCTGGGAAACTTCAATTCGACGCCGGGGGCGTAAGCGATAAAAAACGGGTTTTCAAAGATGTTCTTGCCGTAGGTCAGGGGTGTATGGTCATCGAACCGCACCACCGCCCCTCCGGCACCTTTGAGAACAGCATGACCTGCAGCCGTGTCCCATTCCATCGTGCGCCCTACACGCGGGTAGAGATCCGCCTCACCAGTGGCGACTAAACAGAATTTTAGCGAGGAACCGGCCGATTTCATATACGCCACTTTATATCGCGCGATGTAGTTATCAGTCGCAGCGTCGCGGTGCGATTTGGATGCGACAACCAAAAGTGCGCTATTGTCTGGTTCAGACACTGCAATTGGTGATTTCATGCCCGTTTCATTGGCTGCAAACGGCCCCGTTTCTTCAACGGACTGCCCATCCGCATCGGTGTAGAAGAGACGGCCCTTGGCAGGCGCATACACGATACCGCGCACGGGTTCGCCATCGACGACATAGGCGATATTGACTGTGAAATCACCGCGGCGCTTGATGAATTCCTTCGTGCCATCAAGTGGATCGACGATCAGGAAAGTCTTGGCCGTTTCACCGTGTGAGTCTGCCTGTTCTTCCGTGACAAGCGCGACATCGGGAAATGCTGCGCGCAGACCGGCGCTGATGATATCATCCGCAGCCTGATCAGCGATCGTCACGGGGCTGTCATCGCTCTTTAGCTGCACTTCAAAGTCAGGACCGTCGTAGATTTCCATGATCTTGTCACCGGCCTGCAGAGCGAGGCGACGCATGATGTCCGTGAGTTTCTGAAAATCCATGTCACATCCTTTTCGATGTTCAAGCAACCCTTGCGCATTCCGTTGAAAAGGCGCAGCGACGTTCTTATGCTTGCCCGTAAAGCGAACGGCAATAGTTTCGTGAAATAGTTGGCCAGTCTCTGGTCAGGCAGGAAAAGATGTTCGAAGCCAATATGCGCCAAAGCCGGGCCCGCGGGGCCTTTGCCATGCTGGAGCTGATTTATCACAGCACCGTGCGGGATGTGCGCAAGACCCATCGCAACGCCTTTGTCGGGCTATTGATGAACATGATGCAGACGATTGTCTTCGTACTGGCGTTTTATGCGATGTTTTCGATCCTTGGCATGCGGGGAAGCGCGATCCGGGGTGATTTCCTTCTTTATATCATGTCCGGCATCTTTCTGTTCATGACCCATACCAAAGCGATGGCCGCTGTCGTGCGATCTGAAGGGCCAGCGTCACCTATGATGCAGCATGCCCCGATGACGACATTTATCGCTATCACGGCAGCAGCACTTTCGTCGCTCTATCTCCAGCTCTTGTCCTTGCTGACGGTTCTATTCATTTATCATGTCCTCGTTACACCCGTCGTCATCGACGATCCGTTCGGCGCGATGGGCATGTTGTTGGCAGCATGGTTTTCAGGGTGTGGCGTCGGAATGATCTTTCTGGCGATCAAGCCTTGGGCACCTGATGTCGTCACGGTGGCAACCAACGTTTATGCGCGGGTGAATATGGTCGCATCGGGCAAGATGTTCGTTGCCAATTCCTTGCCAAGCTCCATGCTGGCACTTTTTGACTGGAATCCGTTGTTTCATACGATCGATCAAGCGCGCGGTTACATATTCCTACATTACAACCCCCACTTTAGTTCAGCCATTTATCCTGTCTACATTGGACTGGGACTATTGATGATCGGAATGATGGGCGAATTCTACACCCGCAGAAACGCATCGATTTCCTGGAACGCAGGACGCTAGATCGAACATTTACAGCATACGACATACGGAAAACTCTGACCGCCTTTCAAAAAGTTTGCGCGGTCAGGGCCTGCCTTCGGGTGTCGCAAAGGACCGATCCGGGAAAAGATCAGTTCGGTGGGGGATATCGGCGCAACATAACCGTGGTTTTTGAGTCATTTCCACGACTTCAACCGCTTGCAGCCCTCAAGACCCGCACCTATATACCGTTCGATCACGGGCCAACCGGCTCAACTACAGAACTGGCGCGGGTGCCGAAACGGGTTCGCGTCGCTCAAACCGCTTAAATCATGAGGGATTTGAAAATGGCTAAAGTCATCGGTATCGACCTTGGTACGACAAACTCCTGCGTTGCCATCATGGATGGTTCTAAACCGCGGGTAATTGAAAATGCAGAAGGCGCGCGGACGACACCGTCTATCGTTGCTTTCACAGACGACGAACGCCTCGTTGGCCAGCCGGCCAAGCGTCAGGCCGTCACCAATCCAGAAAACACAATCTTTGCTGTGAAGCGTCTGATCGGCCGCCGGTTCGACGACAAGCATCTTGCGAAAGACAAGAAGAACATGCCGTTCCAGGTCGTCGATGGCGGCAATGGTGATGCATGGGTTGAATCCAAGGGTGAGAAGTACTCCCCTTCGCAGATTTCTGCATTCATTCTTGGCAAGATGAAAGAAACAGCCGAGTCATATCTTGGCGAAGACGTAACGCAGGCTGTCATTACCGTGCCTGCTTACTTCAACGACGCCCAGCGTCAGGCGACGAAGGATGCCGGCAAGATCGCCGGTCTCGAAGTGCTGCGCATCATCAACGAACCAACAGCAGCCGCACTTGCCTATGGTTTGGACAAGACCGAAACAAAAACCATCGCAGTCTACGACCTTGGTGGTGGTACTTTCGATGTCACCATCCTCGAAATCGATGACGGCCTGTTTGAAGTGAAATCAACCAACGGTGACACGTTCCTTGGTGGTGAAGACTTCGACATGCGGATCGTCAATTACCTCGCTGACGAGTTTAAGAAAGAGCACTCCGTCGATCTGACCAAGGACAAGATGGCGCTGCAGCGTCTGAAGGAAGCTGCCGAAAAGGCAAAGATCGAACTGTCTTCCTCTTCGTCTACTGAAATCAACCAACCGTTTATCTCGATGGGTTCTAACGGCGCGCCATTGCACATGGTGATGAAACTGACACGCGCAAAGCTGGAAAGCCTTGTTTCCGATCTGATCAAATCGTCGATGAAACCTTGCCAAGCCGCATTGAAGGACGCCGGTCTTTCAGCATCCGACATCGACGAAGTCGTCCTTGTCGGGGGTATGACACGTATGCCCCGCGTGCAGGAAGAAGTTGAAAAATTCTTTGGCAAGAAGCCGCACCAGGGCGTGAACCCTGATGAGGTCGTTGCCATGGGTGCCGCCATTCAGGCCGGTGTTCTGCAGGGCGACGTCAAAGACGTTGTTCTGCTGGACGTCACACCATTGTCGTTGGGTATTGAAACGCTGGGCGGTGTCTTCACTCGTCTGATCGACCGGAACACGACGATCCCGACAAAGAAATCGCAGACATTCTCAACCGCTGAGGACAACCAGAATGCCGTGACATTGCGCGTATTCCAAGGTGAGCGTGAGATGGCTGCCGACAACAAGATGCTCGGTCAATTCAATCTCGAGGACATTCCTCCTGCACCACGCGGCATGCCACAGATTGAAGTGACATTCGACATCGACGCCAACGGCATCGTATCGGTCGCAGCCAAAGACAAGGGCACTGGCAAAGAGCAGTCCATCACCATTCAGGCCTCTGGTGGTCTGTCTGATGAAGACATCGAAAAGATGGTCAAGGACGCAGAAGAGAACGCGGAAGCCGATAAAGAACGCCGTGAACTGGTCGACGCCCGCAACCAGGCGGAAAGCCTCATTCACTCGACCGAGAAGTCGCTGGAAGAGCATGGCGAGAAGGTTGATCCATCAACCGTTGAAGCCATCGAACTGGCCATCGCCGCACTCAAGGACGATCTTGAGAAGGACGATGTGGCGGCCGACAAGCTGAAGTCTGGCGTCCAGAATGTGACCGAAGCCGCGATGAAGCTGGGCGAAGCGATCTACAAGGCCTCGCAGGAAGCCGAAGACGGTGTCGAGAACCCTGATCAAGCGCGCGCTGCCGACGAAGACGACATCGTTGATGCCGACTTCGAAGATCTTGGCGACGAAAAGCGCGACTAAGGCACCGACCTGAAGAGTGAAGACCGGCCCCCGCACCGGGCCGGTCTTTCCACTTTCCCCAAAGGGAAATCACGACATGGCAAAACGCGACTACTACGAAACGCTCGGGGTCTCGAAAGGCGCAAGCGCGGACGAGATCAAGAAAGCCTATCGCCAAAAGGCGAAAGAGCTGCACCCAGACCGCAACGCAGACAATCCCAAAGCCGAGGCCCAGTTCAAGGAAGCGAACGAGGCCTACGAAGTGCTGAAGGACGCCGATAAAAAAGCGGCCTACGACCGCTTTGGACATGCCGCATTCGAAGGTGGCATGGGCGGCGGCGGTGGTCCACGCGGTGGCGGCATGGGTCAGGGCGATTTCGCTTCTGCTTTCTCTGACGTATTCGATGACCTATTCGGCGATATGATGGGTGGCCGTCGTGGCGGTGCCGGTTCACGTGCGCAACGCGGCAATGATCTGCGCTACAATCTGCGCATCAACCTCGAAGACGCTTATGCTGGCATGTCCAAGACCATAAATGTTCCGACGGCCGTTAGCTGTAGCAGCTGTAAAGGGACCGGTGCCGAGGGTGGCAGCGAACCACAGACCTGCCCGACCTGTTCTGGCATGGGTAAAGTGCGTGCGCAGCAAGGTTTCTTCACAGTCGAGCGGACATGCCCGACCTGTAACGGCCTTGGCCAGACGATAAAAGATCCGTGCAAGTCCTGTCACGGTGCGGGTCGCATTGAGAAAGAGAAATCGCTTTCGGTAAATATCCCGGCCGGCGTCGAGACCGGCACTCGTATTCGCCTTGCTGGCGAGGGTGAGGCCGGTATGCGCGGCGGGCCAACAGGCGATTTGTATATCTTCATTGAGGTTAACGAACACGCGCTTTTTGAACGTGAGTCGACGAACCTGTTTTGCCGCGTTCCTGTCAGCATCGCCTCTGCCGCTTTGGGCGGAGAGATCGAAGTGCCGACAATCGACGGGGGGCGATCACGCGTAAAAATCCCTGAAGGCTCACAGACGGGACGCCAGATGCGCCTGCGCGGCAAGGGCATGCCTGCCCTGCGTGGTGGCGGACGTGGCGACATGTTCATCGAACTGCAGGTTGAGACGCCTGTGAACTTGACGGCGCGGCAAAAAGAAATTCTCAAGGAATTTGACACGATCAAGGCGGACAACAACCCGCAGGGGTCGAGCTTCTTTTCAAGTGTGAAGAGCTTCTGGGACTCGATGAAAGGGTAATTCCTTAACCATCCGGTAACTGATCTTCGGCAATGTGGGGAAATGCCCCATTTCGCCGAAGCTCCCTCTCTTTTTGAACACGACGAAACCCCAATACCCGTGGGTAAGGCGCCTTCCTACATCAAGGATCATCGCAAACGACTTCGCGAACGGTTCTTGAATGGCGGGGCTTCCGCTGTACCCGATTACGAACTACTTGAACTTGTTCTGTTTCGTGCGATCCCCCGGCAGGACGTGAAACCACTGGCACGCGCGTTGATAGACCAATTTGGTGACTTTAATCGTGTTCTTGCTGCTGCGCCCAGCGCATTGCGCAAAGTGAACGGCGTTGGTGATGCAGTGGCACTGGAATTGAAAATCGTAGAGGCTGCGGCTCACCGTCTTGCCCGTTCAAAAGTGATGAAACGGCATGTCATTTCGTCTTGGCAGTCGCTGATTGATTACTGCCATACGGTCATGGCGCACCGGGATACGGAACAGTTCCGTGTCCTGTTTCTGGACACTAAGAACGTACTGATTGCAGACGAGGAACAGGCGCAAGGGACCGTCGATCATGTGCCAGTCTATCCACGAGAAGTTGTTAAACGTGCCCTTGAACTGAACGCGGCAAGTATCCTGCTCGTGCACAACCATCCGTCGGGCGATCCGACCCCGTCACAATCCGACATCGAAATGACAAATCTGATCGCCAACGCGGCGCAGGCTTTAAACATTACCGTGCACGATCATCTGATCATTGGCAAAAGCGCTGAGTTGAGTTTTCGGGCGGAAGGATTGCTTTAATCAACCCAAAGCTCGACTCGACGGTTCAGCTCGCGTCCCCAGGACGTATCATCGCAGCCCATGGGCAAAGCCTCGCCAAAGGCTTCTGTATCAATCGTTACAGTGTCACGCACATCTCCGATCAGGGTCACCAGTGCACGTTTTACAGACTCCGCTCTCTCTTCGGACAGTAATCTATTGGCATTTGCATCACCCCGCCCGTCGCTGAAACCGATCAGCATGATGGATCGCCCCTCGTAACGACCCTTTCGCAGAGACTGGGCTAGATCAAGCAAGCCAGACCGGGATTGTGCGTCCAATCGCGAGGAACCTGCTTCGAAGCGGAACGTAGTGGACAAACGCGTGCGCGGCTTCATGATCGCGACCATACGCTGCAATTCCTCAAGCGGAATCTCGTCTCCTGCAAGCGTGATGGCCGTCGCAAACCTTTGTCCCTGATCTGCAAGCGGTATTGGAACAGGACCGGGATCGACAAACCCACTCCGCCGCACAACGAGTTGCGACTCTGGCGTGCGCAGCCACGTCAAAAACTCGCGCAAGATCGGAGCCTGTCGGCGCTGCGGCAAATATAGGAAAAGCGGCATGGTTAACGGGTAATCCTCTGCCTTTAACGTTTCGGCGCGCGGCAACAAAGAGAAACCGCATTGATCCGTCAAGGCGAGTTGCTGGGCGAAAACAGCTTTTCCCCAAGGCACAATTCCCAGCGCATTCGGATCTTCGGCGACGGCAGCGACAAGATCAGCTAGCGTTGCGTGATAGCGTACATCTTCAGTCAGGGGCCGGTTCATCCTTGCAACCACCGAGTCGAGAAAGCCCTGTGCCAGACCCGATGATGGATCCATCAGATTCACTGTGATCCTGCCCGGTGCGCCGCCGACTTCGGTCCAATCGCGAATTCCACCTGTGTAGACACGAGACAGATCACGCAATGAAATACCGGGAACATTACGTCCTGGCGCGACGATCGGGACAAGCCCGTCCAGCGCCACAATGCGACTCTGTCGTCCATCATCAAGTCGCCCGATCCCGAGACCATCAGCAACGGCGACCTCGCTTTCGCGGACTTCACGGACAGACATGACAAGATCAGCTTCATGCGCAATAAGGTCGGCAAATCCTTCATCGGTCGTGCTGCTGCGAATTGTAAAATCCGCCACATGATCGTCGTCTTGAAAAAGAGACAGAGTCGCGTGTGTTGAATCGATCTGCGCGAACGCGACACGATATCCCATACTACGTCCGAACCCTTCGATCAGGCCCGGCAGCAAGATTTCTGCCATACGTGATGCACCGGACAACCGGATTGTCGGAACAAAGCTGTCGGGATCAGGACAATCATCACCGGTACAGGTCATGTCGCCATAGCGAACCGTCAATGGACCGTAAGGACTTTCCATCTGCAAATAGGTGCCGTCATACCCTATGAAACGACCCGTCAGGGTCAGATTCCCGTTAGCCGAGGTCACGGTAATTTCTGCCGCGGCCGATAGAGTGGGCCACAGAAAAAGGGCGGCGCAAAGCACTGCACGTTTGAATTTCTGAATGTGGTAGCGCTGGAATCGCCAAATCATCTTGCGGCGAGTGTCAGGTCCTCGAACAGGTTTTTCAACTGAAGAAATTCACCAACATTGTCGCAGCCCGGAACCCGCATCGAGATGTTACGCGCTGCGGGTGGGTGATCAGGGCTGAGTTGGATACTTTGTGCCGCAACGTTGCGGCCACAATTGTCTGCCGTGATCTCCGCTTTGACGCTCAGGGCGACATCGCCGTCATGTAAGCTCATACCGGATGGAAAGGTGTAAACCTGAACGCGCATTGGCGCTGCATCCTGGAGTGTACCAAGTTGGGTCAGAAATCCGCCAACGCCGTCGATTGTGACTTCTGGTGAGCGACTTGCTGCTGCCCAGACGTGTCCTTCGCCACCGACGTCTGATCCGAATTCGAGTGCATGAAGTTGGAATTCCGTTGTTCCACTCCACTGCAGTACTGCACGATCATACTTGGAAAGGTCCGGGACTCCTGTAATCGCGACGACGCCTGTCCCCTGTTCTAACGTGGCAAGAAAGAAAGCCTCCTTGGATAGCGCTGGCACCGCGACGTCAAGATGGCCAGTCGCATCCGTGTATGTCTGAAATTTTAGGCCCTGATGTTGGATAAGTACGAGGGACTCTGAATGGCAAGGTGCCTCGAGAACGAGGTTGACCATTGCGGCTACACTTGGTGCCGCTTCAAACGTGATTTCGCAGCCTGCGTCTGCACCGTCTTCTGAGAGTGGTGCCATCATGTCAGGAAAAACCGAACCTTCGTCGGTAATCGAATGCGGCAAGCCCGTTGCACGCACGGGTATGTAAGTGTCAAATTCTTGGAGCGCCATTTCTGGCTTTGGCGCATCAACGCCCAGCCGCGATGCAACCGCATCGCCGTTCTGCATCACGAAACCGATCCCCAGAGCAACACCAAAAGTCGCCACGATCGTGGCGTACCGTCTGGCACGAGTCCGTTGCATAGCCACTCCTTCCCAAGTGAGTTCTTGGCAAAGATGCGCTTTTGCCGTGGCAACAGCGCGACCGACTCAAGGTATTAACAGGACGTTAATGTGGCAGGACTTAGGCGATCTTGCCGTGGCAATGCTTGAATTTCTTGCCGGACCCACAAGGGCATGCATCGTTGCGACCGGGCGAACCCCAGGTCTTGGGGTCGCCCTCAACAAACCCTTCGCGCGCTGTCGAGCCTTGACCCGTTGCATCTTCGGTTGCACGTGCTTTCGCATCCGACTGCGCTTTGATGGCGGCTTCTTGCTGCGCGCGCATCTGTGCGACAAGTTGTTCCTGCTCTTCCTTGCTCATGGGGCGAATTTGACCCAGCTTCTGCGTCACATCGGTACGCAGTGTATCAAGGAGTTTTTCAAAAAGCTGAAAGCCTTCGGTCTTATACTCGTTCAGCGGATCACGCTGTGCGTAGCCCCGGAAACCAACAACTGAACGCAGGTGTTCAAGCGTTAGCAAATGCTCGCGCCATTTCGCATCAATCGTTTGTAGCAATATCTGCTTTTCAACGCTGCGCATTGTGTCTTCGCCAAAGGCCGCGGTCTTCTCGTCCATGTGCTTTTGCGCGGCTTCTTCAAGGCGTTCGATGATCGTGTCATCATCGACACCTTCTTCCTCGGCCCATTTCATGACGGGAACATCAATGCCCAGATTCTGAATTACGGCAGCATAAAGCCCTTCAGTGTCCCACTGGTCGGCATAAGAGTTCGCCGGCATGTATTGAGTCACGATATCTTCGATCACCTGATTGCGCATATCGGTGGTGATTTCGGACACGTCTTTGGCTTCCATGATTTCCAGACGTTGCGAAAAAATTACCTTCCGCTGCTCGTTCATCACGTCATCGAATTTCAGCAGTTGCTTGCGGATATCGAAGTTCCGACCCTCGACCTTGGCCTGCGCACGTTCCAGCGATTTGTTCACCCACGGATGAATGATGGCTTCGCCTTCTTTCATACCCAGTGTGGACAGGACCTTGTCGAGCCGTTCGGACCCGAAAATTCGCATCAGGTCGTCATCAAGTGACAGGAAGAACGAAGACCGCCCAGGGTCACCTTGCCGTCCGGAACGGCCGCGCAACTGGTTGTCGATCCGGCGGCTTTCGTGACGCTCAGTCGCTAGAACATAAAGCCCTCCGGCATCTTTGACCTTTTGTTCGTCATCTGCGTGTGCAGCTTCGATGCGGGTGCGGATAATATCCGGGTCGGTGTCCGGTTCTGCGGCAATGGCTGCTTGAATTTCGATTTCGACATTACCGCCCAGCTTGATGTCTGTGCCACGACCGGCCATGTTCGTAGCAATCGTGACAGCACCCAGTTTGCCCGCATCTGCAATGATCTGAGCTTCTTTTTCGTGTTCGCGCGCGTTCAGAACGTTGTGGGTGATCTCCGCTTCGGTCAGAAGCTTTGACAGATAGTCGGACTTTTCGATCGAGGTTGTTCCGACCAGCGTTGGCTGACCCTTGGCATTCGCTTTCTTGATCTGTTCAAGCACACCATCAAACTTTTCCTTTGACGTACGATAGACCTGATCGTTTTCGTCGATCCGTGCGATGGGTTTGTTTGTTGGAATTTCTACAACCCCAAGGCCATAAATCTCCTGGAATTCTTCGGCTTCCGTCAAAGCGGTGCCCGTCATCCCCGACAATTTCTCATAAAGTCGGAAATAGTTTTGGAAAGTCACGGACGCGAGAGTCACGTTCTCTGGCTTGATATCGACACCTTCTTTGGCTTCGATGGCTTGATGCAAGCCATCTGACAGGCGCCGACCCACCATCATGCGTCCTGTAAACTCGTCGATCAGAACCACCTCACCGTCGCGCACGATGTAGTCTTTGTCTTTTGTGAAAAGCTTGTGCGCCCGCAAACCCTGGCTGACATGGTGCACCAGTGTCGCGCTTTCAGGATCGTAGAGTGTCTGGCCTTCAGGCAGCAAGCCCATCGCGGACAGTTGCGTTTCAAGGTAGTCGTTGCCTTCGTCAGTGAAGGACGCTTGCCGGGTCTTTTCGTCAAGTTCGAAGTGCAGTGCCTCGATCCCCGGAATGACCTTGTCGATCTGGCGATACATCTCAGAACGGTCCTGCGCGGGCCCGGAGATAATAAGTGGCGTGCGTGCTTCATCGATAAGGATCGAGTCGACCTCGTCCACGATGGCATAGTGGTGAGCGCGCTGATACATCTGGTCCAGTTCGGACTTCATGTTGTCGCGCAGATAGTCGAAACCCAGTTCGTTGTTCGTCGCGTAGGTGACGTCACACTTATACGCTGCCTTCTTTTCATCGTCGGGTTGCTGGGGCACCACAACGCCGGTTGTCAGACCGAGCGCACTATAGACCTTGCTCATCCAATCCGCATCGCGACGCGCAAGATAGTCGTTGACCGTGACGATGTGAACGCCCTTCCCCGTCAATGCATTCAAATATGCAGGGAAAGTCGCGACAAGGGTTTTGCCCTCGCCCGTCTTCATTTCTGAAATATTGCCCTGATGCAGAAATATCCCGCCAATCAACTGCGTATCGAATGCGCGCAGACCCAGCGCGCGTTTGGCAGCCTCGCGGCAGTTGGCAAAAGCCTCTGGAAGAACGGCGTCCAAACTTTCTCCACCCATGACGCGTTTGGCTAGCGCCTCGGTCTTTTCCTTGATCTGCTCGTCCGTCTGCGCTGCGAACTCTTCCTCGAGCGCATTGATCTGAGCCACGATTCCGCGCACCGATTTTATCTTGCGGTCGTTTGACGTCCCAAAGACCTTTTTCGTTATCGTACCAAGACCGAGCATTTTCTCTCCGCGCAGCGCATTCGCGCTTGTCTAACATCTATTTGAGAGGAGGTTGCTTGTAGGCCACTGGACTGCAGCCTAAACAGGGTCAAATGACAGCCCCCTCATGGGACATCCATCGCATGTAAGGGGCCTGTAATACGGTGTCAACGTCGCGCCCTGTCGCGACCTATCAAGGGAACGATTTATGTTGAAACAAACCACACTTTGGGCCTCTGCAGCGTGCTTTCTGACATTCGGTTCAGGAGCGATTGCGCAGGACGCAAATACCGTGGTCGCGACTGTTGGCGACACTGAGATCACATTGGGCGAAATGATCATTACGCGCGCCCAGTTGCCCGCACAGTACGAGCAGTTTCCAGCAGAAATCATTTTTCAAGGTATTCTGGATCAATTGGTGCAGCAGCAGCTGCTGGCCGACAGCGTGGGCGACGAGCCTGATCGCGTGAAATATGCGCTGGTCAACGAACGCCGCGCTCTGATGGCTGGCGAAACGATCAATGCAATAACAACAGAGGCCGTTACAGATGCAGCTGTTCAAGCAGCATACGACGCCCGCTTTGACGGTGTAGAACCTGCGACTGAATACAACGCATCGCACCTGCTTGTGGAAACCGAAGAAGAGGCACTGGCCGCAAAAGCACGGATAGATGGTGGTGAAGAGTTTGCCGACGTGGCGCGCGACGTTTCGACCGGACCGACAGGGCCAAATGGGGGAAACCTTGGCTGGTTTGGCGCAGGCAGCATGGTGCCCGAATTTGAAGCCGCAGTAATGGCGCTTGAGGTGGGCGCAGTTTCCGACCCTGTGCAGACCCAATTTGGCTGGCATGTTGTGACGCTGAACGAAACACGACTGGAAGAGCAGCCAGAGCTTGACGCACTTCGTCAGCAACTTTCCTCGGAAATCCAGGAAGCCGCGATTCAGGAAGTTCTTGAAGAACTAAGAGCTGAAACCGAGATCACCTTACCGGAAGAAGGCGCATTCGATCCTGCATTGCTGCTGAATCTCGATCTTTTGGAGCCCGACGCAGAATGAGCATATCACCCCTTGCCCCTGCAACATTCCCGGACCTTCCGGCTATCGAAGGAGTGACATTCGCCGCAGCATCAGCGGGCATCAAGAAGGCAGATCGCACAGATGTCATGCTGGCGTTATTGGCACCCGGCACTTCGGTAGCCGGAGTATTCACACGATCTGCCACACGGTCTGCAAACGTTCGTGACTGTCAGGCCAAGCTTGCCATCGTCAGTGAAGGCCCGGCCGCGATCCTTGTGAATTCAGGCAATTCTAACGCCTTTACCGGAAAACGTGGTGACGACTCTGTTGACGCGCTTTGCAAGGCGGTGACAGAAATTTGCGGGATTGACCCTGCCCGCGTTTTCACCGCGTCTACCGGTGTGATTGGCCAGCGCTTGCCGCACGAAAAAATCATCGCCAAGCTGGAAGAGCTTCACGCAAATCAAGGTGCGGCGAACATCGGGATAGCAGCCAAAGCCATCATGACCACGGACACTTTTCCTAAGGCCGCAGGGGAAACCATCATGATTGACGGCGCGCCGGTCAAGATCGCGGGGATTGCCAAAGGTAGCGGCATGATCGCACCAGACATGGCGACAATGCTTGTCTACATCTTTACTGACGCTCAGATCGGCCAGTCTGATTTACAGGCATTGGTTACTGCCCACACCGACAGAACATTTAACTGCATCACGGTCGACAGCGATACATCCACCTCTGATACCCTCATGATTGCCGCGACTGGTGCGACCGGTGTCGATGTAACAGATAACGCCGATTTCACCGATGCATTGCATTCCGTCATGCTGGATTTGGCACATCAGGTCGTCAAAGACGGCGAAGGCGCGACAAAGTTCGTCACGGTGAAGGTCACAGGCGCGTCAACTGACGCTGACGCAAAAACTGTCGGTCTTGCCATTGCAAATTCACCGCTTGTAAAAACAGCTATTGCCGGAGAAGATCCGAATTGGGGCCGTGTCGTCATGGCGGTAGGCAAATCCGGCGCGGCCGCTGATCGCGATAAACTGACAATTCACTTTGGCGAAACACTTGTGGCCGAAGAAGGATGGGTCGCCCCAAGCTACACCGAAGAAGCTGGTGCCGCATACATGAAACAGGAAAACATCGACATAAACGTCGATTTGGGACTTGGCAGCGGGTCAAGTACCATCTGGACCTGTGATCTGACCCACCAGTACATCACCATCAACGCAGATTACCGGTCGTGAAAACGGTTCTAGTTTCTGCAGTTGCGCTCATCGATATTGATGGGCGAATCCTTTTGGCACAGCGACCCGAAGGCAAATCCATGGCCGGTCTATGGGAGTTCCCTGGTGGTAAGGTCGAGGACGGAGAAACCCCGGAAGTCGCACTAATCCGAGAGCTGCAGGAAGAACTGGGGATCGATACCTGGGCGTCTTGCCTTGCCCCGCTGACGTTTGCATCGCACAGCTACCATAATTTTCATTTGCTCATGCCGCTATTTGCCTGTCGGAAATGGGAAGGCACACCGCAGTCGCGAGAGAACCAGACCCTGAAATGGGTCAAGGCAAATGACTTAAAGTCCTATCCGATGCCTCAAGCAGACGTGCCACTTATTCCAATTCTGCGAGATTGGCTTTAGTCTGGTTCACATGACACGACAACAAAAAGCGGCACAGAACTGCCCGATATGAGTATCAGGAAAGCTACGAAACAGGATGCAGCACGTATCGCCGAGATTCATCAGATTTCGCGTGAGACTGCTATGCCGTGGCTCCCTGTTCTGCACACACCTGCCGAAGATCTATGGTTCTATGAAAATCTGGTAATCCCAGATCAGGATGTTGAAGTTCACGAAATCGACGGTGTCATCACGGGCTTCAGCGCAACTGGCGAAGGTTGGCTCCACCATCTCTATGTTGACCCGGCGTACTGGAAGAAAGGTGTCGGTGCACTGCTTCTTCTTTCAGCCCAAGCGCGCAACAAGGAATTGTACCTCTGGGTCTTCCAACAGAACCAGAACGCACGTGACTTCTATTCGGCACATGGGTTTAAAGAAGTTGAGTTCACTGACGGGCAAGCGAACGAAGAGCAGATGGCCGACTTGAAAATGCACTGGACTCTTTCGCCTGGCTCATAGCCAAGCGCAATTTTGTTCCATCCTCACAAGAATTTGATATCGCTATAGTTTTTCAGATTCGTCCGGAACAAGTCTGGCAGTGACTGGTTCTTCATGCATATCCGCGGCGGAAATCTAACATGCCGTCGTGATGCAATGAGACCGAAAGGAAATAAAATGACAAATCTTATGAAAACAGCAGCTTTCGCAGCCGTACTGGGCATGAGCGCAACCGCCGCAACAGCAGCCGGTTTTGGCTTCCAGACAACCGTCAACGATGACTCCGCAATCACACTGGACCTCGTCCGTGCAGATGAAGCAGGCGTTGTCGTGATCTATGATTACACAGGCGGCGAGTTTGGCGACGTGTTGGGTTCAGCTGACATCAATGCTGGTGCGAACACCGATGTGATTATCCCGCTGGACAACAACATCGCGCAGGAACTGGCAGCTGTAATCTATGCAGGCCCGATGTCAGAGCCATCGATGGCAGCAAACTGGATTGAGCTTGACGTCACCGAGTAATTTCAACGACGACTAACAAAAAAGGGCGGCCCTTTCGGGTCGCCCTTTTTCTTTGTCCTGATCCGCGGTCAGAGGTTCCGTTCAACCTCTTCCCGCTCGAAGATTTCGATCACATCGTCGGGACGGATATCATCGTAGTTCTCGAACGCCATTCCGCATTCCTGGCCCGATTGTACTTCTGGCACTTCGTCCTTGAAACGCTTCAGCGTTTTCAATGTACCCTCGTGAATAACTACATTGTCACGCAACAGACGCACGCCGGCTGAACGCCGGGCAACACCTTCGGTGACGAGACATCCGGCGACCTTGCCGACGCCCGTAACCTTGAAGACTTCCTTGATCGTAGCGTAACCAATGAAGTTTTCCTTGATCTCGGCAGAAAGAAGTCCGGACGCGGCCGCTTTGACGTCATCCACAAGATCATAGATGACAGAATAATAGCGAATTTCTACACCCTTCTGATTTGCGGTGTTGCGTGCCGACGCATTTGCCCGGACGTTAAAGCCGAAAACAGGCGCTCCGGAAGCTTCAGCGAGGCCAATATCCGTTTCCGTGATTGCACCTACACCAGAGTGGAGAACGCGAACGCGAACTTCATCGTTGCCGATTTTTTCCATCGCCTGAACAATTGCTTCCGCAGAACCCTGCACGTCAGCTTTGACAAGGATCGGTAGCTCGCTGACGTTTTCGTCAGCTTTTGCATTTGCCATCAACTGTTCAAGAGTCGTCGCAGCACCTGCTGCAGCACGCTTGTCCTTTGCGGCCTGCGCACGGTAATTCGCGATTTCACGCGCCTGTGCTTCGGTATCCACGACGTTCAGAACATCACCTGCCTCCGGCGTGCCGTTCAAGCCAAGCACTTCGACAGGGACCGATGGGCCAGCTTCCGGTACCCGGTCACCTTTGTCATCGACAAGAGCGCGGACCTTACCCCACTGTTCACCCACGACAAAAATATCGCCTTGGCGCAGCGTGCCGTTCTGAACAAGAACCGTAGCGACGGGGCCGCGGCCCACGTCAAGTTGGGCTTCGATTACAGCACCAGATGCAGCGCGGTCGGGATTGGCTTTCAATTCAAGGATTTCTGCTTGCAACGCGATCGCTTCAAGCAATTCCGGCAAGCCCTGACCTGTAATCGCCGAAACCTCGACGTCCTGCACATCACCGGACATCTTTTCTACGATGACTTCATGCTGCAACAAATCGGTCCGCACTTTGTCAGGGTTAGCTGCCTCGCGGTCGATCTTGTTGATCGCGATGATCATTGGCACTTTCGCCGCTTTGGCGTGATTGATCGCTTCGACGGTCTGCGGCATCACCGCGTCGTCGGCAGCAACAACAAGCACGACAATATCGGTGACTTGTGCACCACGCGAACGCATGGACGTAAACGCAGCGTGACCTGGTGTGTCCAAGAACGAAAGTACCTGACCGCTATCAGTAGTGACCTGATAGGCACCGATATGCTGTGTAATGCCACCTGCTTCACCGGCAACAACGCGCGCATTTCGGATAGCGTCGAGCAGCGACGTTTTGCCGTGGTCGACGTGCCCCATGATCGTGATGATCGGTGCGCGTGGTTTCAGATCAGTTGCGTCATCTTCGACGGCGTCGATCACGTCCTCGACGTCCGCATCGGACACACGGACGACTTTGTGGCCAAACTCTTCGATGATGAGTTCGGCTGTATCGGCGTCAATCGTTTGCGTTTGCGTCGCCATAATTCCGTTGGTCATGAGCGACTTGACGACGTCTGCGACCTTTTCGGACATACGATTTGCCAATTCACCGACGGTGATGGCTTCTGGCAGCTGCACATCGCGCACGACCTTTTCGCGCTCGACATTGCCACCCATCGCTTTCTGGCGTGCACGCTCTTGCTTGCGCTTCATCGCGGCCATAGATTTTTGGTGGCCACCGCCGCCACGCAGCGCGTCGTTCAATGTTAGCTTGCCGGAACGACGACCATCGTCCTGACGGCCCTTGCCAGACTTGGAAGGTCCATCGTTATCGCGCGAATTGCGATCTGGCGCTTTGCTGCGAGGTGCACCGCGCGAAACGACTGCCTCGCCCGGGATATCGGCAGGGCTTGGCGCGGCCGGCTTCGGCTTGGCAGCCTCGACACGCTTGCGCTCTTCTTCGGCCTCTTTCGCTTTCAGGGCCTCCTCGCGCTCTTTTTCTTCGCGCTCCTTGGCTTCCTGATCGGCACGCCGCTGCTCGCGCTCTTCTGCACGTGCTTTCTCTTCGGCTTGGCGCTTTGCAGCATCATCCGCTTCGCGCGCTTTCGCAGCAGCGAGCGCCTTCATGCGGCGTTCAAGTTCCGCATCGGAAATGCCAGCAGGCCGCTTGGACGGGTCACCCCCGACGGGAGCCTTGCCACCAGCTGCAGGCTTGGCCGCACCCGGCTT
Source organism: Cognatiyoonia koreensis (assembly GCF_900109295.1). Lineage (NCBI taxonomy): Bacteria > Pseudomonadati > Pseudomonadota > Alphaproteobacteria > Rhodobacterales > Paracoccaceae > Cognatiyoonia > Cognatiyoonia koreensis. The sequence continues at coordinate 618,672 of NZ_FOIZ01000002.1, forward strand.
GGGAACCACAACGCGCTTGCGTTTGGTTTCGACCACAACATTCTTCGTGCGCCCGTGGCTAAAGCTCTGCTTCACATTGCTTGGACGCGAACCGCCCAAACCGAGTGTCTTTTTGCCGTCGTTATCGCTCATTTAGCTTCTTTATCCTTCCCGGCAGACGAATCGTCGCCGTCAATCTCTCGTAAGCCGCGTAGCTTTGTGGCTTCCTCTACAACACGATTGCCGAGTCCGCCAGTCGAGAGAGCGCCATGTATCACACTTCCTCGTCCGAATGCCAAACCCAATTCAGCCGAAGTCAAACAGCCGAAGTATCGCGCCCCTTCCGGGGTCCATAATTTCGCCTTGCCGCGCTCTGATCCGTCAGAGGCTTGCAGCAAAACGCGGACACGCTCACCACCAGCAAGCCAGCCCTTAACTTTCTCGAATCCGCAGACCGCTCGTCCGGCCTTACGTGCCATAGCGATCAGATCAACTGTGCGGCGGGCCAACTGTCTTTCGACTTCGTTTACCAAGTCCTCAGGCACCGTCACGGGTTGTTTCGCAGAGCGCGAAAACTGACCCTTGCCCGCCTTTTCCAACGCACCCCGATCAGCGGTCACGTACATGCCGCGTCCCGGCAGTTTCTCCAGAATATCTGGGTAAACCACTATGTCCGGGCCGACGACAAACCGGATCAGACCAGCTTTTGGCTGAACCTCACCGGTAACGATGCACTTGCGCTCCGTTACGTCGTCCTGCGTTTTCTTTTGGCCGCCCCGCGTCATCCGCGTAACTCCTGAGGTCTGGGATCAGACCTCAGCCTCCTCAGCAGTTTCACCTTCTTCATCTTCGGCTGCATCAGCTTCCAGATCTGCAGGATCAACCCAACCAAGCATCACGCGAGCGGTCATGACCATATTCTGCGCCTCTTCCAGCGAGACGTCAAATGGCTCCAGCACACCATCGTCCTTGGTGCGCTCGCCGTCTGTGATGGTCCAGCCACCAGCAAGCTCCCAGTCCGCACATGTTGCGAAGTCTTCGAGCGTTTTGACACCATCCTTGCCGAGCGCTTCCAGCATTTGGGGTGTCAGACCTTCAAAATCAATAAGGGACTGTTCCACACCCGTTGCAATCGCTGCTTCCATCGCCTTTTTCGCTTGGGCATCAAGATAATCGCGCGCACGGGCCTGCAATTCATTTGCAGTATCTTCGTCGACACCTTCAATCACCAACAGTTCGTCGACCTCGACGTAGGCGACTTCTTCCAGGGACGTGAAGCCTTCGGAAACGATCAGCTGTGCAAAGAATTCGTCCAGATCGAGTGTGTCCATAAACATCTTCGTGCGCAGTTCGAATTCGGCCTGACGACGCTTGGATTCTTCTTCTTCAGTTAGAATGTCGATATCAAGACCGGTAAGCTGCGATGCCAGACGCACGTTTTGACCACGGCGACCGATGGCAAGCGAGAGCTGCTCTTCGGGAACGACGACCTCGATCTTGCCAGCCTCTTCGTCCAGAACGACCTTGGACACCTCGGCAGGCTGAAGCGCGTTCACAAGGAACGTTGGCATGTCCTCGTTCCAAGGGATAATGTCGATCTTTTCGCCTTGCAGTTCGTTAACAACAGCCTGAACGCGGGAACCACGCATACCAACGCAAGCACCGACAGGATCGATGGAGTTGTCATAGGAAATCACGGCAATCTTCGCGCGTGAACCGGGATCACGTGCAACGGCTTTGATTTCGATGATCCCTTCGTATATTTCAGGCACTTCCATCTTGAAAAGCTCTGCCATGAATTCCGGTGCCGTGCGCGACAGGAAGATCTGGGGCCCACGCTGCTCGCGGCGAACTTCTTTGATGTAGCAACGGATACGATCGTTTGGGCGATAGGCCTCGCGACCGATCTTTTCGTTGCGGCGCAGGATTGCCTCTCCGGCACCGACATCGACGATGACGTTGCCGTATTCTTCGCGTTTGACCTGTGCGTTGATGATCGTACCGGCGCGATCCTTGAATTCTTCGTACTGCTTGTCACGCTCTGCTTCGCGAACCTTCTGGAGGATAACCTGCTTTGCAGATTGGGCGGCAATCCGGCCAAGTTCGACAGGTGGCACTTCTTCGACATAAGTGTCACCGATCTGCGGATCATCAAGATACTGCTTGGCCTGCTCGATGGTCATTTCCGCCTGATAGTTCTCAAGCTCTTCTTCATCGACGACTGTGCGCACGCGCGTAAATGTGGCGCGACCTGTCTTGCGATCGATCGACACGCGAATATCCATTTCCGCGCCGTAACGGGATTTGGCAGCACGGGCGAGCGATTCTTCCATCGCTTCGACAACAAGACCAGCTTCAATGTTCTTTTCGCGGGCAACAGCTTCGGCTGTCTGCAAAAGCTCAAGCTGGTTGGCAGAGGTAATCGCCATCAGTTCTTCTCCTTTTTCGCCTTGCTGGGGCGCTTTTTCGATTTGCCTGTTTTGGCAGGGGCAACGTTTTCGTCACTGTCGATGATCGTTTCGATCTCATCGAACTGGGATTCATCAATCTGGCCGGCGTCCTTGCGGCCCTTCAATACATCGCGGATCAGCTCGTCTGTCAGGATCAGCTTTGCATCGGTCAACCATTCGAACTTGAGGCCGATTGTACCTTCTTCGATCTCGATCAGCACTTCGTCGCCATCCACACCAGCTAGTTGGCCTTTGAAACGACGGCGGCCATCAATAAGTTGTTCAGTTTCAATCTTGGCTTCAAACCCTTCCCACTGCGCAAAGTCTTTCAGACGGGTCAGGGGTCGGTCGATACCGGGAGAGGAAACCTCGAGGTTATAAGCATCAAGAATGGGGTCTTCGACATCGAGCACTGCACTTACCGCGGTCGAGATCTGGCCGCATTCATCGACTTCAATCGTACCATCCGGTTTTTGCGCCATGATCTGAAGGATCGTATCCTTGCCTGACATCAACCGGATCCGCACGACTTCGAAACCCATGTCTTCGATGACCGGGGTGATGATTTCGGCGATGCGGCGATCAATGGCCGCTTTGGCGATCATGTCGTTCATATCAAGTCCAAGCACAAAAAAACGGGCGCGCGGCCCGTTGCGATTTCGGTGGTGCAGGGGGTGGAAGCCTGCGCCGCTGTGACGTCTACATACGCATCAGGAACTGAGTCTGCAAGGGGCAGTGTCCGCCAGCGTCAGACTTGGGCTTATTCGCCCATCGCCTCTTCCAATACCATCTCCCCCCGCTTCAGCGTCGTTACGCGTTCAGCACTAGGTGCAAAGAACGCGCGCAATACAGCTAGGCTCTTGAGTGGCTCCGCATCACCGCACATGAATATATCGACGGCTGCATAGCCATGTTCGGGCCATGTGTGGATCGAAATATGGGACTCTGCGAGCAGCGCGACACCGGTGTAGCCATGCCGCATTCCGAAATCATGGAGTTTCACATCAAGAACAACCGCACCTGCGGCCCTTGCGGCATCTCGCAAGACCGACGCAGTTTCAGCGCTCTCCGTCAAATGCGTTGCTCCGTGGAATTCAACGATCACGTGCTGGCCCAAGGGGCCGGGTGTCAGGTTGGTCTTGGATTGAACGTTCATATCGGGCCGGCAAATCCTTTACGGCTTCAAACTGTCTTATTTGGTCAGCGAGTGAAACGGATTTCCGACGCCGAGAAGCGAGGGAGACGCAACCTGTGACATATGCCACAAAAAAAGCGCCCCGCCTGACGGTGGGACGCTTCGAATTCACTGGACCTTTTCAGTGCCTATGCGACGGACCAACGTTCTGCCATACGAGCGTTGTCCATCTGCCAGAGATTTCCGACCGTGTCTGGAGACATGATTCGGTTGTTCACAGCCTGTACGTAATTGGCGAACATCGGTATCAAAACGCCGCCTTCGTCACGCAGGATCTGCTGCATTTCACCATACTGCTCGCGACGTTTGTCGCTATCCAGCTCGGCACGGGCTGCATAAAGCAGTTCCTGGAAACGTGCATTGTCCCACTGACTGTCATTCCAAGGCACACCTGCCTCATAGGCCGTCGAGAACATCCAGTCTTCTGTCGCACGACCGGACCAATAGCACGCGCAGAACGGCTTTTGGAGCCAGACGTTCGACCAATAGCCGTCAGCTGGTTCCTGGATCACGTTCAGATTGATGCCGCCTGCAGAAGCAGACGCCTGATAGAGCTGTGCTGCATCGACCGCACCTTCAAATGCGGCATTGGACGCCGACAGATTGATGTCGAGGCTATCGAGGCCCGCTTCCTTGAGGTGGAACTTTGCTTTGTCCGGATCATAAGCAAGTTGCTCCATGTCGCTGGCAAAATACTGGTTTGCAGGACCGATCGGCGTGTCGTTGGCCACTTGTCCATGACCAAACAGGATTTTGTCGACCATTTCCTGGCGGTTGATGCCGTATTTTAGCGCTTTGCGCACGTTCACGTCGTTGAACGGTGCGGTCTGCGTGTGCATTGGGAAGGTGTAGTGCTGGTTGCCCGTGACTTCCTGAATTCGCAATGCAGGGTTGGCCTTCAAGAGTGCTTCGGTCGCGAAATCAATCCGGTTGATCGTATCAACCTGACCGGTCATCAACGCGTTCATCCGGGCCGTATTATCGTTGATCGCGATATATTCGATTTCGTCGAAGAACCCAGCATCTTCACCTTTGTAATGGCTGTCGACGCGCGAGGCTGTCATGCGCACGCCTGGATCGAATGCGGTCACCTGATAGAGACCCGTACCAATGCCCTGAGCAATCGCTTCTTCGATCTGTCCGGCTGGATACATCAGGATGTGATAGTCTGACATCAGATAGGGGAAATCAGCATTACCGGCGGCGAGCGTAAACTGGACCTGATGATCGGTGATCTTCTTCATCTCAGCGATATTTTCAACAATCGGCTTGGCAGCAGACTTTGATTCCTCACCAAGGTGCATCTGAAGTGACTCAAGCACATCGTCAGCACCGAAGGCCTTGCCGTTATGGAACGTCACGCCCTGGCGCAGGTTGAAGGTCCAGGTCTTTGCATCGGCAGATGCTTCCCAGCTTTCAGCCAGCTCGCCAACAAGCGAACCGTCTGCTGCAACTTCGGTCAGGCAATCGAAGACTGTACCGTGCGCAGAAGCAATCATGAAGATGTCCGAATGCGTGCGCCCATCCCAGCTGTCGGATGTGTTTGCACCACCCAAACCAGCGGTCAACTTTCCGCCACGCTTTGCTTGCGCGCGCAGTGGCATGCCCGTCAGGCTGAGTACACCTGCAGCGGCACCCGTTTTGAGCAAGCCGCGTCTACTAATTCCATACATATGTCTTCTCCCTAGTTTTCTTTTTCGGACGATACTTCGCCCGCTTCGCCGCCCTTTGGCAGGTGATTCGCGTTACATCTTATCAACAGCAGCGTCGCCGATGTTATCAACTCCGCGTTCTGCGAGCAGATAAGTGAGCCAGTCCGGGTCCATTTCGGGGACCGAGGACAAAAGCAGATCTGTATAGGCGTGATGTGGTGGCGTGAACATGTCGTCTTTCATCCCTTGTTCTACAACGCGCCCATCTTTCATCACCACAACTTCGTCAGCGATCGCTTTCACGGTCGCAAGGTCATGGGTGATAAACATATAGGATAGCGATAGTTGATCCTGCAATCGCGCCAGCAGTCGCAAGATACCCTCGGCGACCAACTGATCGAGTGCAGACGTTACTTCGTCGCAGATGATGAACTTAGGGTCCGCGGCAAGCGCGCGCGCAATACCGATCCGTTGCTTTTGTCCGCCCGAAAGCTCTGAGGGAAGGCGGTCGTAGTACGTCGCCGGGTCTAGTTCGATCTGATCCATCAATTCATCGACGCGACGGCGTTTTTCTTTCCCGCGCAAGCCCAGATAGAACTGAACCGGGCGCGCAATGATATCGCCTACGCAGACACGCGGGTTTAGCGCAGTATCGGCCATCTGATAAATCATCTGCACTTGCCGCAACTGGTCCTTAGACCGTTTGCGATAATCCGCAGGAACAGCTTCACCGTCGAACGCGATGTGCCCCGATGTAGGTGGCAACAGACCTGTGATGCAGCGCGCGGTCGTTGATTTACCTGATCCAGATTCACCTACGACTGCGACAGTCCGACCCGCATGCATATCGAAACTGACATCATGCAGTACAGGGACCTTTCCGTAGGCGGCATCGACATTGCAAACGCTAACCACCGGCACGGCACCTGCGACAACCGGTGTTTTCAATGGTCGCTGGAAACTGCGTACTGCCCAAAGCGATTTTGTATAGTCTTCTTGTGGGTTCTGAAGCATCGAACGAGTATCCGACGTTTCAACCTCGTCGCCCTTTAACAGAACCTTTATGGTGTCGGCCATCTGCGCCACGACAGCGAGGTCATGTGTGATGTAAATCGCTGCGGTATCATATTCTTCGACGATCTGGCGGATCGCGGCAAGAACTTCGATCTGGGTCGTGACATCAAGCGCAGTGGTTGGTTCGTCGAAGATAATCAGATCAGGCCGGCAGGACATGGCCATAGCCGTCATCGCTCGCTGCAACTGTCCACCTGATACCTGATGCGGATAGCGGAACCCGATTTGGTCGGGATCGGGCAAACGCAATTTGCGATAAAGCTCTTGCCCGTCTGCCATACTCTCTGCCTTTGACATGACGCCGTGCTGCACCGGACCTTCGATATGCTGGTCGATGATCTTATGCGCGGGATTGAAGCTGGCGGCGGCAGACTGCGCAACGTATGCAATCCGCTTACCCAACAAGTCGCGTTTTACTGCTGCGGAAGCTGTCAAAAGATCGATACCGTCGAAGAAGACAGACCCCTTCGAGATACGTACACCGTCACGGGTGTAACCCATTGCCGCCAGACCCAGCGTTGATTTGCCAGCACCGGACTCACCGATTAGGCCCAACACCTCACCACGTTTGAGGTCAAGATCCACTCCATTGATGATCGGGTTCCAGTTTTCATCAGATCGGCCTTCGAGCCAAATATCTCGGATTTTAACAAGCTGATCGGTCATTCTTTCAGCCCCGATGATTTATGCAGCATCCAGTCCACGACGAAGTTAACCGCAATGGTCAGCAAAGCAATGGCCCCCGCCGCCAAGAGCGGCGGAGTGGCACCAAGCGGTGCGAAGGTTGCAAATGAAATCAACGACGCACTGTCGCGTACCATTGTGCCCCAGTCGGCCAACGGTGGCTGAATACCGACACCCAAAAAGGACAGTGCGGCGATGGTCAGAAATACAAAGCAGAACCGCAGGCCGAATTCGGCAAGCAATGGTGCGGTGGCATTTGGCAGGATTTCTTTGAAGACGAGATATCCAAGCCCCTCACCACGTAGTTTGGCTGCTTCGATATAGTCCATGACGACGATGTTTTGACCGACCGCACGGGCCAAACGATAGACGCGCGTACTGTCGATCACAGCGATGATAATCACCATGAAAACAGTTAATGGAACACCAATCTGCGGAGCCCAAACGCTTGCAATTGTCATGAGCAGCAAGGCGAAGATAAGTGATGGGATCGCCATGAGCACATCGACCGCACGCGAGAGCAGTTGATCAAGCCAACCGCCAAGCGTCGCTGCAAGAAATCCAAGCGTGCCACCAAGGAAAAATGCCAACAACGTCGTCACGAAGGCGATCCCGACAGTATTCTGCGCCCCGTAGATAAGGCGCGAGAGGATATCTCGCCCGATTTTGTCAGTGCCAAGCAAGTAGTCCGGGTTGCCGCCCATCGCCGGATCTCCACCGGCGATGACGTTCGCCGCAACACCCTGAAGAATCTCGTCTTGACCATGGGGTGCAATGGCACCCGCAAAAACGGCCAAAATAATATATACGATGATTATCAGAATGCCGAATGCAGCTGTTAGTGGCATCGTCCGGAACAGCTTTCGCGTCGCCTGCGTTCCGACCTGACGTCCCAGCAGACGAAACACCCAAGCAGCTGCTGCTGACACCAAAAAGAACTGGATCAGAAAACCAAGGAAGAAGAACTTGTTCGCGACGGCTGGATCATCGCTGCGTGATTGCAGGAATGCCCAGACCAGCCAAGACAGCAGCGCAGCACCAAGGACATAACCGAACGCGACGCCAAATGGCATGTCACGGAAACGTGGGGCGTTCGACGTAGCCATTTGACCTGCATAGCGCAGCACCCAAGCCGTGCCTGCCATGAGAAAAAGTGCGCCTGCGAGCCACAATACCGTCATTTCGGATGCCTCAATCTTGGATTGGACAGGATCGACATGATGTCAGCCGTCAGGTTTAGTAGAATGTAGGCTGACGCGAAGATCAGGCAGCAGGCTTGAACAACAGGGATATCCCGAATCTTAACGCTATCGACAAACAGTTGGCCGATGCCAGGATAGACGAAAACCACTTCGACCACGACCACACCCGTGATCAGATAGGCAAGGTTCAAAGCAATTACATTGATGATCGGGGCCAAGGCATTCGGCAGCGCGTGTTTGACGATAACGCGTATTGGCGACAAACCCTTGAGCCGAGCCATCTCGATGTACGGACTTGCCAGCAAATTGATGATTGCAGCGCGGGTCATCCGCATCATGTGGGCCGTGACCACCAAAGTCAGCGTCAATGCCGGCAACAGCGTTTTTTCAAGCCGCTCACCAAAAGGCATCCCATCATAAATATTGGACAGAGATGGAAGGATCGGGTTCAGGACCGCCAGAAAGAGGATCAGCAAGTATGCCATAAAGAATTCAGGCGAGCTTATCGAACTGAGTGTCAGGACGTTTGCAGCCCGGTCAAAAACCGTGTTCCGGTACAGCGCGGCCAAAATGCCCAAAGTGACTGCGACAGGTACAGCGATTGCGGCGGTCACACTGGCCAGGAAAATCGTATTCGCGAAACGTGGTGCAATCTGCTCGGCCACCGTGACGCTGCCAGCCCCACCCATCGCATTGGCAAAATTCAACTGTGCAAAACTAGTGCCCAAATCACCGGTGAGCATGCCACCGAGCCATGTGAAATAGCGGGTGTAAAGTGGCTCATCCAAACCAAGATCACGTCGGATCGCTGCGACAGATTCAGGCGTTGCACCCTGCCCCAAGATGAGTTCAGCAAAGTCACCGGGCAACGCATTGACGGCAATAAAAATAACGATGGAGATGACGAAAAGCGTAAGGAGCCCAAGCAGAAGGCGTTTGAAAATAATTGAAAGTACGTTCTGCAACGGTTCTTCAGTCCCTCGTAGCTTCAGTTACCTTAACGGTTGATGGCACCCTGTAAAGCCTAGGCAGCTAGCGCTGACGGAAAGTGCGGGCATCCGACAGATTATCGGAAGGTTAAAGCCCCAACAGCTTACGCTGGCTTGCAAACCGGTCCATAGCATTGACCAATTCCGCACTGATCCGCGGTTCAGAAAGCGCGTGTCCGGCACGCGGGATCATGCGCAACTTGGCTTCGGGCCATCTTGCAGATAGTGCATATGCCGATTCCGGGGGGCAAATCATGTCAAACCGACCCTGCACAATCACGCCGGGGATATGCGCGACGCGGTCCATCCGATCAAGAATCTGCTGGTCGTCTGCCAAAAAACCGCCGTTTTTGAAGTAGTGGTTTTCAATTCGCGAGAATGCACGCGCGTATTCAGCAGGGCTTTCGCCGGTAACCCCATCACTATCAATTGACGCCAAAGCGTTTTCCCAAGCCGCCCAAGATCGGGCAAAGCGGGTTTCCTGCGTCAGATCACCGGAAAAGAGCCGTTTGTGATAGGCCCCGATCATGTCGTCACGCTCATCCTCGGGAATGGGCTTTGTAAATTTGGCCCAAAGATCCGGCCAGAACCGACCGGCACCTCCACCATAGAACCAGTCCAGCTCGCGTTTTGTCATCAGGAATACGCCGCGCACGACCATGGCCGCGGTGCGATCCGGATGGGATTGCCCGTAAATAAGCGAGAGCGTCGCCCCCCAGCTACCACCAAAAACGATCCAGCGGTCGATCCCAAGCACATCGCGGATATGTTCGATGTCACGAACCAGATGCCATGTTGTATTTTGTTCAACCCGCGCGTGCGGTCGCGATCTTCCACATCCGCGCTGGTCAAAAAGAACGATCCGATAGTGCGCGGGGTCAAAGTATCGGCGCATGGCAGGGCTGCAACCACCTCCCGGCCCACCGTGAAATACGACAACGGGCATCCCATCGGGATTACCACATTGTTCGACGTAGATACGGTGGCCGTCTCCGACATCCAGCATCCGTTGATCAAACGGATCAATGCTGGGATATAAATGCGCCACCGCGCTCTTTTGGCTCACCATTTTGTCCATGATCGACCTATATAGCCTTACAACTGCAGAAACCATGACCCGGAGCCAACAAATGCAAGCGCAAGCCACGAATACGGTAGACCCCGGAGAGATCGCCAAATTCGAAGCCATGGCTGCCGAATGGTGGGATCCTGCTGGCAAGTTCAAACCATTGCATATGATGAACCCTGTGCGTCTGGAATACATTACAAATCAGATCTCGGCGGAATTCGATCGTAACCTGAAAGCGGATAAGCCGTTCGAAGGGTTGCATATTCTGGATATTGGTTGCGGCGGGGGGTTGCTTTGCGAGCCCATGGCCCGCCTTGGGGCCACCGTCGTCGGGGCCGACGCAGCTGAGCGTAACATCCCCGTCGCGCAGATCCACGCCGAACAATCCGGTCTGGATATCGACTATCGCCACACCACTGCCGAAGCGATGGCGGACGCAGGAGAGCAGTTCGATGTGGTCCTAAACATGGAAGTTGTAGAACACGTCGCTGATCCGCTGGGCTATCTGACAGCATGTCAGCAACTACTGAAACCGGGTGGGTTGCACTTATGTTCGACGATCAACCGGAATCCGAAGTCATTCGCGATGGCGATTGTCGGTGCCGAATGGGTGATGCGCTGGCTGCCAAAGGGGACCCACGAATGGAAGAAATTCATTACCCCTGATGAGCTATTCAATCTGATTTCGAAGGCCGGAATGGAGCCTGTGGATCGCAAAGGCTACGTATTCAATTTCGCTAAGTTCACGTGGTCGATTTCGGATCGTGACCTGTCGGTCAACTATGTAACAGCTGCCCTGAAACCGGCTGATTAGGTCCAACCTATGCTGGCGATGTGTTCAGCCACGTTGCCAGTCGATCCCGACTGATTGGCTTTTGCGCGAACGTTACACCGATCGCAGACAAATGCGCACGCACGCCTGCATCGGCATATTCTGAAATCACCAGCGTCCGTCCGTATATGTCTTTGCCAGCCGCGCGCAGTATGTCGAGCGCCGTCAGATCCGGAAGAAGCGACACGTCCAGCAAGAGCCGGTCGTACCCGGTGAGTGTCATATCAGTGAGTTTGCGGAGACCCGCTTCTGTCGTAGGTGCCGTTACCTGATATCCCAGTTGCCGCAGCATCAAGGAAAGATGTTCGCGCAGACCTGGCTGGTCTTCGGCCAAAAGGACGTGGCCGCGGGCCTTTCTGGGGAATTGTTTCGCTTTAGTAGGCTCCGAGCGTCGGAGCCGTATTTCAAAGAGGCTGCCGTGTTCTGGCGCGCTCTTCAAGACCGCCTCCCCGCCCATGGCCTGCGTCAGGTCACGCACGATGGCAAGCCCCAGACCCACATGAGACCGGTCCTGATCGTTTTCTGCAGTATTGCGAAAATATGCGTCAAAGACACTGTCATGCTTGTCCTTTGGAATTCCGCGACCTGTGTCCGCGACAATAATACCAGTCGTTTCACCACGCTTTTTGGCACCCAGCAGAACTTTTCCGCTGTCTGTGTAGTCTATCGCGTTGAACGCCAAATTCCGCAGAACACGCCGGAGCATGTTCACGTCGGCCTTGACTGCTTGGCTGGTCGCGACATAGCGGAGCGCGAGCCCCTTTTGTTCCGCAACCGGATTCAGTTCATCGACAATGCGTTCGAAGAGCGGGCCAAGCGGAATATCCTCAATTTTCGGCAATGGACGTTCGCCCTTGCGCTGGGCGACGTCAGTGACATCCCGGATCAGGGACTTCGCGGTTTGTAAACACTTGCGCGCGGCATTCAGCGGGCCACGTGTATCTGGTGGCATCCCGGCAGATTGATCGAGCGTATACAAACACATACCCAATCCGCTTAGTGGTTGCGACAAATCGTGATTGATAGCATGTAGAAAGCGTTCGCGCAGCTGCGCCTCTTCCAGCAATTGTTCTTGCGCTTGTCGTTCCTGTTTTGCGGACCGTTCCAGTGTTTTCGATTGTTGAACTAAAAGCGCGTTCGTATCCCGCATGCGCAAGACCAGATTGGCCTCATTCAGCAACTGGATGTGCACCGCATAACCGATACCAACTGACATGGCCGCCCCGACCATCAGCGTTGCAATCAGCAGAGGCCAGAGGATCGGTTGGGTCCAGGCGACAAAAAACATCGCCGGACCGAAAAGTGTAATCCGCCCGAACAACAGTGTCGGGAGCGTTTTTGCATTCAGCGCAGCTGAGGAGATACCCGCGACGGCCATCAGTAATACCAGCATCAGTGAGCGATCATCGTCTTGTGGTATAAAGAACAGCGCAAGCCCCAATCCCCAGCCGCACATAACCAATATGTCGTTGAAGCAGAGACCGCGTTCGGTCGCATCCAGCGAAAGCTCTCGACCCATCTGACGGCGTAACTGTAAAAGAAGATAAACGATCATTGCAGCGGTTGTCGCGGACAGGTGTATCACGAGGAAAGTCAGCGATTGGGTTGCACCGAACCCGGCTGTCAACGCTGTCATCCCAACAAAGATCGAAATATTCATGTTGATGACAAGCGGCATCCAACCGTCTGTCAGCGCAGTGTTGACGAGGATTTGGCGCACTTCTGCGGGGCGGATCGCCTGAGACAGGAGATAGATTCGATCCGGTAATCCTGTAGGCTGTGCGCCATCTTGTTTCATTTCTCAGGCTCCATACCCAGATGGACATGATAAAACCACGTGAACGCACCAAGGAAGACGGGGACAAGGATCACAGCCCTGGCCAGCCGGATATAGATCGTCAGCGCGATAGCGTGATGGTCCGACGCGGTTTCTGAAAGCCATGGCAGTGCGATCGTATTGCCGAACAACTGGGCAACCGGGATAAACGACAAGATTGCGATGGGCGCCATGATCGTGAATGCCCCAAGCATGTATTGCGGAAAAGTCACCAAACCCATTCGCCAGAAAAGGCGCGCCACAAAAAAGGATACGACGACCCCGACGAACGCGCTCCAGAATGCTTCGAACCAAGGCGCAATGCCGATGCCGAACGCGCGCAAAACACTGTCGAATCCAAGACCAATTAGAAAAAGAACAAGACCCGCAAAACAAAGTGCTGAGACGTACCCGCGCATCGTGAATGGTTGTTTCTGTGGTGGCAGCTTTTTGGGTATGGGATCGGGCATTGTATGCGTTCAAACGAAGTTCTGCAGGAATGAGCGTTTTGAAGGAAACTTCACGCAAGTCTGGCTGCAGATGATCGCAGAGTCCAATCATCCGCAAAGTGACCGTGACAGGTCGGGAAGAATGAACCCGTGCATGAACGCACTTCTAAGACATTTTAAACTGATTTCGACAGGGGCACAGATTGATGCAGGATGTAGAGGATTTGCTGTCGACCCCTGTGTTTCAAAGACCGGATGACACACCGTCTTCATGGCTTTTCCTGTTGTGCGAGGCATAGGTGACCCATGCCTCGCACCCTTCATTAGAGAAGGAAGTCGCTTGCAGTGTAACTGCTTGCCAGAACACTTCCGTCTTCGATCAGGAACGAAAAGTCGACCGTGCGACCATTGTCTATGTAACCTTCGACTACGGTGAACCCGTTCACGCTATCACGCAAAGTCAGACGCCCGACACCCGGAGCCGTTCCAAGGATAAAGGCTTGATTGCCAGCAATCGTTTCGTTGGCGTCAATGCCCGCAACACTAATTACATCAACGCCTTGTTCGAAAGCGACTGCTCCGAAATTGCCCGGACGCAGGGTGTCGCGGTTGACTCCACTTGATTCATCAGTGTTCAGGAAGATAAAGATATCAGCGCCGTCGCCGCCGATAAGATCATCGCGACCGATACCGCCGACCAGACGATCATTACCGCCTGAACCTGACAGCCTGTCATTGCCATCATTGCCCCACAACCAGTCATTACCGGTGCCCCCGGACAATGCATCGTTCCCATCACCGCCATACAGCCAATCGTGGTCAGATCCACCTTCGAGATTGTCCGATCCATCACGCCCGTAAAGACGGTCGTTTCCAGTTCGTCCGATCAGGTGGTTATCGCCATCGGTACCATAGATCGTATCTGCGCTGCCTCCGCCGATAACATCTTCGAAGTTCTGTATCGACTCTACCGTACCTGTTGCCGCAGTTGCCGATTCGCTTTCCAGATCAATGGACCACGACACATTAGAGTAGCTATAATCAACAGTATCAGATCCGCCGCTACCATCCATGCGATCCACACCAATACCGCCAGAGATCGTGTCGTGGCCGCGGCCTCCGATGAGGTAGTCATCGCCACTCCCGCCTTCGATGCGGTCATTTCCCCGATCACCGCGGATAATGTCATCACCATCGAGGCCCTGCAGGTTGTTTGCACCTATCGTTCCCGAAATGACGTCGTTACCGCCAGCGCCAAGCACATTCTCGAAAAACAGAATTGTTTCTGTTCCGCCACCGCTACGGGTCGCCTCAGCTGCTTCAAGATCGATTGTCCAGTCTGCATTTGAATAGGAATAGTCGATCGTATCGATGCCCTCCTCGCCGTTCATGCGGTCAGTGCCTTGACCGCCAGAGATAAGATCATCGCCCAACCCACCGGATATACTGTCGTTGCCACGTCCGCCAAACAGCATGTCGTTACCGCCACGGCCAAGCAACGCATCATTGCCGCCCCGTCCACTGATCCGATTGGCATTCTCATCGCCCAGAAGACCGTCGATACCACGTGATCCGGCAATATTCTCGATTCCATATAGCGCGTCTCTCTGGTTGAAACCTTGACGGGCTTCACCGACATCAAGATCGACAGTCCATGGTCCGGACGTATTACCCAGATCAAGCGTATCTGATCCGGCACCACCTCTGATTTCGTCATCTCCGGCACCACCAAAGAAGACATCGGAGCCGTAGCCACCACGCAGATCATCTGCACCATTACCACCTGCTATCCGGTCCGCGCCATTACCGCCATAAACGCGATCGACGCCACTGCCTCCGTACATGGTGTCACTGCCTTGATTGCCACGCAGTAGGTCATCGCCTCCACGCCCGACAATCAAATCGTTGCCGCGCAAACCGATGATTTCATTCGCCAGACCATTGCCGCGAAGTTCATCGTCAAAATCGGTGCCGATGATATTTTCGATGTTGAATATCTGGTCTTCGTTTCCAGTCGCGACAAATGCCGTTTCAGCGTCGAGGTCGATGTCGACGTTGCTGCTTGTCGTAGTGTAATCGATAGTATCAA
Organism: Cognatiyoonia koreensis; assembly: GCF_900109295.1. NCBI lineage: Bacteria > Pseudomonadati > Pseudomonadota > Alphaproteobacteria > Rhodobacterales > Paracoccaceae > Cognatiyoonia > Cognatiyoonia koreensis. The sequence continues at coordinate 634,152 of NZ_FOIZ01000002.1, forward strand.
TTCCACCATCGCCAGAAATGAGATCCAGACCATCGCCACCTACCAGTGTGTCAGCACCCTGGCCCCCGAACAGGAAATCGTCGCCCCGCCCGCCATAAAGGAAGTCAGTTCCGGCCTGTCCTCTCAAGAAATCGACACCATTACGACCGCTTATCAGATCATTGCCCTGATATCCTTCGAGGGTATTGTTCCCCGATGTACCGCGAATGATGTCGGCACCTTGCCCGCCAACGGCATGTTCAATGCTGAGAAGTTCTTCTGTTGCTCCACCAGACTGGCGCCGCGCTGTGCCAGCTGCGAGATCAATTTGCAGATCTGCCTCGGCATAGTTGTAGCTGACGCGATCCTCACCAGCACCACCGTAGATGGTGTCAGTGCCCGACCCGCCATAGAACAGGTCATTCCCTTCCTGACCGATCAACAGATCGTCGCCGTCGCGCCCGACAATCGTGTCGTTTCCAAAGTTTCCGACCAAGCGGTTGCCAACGCTATTGCCCGACAGCCAATCGTCGCCTGTGCCACCCGTCGCGTTTTCAATGACGCTACCATAGGCAATCGACAGATTGAGATCCCATGGACCGGTAGAGGAATAGTGTCCTTCACGCAGATCAATCCGACTGTCGCGCCATTCTTCTTCGAGATTGATCCTGTCGATACCACCCGTATCCCAGATCGCCCCGAACATGTGGTCGTCGTTTCCGTCCATTGTCCAAGTCGCACGATCCGTGTTGGAGTAGAACCCGTAGATCGTGTTGCCCGAAAACGCGGTGTCGTTCGCTCCATAGAGCTTTTGCATCGCCATCACATCATGCAGCTGCAACGTTCCCTCGCCAGCGCGGTTGTAGTTCGCACCTGACTCGGATGCAGCAAAATAGCTCATCAGTGTATATTGGTTGGTGTCTTGAAAATAGGCTGCGTCATTTTCGTAGGATGTATTGTTTTCCCCGTCGTCAAGGTCGTACGCACCGGGATGGTTTGCACCGATCCCGTGCATAATTTCGTGAATCGCGTGTCGTTGACTGAATGTGTCATCTGCGTCAGTGCCGGTCGCGAGCGAAATGGTTGTTGGTCGCAGCTCATCAGCTTCTCCGTCGCGCTCACGATAGCGTGGAGGCGCGTTGCCCCAATTGTCGTCGCGCGCTTGAACGCGCAGCTGGCCGTCGCTGCTCCAACCGAAAATCGGCACTCGCACAAAATCTATGTCGATGACATCTTCGATCATTTGCAGCGCATCTTCGAACTGATCCCATTCATCAAGAGTGAGCGGGCGCATCTGATCTTCGTCATCTGGATCGTAAAGATCCCCGGGGCCACGGAAAGAATATGTCACGGTTGCGCTGGTCCCAAGATCTGAATCGCCGAACTTCCGGGCGTTCAATGTCGAGACCGACCCATGGTTCCAATCAATAATCTGATCTGCCGCCAAAGCGTCAGAGAACACGGGTTTCATGGCGTTTCTCCTTAAATGGACTAGTTTAAAATTGTTCCCGGTGCTGCCGGGTGCTGACAGCGTAGAAAGCCAGACAAATCCTGTCGTTCCCCCGGATGGGGGAGCGGGTGAAGTGGGCAGGAGGTGGAAATGCCACGAACCATCGTCGTACTCGACGACCACGCATTGTTCGCAATGGGTGTAGAAATGATGATCGGAACGCTGGCGGAGCCATTCGTTTGCATTGCCCGCGCCGATGCAGACATCGCTGTTCAGGAAGTCGAATCCGGTCAGTTGGCGGCAGCGCTCTTTATTGTGGACTATTTTATTCCCGGAAGCTACGCGCCGGATCTGGTGCGGCGTCTGCGCGGAGCATCCCCAAAATCAACCGTCCTTGTCGTATCGGCCAGTCACAACCCTTCAGACCAGAAGAACGCCTTAGAGGCGGGCGCAATGGCCTACGTCAACAAATCCGAACGCCCCGAACATATCCTTGCAGCCATACAGTCTGCCTTGCGTGGTGAGGAAATCCAGCAGGGATCATCCACCGATGTTCTTGCGCAATTCGATCTGACACAGCGCCAGCTCGACATTGTTGTTCTTGTTTCAAAGGGATTAACGAACAAGGAAATTGCACAGATGTTGGACTTGTCGCCCGAGACCGTCAAAACGCATCTAAGCAACGTTTTTCGCAAGCTAGGCGTTGCGGGCCGTGTGGAGGCGATTGATCAATTACGTGGCATGGGACTCGCATAGGAACCTATTCCGACAGAAGGCCGCGCAATTCCCGCAGAACAGGTAACGCCATGCGCACCTTTTCCTCGCCAACCTGCGCAACGATATCTTCGATTACTGGCGCAATACCCGCGATTGCCGCATCACGGGCGGCTTGACCTGACGGGCTGATCGCCACTTTTTTGCGCCGCGCATCATCCCAATCCGGTCTGACATGCACCCAACCCGCCCATTCAAGCTTGTTGAGCGTGTTCGTCATCGCCCCCCGAGTGAGATGAAAGGACTTTGCCAACTGACCGGGCGATTTCTCGGAAGCCGACTGCGCGAGATGGTTCAGTACGACGAAATGCGACAGCTCCATCCCGCGCGGCATGACTTTGGCAACGCTGGCCCGGGTTAGCTGGTCAAGCGTCAGAAGTTCACTGAACAATGCGACCGCTAGGTTCTGGGTTTTGTCGGACATGCGGGGCCCTCGTAAGCACGATCATGTGTTAGCGCAGGAATGCGCTGACGTGCTTTTGCCACTTCCGCAAGGTCAATATCAATAACCGTGGCACCCGTTTCGGTCCCCGCGTCAACCAAAACGTGGCCCCAAGGCGATACGACAAGCGAATGCCCATAAGTCGCGCGCTTTGGGGAATGTTGACCGGTTTGCGCCGCCGCGATCACAAAACACCCCGTTTCGATTGCACGCGCGCGCAGCAGCGTTTCCCAATGGGCAGCACCTGTGACTGTCGAGAAAGCCGCCGGCACCAGCAGGATTTCGGCACCGGCTTTGGCGAGGTCTCGGTGCAGATGTGGAAACCGGACGTCATAGCAGATTGTAAGTCCGACTGTCGCAAAGGGCGTCTGCGCAACGACGGCCTCGTTTCCGGGACGATACCCCTTTGATTCAGCATAGGTCTCGGCGTCGTTCACCTGGACGTCAAACATATGGATCTTGTCGTATCGTGCCACGATATCGCCTGTGTCCGAAATCAGAAAAGACCGGTTTGCAAAGCGCCCATCAGCTGCGTTGGTTTTCAACCCGATCGATCCAATAGAAAGCCAGACTCCCAGCTCTTTCGCTTCCGCACGCAACCCAGCTAGGGTCAGATCTTCCTCCTCATGCTGTAGAACATCTACGAGCTTCGACCGGTTCAGCGAAATGCAATTTGTAACCTCAGGAGTCGCAATGAACTTTGCGCCTTGAGCCGCCGCATCACGCATCATCCCGCTTGTTATTTCCAGATTAGCGGCAGGATCGCCGCCGGACGTCATCTGGAGAACGCTGATTTTCATGCGGCTAACAAGGGGTCAAGTTTGCCCGACTGTTCCAGCGCAAACAGGTCGTCACAACCACCAACATGTTTTCCATCAATGAATATCTGCGGGACGGTTGTGCCGCCGTTCGCCCGCTGGACCATTTCCGACCGCTTGTCAGGTTGCGCAGTGATGTTCGTTTCTGCGTAGCTAATCCCTTTGGAATTCAGCAATCGCTTAGCCATATGGCAAAACCCGCAGGTTGGCTTGGTATAAATCTCGACAGTTGCCATCTGTGGCATCCTCTTGTTGGTTTGGATGCAATCTAGGCATCTTTCACCACCCTTGCCAGCGTAAGAACGCAGACAGACTGAGCGCAAGATAACAGACAAGCATCGCCACATGCGGCAAGTGTCGCCCCGGAAGTCATGACATCGTCGATAAGCACGACATGCCGGTCAGCGATCAAATGCTTTCGACGCGGATTGACCGAAATTGCACTTTCAAGGGCCGCAAATCGATCTTCGCGCGTGTGTCCGTCAAGCGCTTTAGTTCGTCGTGTACGCTGCAGGCCATCCGGCAGAACGTCGGCACAGGCCAGCTTTGCTATGCCCTTAGCAAGGTCGGCCGCCTGATTATAGCGTCGCCGCAGCAAGCGTGTCCAATGAAGCGGCACCGGAATCAGAAGGCTGTCGTCGTTAAGAAAATCGCGACCCGCGTGCGCCATCCAGCCGGAAACTGACGGTACAAGATCAAGCCGATCACCATGTTTCAAACCTAGTACCAACCGTCGCCCGACGTCTTTGTAGACCATGGCGGCCCGACCTCGATCCCACGGCCGCGCGATTACCATACAATCATCGCAACGCAGATCGCTGCCATCACCTGGCAAAGGCGTGCCGCATTGATCGCAGCATGTCCCATGAATAAACCAAGTGTCTCGCCAGCATCCCGAACAAAGCCCATGTTCCACTTCGGTCAATGCCTCGCAAGCGACACATTGCGCCGGATAGATCGCACGGATCACGCTTTGCATAATCATCGCAGTCCCCTACATGATCCCCATGAATGCACCGACACTCACTGACCGCGCTGCCTTGCTGCGCAACCGCCAACGCGCCACATCCAACGCGCTGTTCTTGCACGACCAGATTGCGGATGAGCTTCATGAAAGACTGGACGAGGTTAACAAATCGTTTCCATCAGTAGCGGTCGTCACGGGATTTCCTGATCATTGGAGTCAGTATTTCCCACATGCAACGACCGTTGCTGACGAAGAAACTCTCGAACTTGCCCCGGGCAGCTATGATCTTGTGTTGCATGTTATGGCGCTACACTGGGCAAACGATCCTGTAGGGCAACTGGTGCAGTGCCGCCGCGCGCTGAAACCGGATGGGCTGTTGATATGCAGCTTTCTTGGCGGCCAAACGCTGCACGAACTGCGCTCGGCACTCGGGCAGGCAGAAGCGAATATTACGGGTGGGCTATCGCCTCGAGTCGCGCCGATGGGTGAAATCCGAGATCTTGGTGCATTGCTGCAACGAGCTGGATTCGCACTGCCTGTTGCAGATGCCACACCTTTGTCGGCGTCTTATGAAACCGCATATCATCTGATGCACGATCTTCGTGCGATGGGCGAGGCCAACGCCCTAGAATCGCGATTGCGCCATCCGACAAAACGAAAGGTCATCGCCGAGGCTGCCCGGATTTACGCTGATACTTTTGCAGACGGCGACCTAGTTAAGGCGACCTTTGAAATTATTACGCTGACAGGCTGGGCTCCTGCAGAAAACCAGCCAAAGCCGCTTCGCCCCGGCAGTGCAACGACACGTTTGGCCGACGTACTGAATACCAAAGAAACCAAGTTATAAGTGGTCTGCCAATTGACCTCGCCCGTATTCCTTTTATCTGACCTATTTTCCGGGTTACTGTGAGGTGATGAACATGTTTGATGCACAAAAAGCTGATACGCCACGCGAAGCCGTGTGCCCGATCCATGCACCTGCCGACCACCCAAAGGTGAAACCTGCGAAAGTGGGCATCTTGTTGGCCAACCTCGGCACGCCTGATGCGACCGACTATTGGTCAATGCGCCGTTACCTGAACGAATTTTTGTCAGACAAACGCGTTATCGACTATTCCGCGTGGCTTTGGCAGCCACTGCTGCAACTTGTGATCCTGACAAAGCGACCATTCTCATCGGGCGCCGCATATAAATCGATTTGGAACGAGGCGGACAACGAAAGTCCGCTGATGACCATCACCAAAAAGCAGACGGCAGCCATCAAGGCGGAAATGCAGGCGCGCTACGGCGACGATGTGCACGTCGATTTTTGTATGCGTTACGGCAACCCGTCGACAAAATCCAAGGTCCGGGAAATGACTGAAGCCGGCTGCCAGAAGATCCTGTTTTTCCCGCTGTATCCACACTACGCTGGAGCGACGTCAGCGACAGCGAATGACCAATTCTTCCGCGCTTTGATGGCAGAAAAGTGGCAACCTATCGCCCGTATTGTTGAACCCTATTTCGAAGACCCAGCCTACATAGACGCGTTGGCACAGAGCATCGAAAACGCCTATGCCACTGCGGAAACAAAGCCCGAAATGCTGATCTGTTCTTATCATGGCGTTCCAGAGCGGTACTTGCGCGAAGGTGATCCCTACCACTGCCAGTGCCAGAAAACGACGCGACTACTCAAGGAACGGCTTGGGTGGGACGATACGCAGATAAAAACGACGTTCCAATCACGGTTTGGCCCCGAAGAGTGGTTGAAACCCTACACTGTGAAAGAAGTTGCCCGGCTAGCAGAAGAAGACGGTATCAAAAACATCGCCGTCTGCGCCCCAGCCTTCTCAGCCGATTGCATCGAGACGCTTGAAGAAATTAACGAAGAGATCAAAGAATCCTTCGAAGAAGCCGGTGGCGAGCACTTTACCTACATCCCATGTTTGAATGATGACGCTGCACATATTCACGCACTGTGCGGGGTGATTGACCAAAACCTGCTTGGGTGGGTGAACCGCTAGGCGAAGCACTTAGCCCGTCTTTGTCGCTGAAATCTGGTTTGGCATCGGGGCCGCACCGGGAAGTACTGGTGTTCCGCTTGCTGCCTTGATCCGATCAATTAAATCAAGCAGCACGGCTGGGTCAGCGCGCGACCGGCATGACATCGCACCGAACTCGCAACGAGCGGAAGAATTTGGGATAGGCGGACGGGACATGTTCTTTTCTCCTTGTTGCGTCCGTTATTTCCTGAATTCGGTGTGTGCGATGTGATGAGCGTCACATTCTTCCAAGCTTTTTTCTGCGATGTCTTATGGAGTGTCGCATCCGAAACGACACCGCACCGCGTCCCGCAAAGGGGACTATTCCAAAGCTCTTTGCCCCAGCTTGTGTGACAGCATCGAAAGAGGAGGGCCCCGGTTTGACTAGCAAAACGCCACCTGATCTGCGGATCATAGACAGTGATCAACCTCCTCATTCTGTAAGCAAGTCATCGAAGAAACCTCGGCTGAGAATCAAGGAAGGGGGCAAAGATATGACGCAGGTGGTTGAAGCGATGTCCGGCCAAAATGATCCGCCAGACGGTGTCAAAGTAGCGTTCCAAACCGTCGAAGCGTCATTGCGCGCAGAAAACTGGTTCTTTGAAACTGTGCGCGCCGAACTGGAGAAGACTGCCCCACTTTGCGAGTTTCCCACGATCATGGGTAGCAACGGGCATGATTATCTACTGCATTTTACTCAATTTCTGTTCTTTCTAAAAGCCTTGGATTGCACAGACGCAGACGCGATTGCGCACTATATCGAAACCCATAACGCACGCATCGAAAGCTTGCTGAAGGACCCAAATTTCGCGAAGTCCAAGAACGAATTCAGAAAGGCGATCTTTCGGCCCGAACGCAAGGCCAAGGTGCTGGACACGGTCCGAACGCTTAGCGCGCCCGTTTTCGCAATCTACGAATTCGCACATCTTCTGATTGATGAAATGTCGCCGAAAACGACAGAAAAACTGATTGAAGATCTGCGCTTTGGTGGATTGTTGTCACGTAGAACGGATAACCGGATGTCGGCCGATCAAAAAAGAATACTCATTTCATCGACAGGGTTCTTAGAGAATACATACAGCATGTCATTGCTGATGCAGCGCAGGATGGTCGCGCTCACATTAAGCGAAGATGAATTCCGTAGGGCGAAGGCCTAGATATCAGCCAGTGCTGCCAGTCGTCCACGATCAAGCAGGAAAAGCTGCCGGCGTTCGACAATGACAATTCCTTCATCTGCCCATGCCTTGATGTGTCTGTTAACGTTTTCCCGTGCCAGCCCACTGAATTCACCAATTTCGGCCTGTGAAAACCGTTCCGACAAACGCAAACGGCCATTATCGCGCTCACCCCACTTATCAAAAAGCCTCAGTAGAGCGCGGGCAAGTCGGGTACTGCCTTCCGGTGCGGACTGGGTGGTGAACATGTCGGATGCATTGCGCACCTTGCGGCACAGTTCGGTTATGATGGCCTGCGCCACATCCGAGCGCTCTGCAACGAAAGCGAGGATATTTTGCCGCGACACAACCAGGCCCTCTACGGCACTTGCGGCAACCGTATCGGCACTGCGTGTTCCACCATCAAGTGCAGCGATTTCTCCCAAGACCTCGCCTGGTCCCATATGGGCCAAAACAGACTTCCGACCAGATAAAGAGGTGACCGAGACTTCGACACGCCCCTTTTCAATCAGCATGACCATATCGCCTGGCTCACCTTCGGCAAATAACATCTCGCCTGCGGCAAAACTTCGTCGCTTGGCATCGGCAAAAAGATCGCGGCTATCCGCAGGATCCATTGCAGACAACAGGATAGAACGACTTGGAGGCAAAGAAATGTCAAAACCGGGCATATCTTCATAGGGGCCGGATGCGCACAGGGGGTCAACCTGTCTTTCTGACTTGTTGACAGAGTGGAAGATCAGCCTCCAGAATTGATGCGGGGGGAGCCATGCTGAAATATATCTGCATTTCGGACTTGCACTGCGGTGCGCCCACCAGCCTCCTGATGCCGCCGCCCAGCCGTTTCAGTGCAGATCCAGAACCTGTCGCCACAACTTTCGCTGAGGCACTTGGGAGATTCCTGAGTGTGGCTGACGCAAGCCCCCAACTGATCCTGCTTGGAGATATTCTTGACCTGCAGTTTTCGAACCGATCACATGCATATCAAAACGCAGTTTCGTTCCTGAAGCCTATTGCAGACACAGGACGGATCGCACGCGAAGTCATCGCTACAGCGGGAAATCATGATCATGCTCTCTGGACAGATGCACGCCTGTCGTTAGAGGCCGATACCTTTTCCCGCCAGCCGGACACGCCGGAGTACCGCGGCGCGACCAACGCGTTCTGCCCTACTTACAGTGCTGATAGCCGTTTGCTGACGTCATTAATTAAGCAATCCGGCTTCAAGGGCGTCGATCTGCGGTATCCAAATATTGGATTCGCCAACAAAGAGCGGGCCGTTGTTTTACATCATGGACATTTTATCGAGGAAGAATACCGCCTTGTGACTCGTATCAAGGAAAAGCTGATTGGCGATCATGCGTCTTTGCCCACTGTTGAACAAATCGCCGTCGAAAACGCCGGCTGGATCGATTTCTTCTGGTCTACGACGGGTGACTCCGGTGTCGGAATTGAGTCCAGCAGCCTCTACCAAAATGTCCTGACCAGCACTGGTTTCCGCCGGCTCGCAGGGAAGCTCGCCGACGAAATTCGTGACACGCTGCGGGACAAGCTACCCTTTGCGGGCAATATCAACGTGCAAGAAATCATCCGGTCGTTCGCAATGGCCGGTCTTGATCTTGGCCTTGGGCGGTTCCGCGATACGGAAAGGTACTCCGAAGTTACCGCACTTACGACCAAAGGGTATGAGGGCGTGGCATGGTATCTGAATGGTCCTGTGAAGAACCAGATTCAATCTGAGTTGAAAGCGGTTTTTGCAGAAACGACCTTTGTTTGCGGCCATACGCACAAGCCATTTGCTGAACGGATCGTCGCATCCGGCTTTGCGAAACCCGTAAAGACATACAACACCGGTGGTTGGACCCTGAACGGACCGAGGCTGGACAGTGCAGAGGGTGCTTCGATGATACTCATTGATAATAAGTTGAACGTTGCATCTGTGAATCTGTTTTCGACACCAAAAGGTGGCATTGTTCCGGCGGCCCGTGTCCAGATGTTGTCCGACGGGCCCGACGCCACCGCATTTCGGGATCAAATCGCAGGATGGCTGGCTCAAAGTGAAACAGAGTGGACAAGGTTGGCCGAAGTAGCTTGCAAAGCGTATTTCGAACGTCAGGAATACCTGCTTGATCTTACAGCAGATCATATTGACCGGCAGGCTGCTAAATGAAGGCAGCTTTTCCGAAGATATCCAAGCCATTCGCCGAAGCAGAGACAAAAAACCAGATCATCGTCATCGGGTCCGGCTATGGCGGTAGTGTTGCCGCTTCACGTTTGGCGCGGGCTGGCCAAAGCGTCACGGTTTTGGAGCGGGGTCGCGAGATAAGGCCCGGCGAATACCCCAACGACTTACCATCGGCCAATGATGAAATACAGGTCACGCTGTCAAAGACCGGGAAGACCATCGGGAAAACTGATGGTCTGTATGATTTTCGGATTGGCGATGACATGAACGTTTTTGTCGGCTGCGGTCTAGGTGGAACGTCGTTGATCAATGCGAACGTCGCAATCGAGCCGGACCGGCGCATTTTCAGCCAATGGCCGGATCCTTACAAAAGCGACCCAAAGATTCTTGACCCCTACTTTGACCGGGCGCGTGCGATGTTGGGATCAAACCCGCTTCCTTCTGATCAGAACCCACCGAAACTGCGCGCATTTTCACACGTTGCCAAAGGACTTGGTGTCTCGTTGGAACGACCCGACTTGAACGTTACTTTTACCGACGGGCTGAACGCGGCCGGAATCCACCAATTCGCTTGCAACCACTGCGGCGATTGCGTGTCCGGTTGCAACTATGGTGCAAAAAACACTGTCCTGATGAATTATTTGCCTGATGCGGTGGCGCATGGAGCCAGCCTATTTACGGGTGCTGAGGTCACGCATCTGATCCAAGGCGATGGGATTTGGCAGGTGCACACGACATCAAGGAAAACACCATTGACCGCTGATATTGTCATCCTCGCGGCAGGCTCCCTTGGAAGTACCGAAATCCTGCTACGATCTGATACGCTGGCACTAAGCAATCGCCTGGGGCAGCGGTTTTCCGGCAACGGTGACGTCTGGGCCTTTGGTTACAACGCGAATATCAAAGATGCGGACCAAATCAATGCAGTGGAGAACCGTTCCAATGTTTATGGCGTTGGCGCGGGCCCACACCATCCGGACGAAGGTGAAGCCTACGCGCCCGGTCCCTGCATCACTGGCATGATCCGGTTGCAAGGCGATACTCTGTCAGAGGATATGCTGATAGAAGAAGGCGTGATGCCAGGGGCCTTGGCGGCAGGATATGCTGCGGCATTCCCTGTGATTGACGCGCTAATGGGCGACCCATTCAGGTTTGGCGATGCGGCCCAGCGCTTGCAAGACATGGCCGATGTTGCAAATGCAAAATCGCTTGCCGACTCCGCCTATGACGGCCCTGTCGCTCGAACGCTTCCATTTCTCGTTATGAGCCACGATAGCTCTGCCGGCGTCTTGGAAATGAAAGCGGACCGGATCAGTGTGAGGTGGAAAAACGCCGGATTAGACCCTGCGATTGTTGCCGATGGTGCCGCAATCAGTCGCGCCAGTGATGCCATCAAGGCCGAATACCTGCCAATGCCCTTTTGGCAGGACGCTTTTGGAAACCGCTTGATTACGGTTCATCCAATTGGTGGCTGCGCAATGGGGAAGGACCACAAATCCGGTGTCGTGAATTCAGATTGTCAGGTGTTTCGACATGATGGCGGGCTCTACGAAGGGTTGTTCGTATGTGACGGTGCCTCGTTGCCCGGCGGTGTCGGCGTAAATCCACATCTGACGATTACAGCTGTTGCCGAACGGGCGATGGACGAGCTGGTGAAAGCGCAGGGTTGGCAGACGGATACAACACCTGCAAAGCCGCTTAACCAATCTGTCCCATCAAAGCCGGCCAAGTTGGGGCTATCCGATCTAGAAAAACTTCATCAGGCACTTTCTGAACTGGTCCATGCGATCACCGAAGGCGATCTGCCTTTGTCGAAAAGCAAAATTAGCAATGTCTGGTTAATGCTGAGCATTGCTTACGCGAAGCTAGTCCCGGTTGATCTGAAGAAAAGATATCCGATAGCGAGCCAAGAAACACTTTTTGAAGTGTTAAAATCAGACACCGACTATACGGCAATCGTACTTCCAATTGCTGAACAAATGCTCGATCTTCTCATCGCGTCGAAACCAACCGGGTTGAGAGAGAGACTTAAAAACCTAGAGACGCTGACAGGTGATTTTTCACCGGGCGGCGGATTTGATGAAATCATGCGCGGGCGCATTTCATCTCTCGGACTGACAGACAATCCGGCTTCACGCGATCCTTTCCGGGTCGCGGCGAAAGCGGGCGCAAACTGCACGTTCACGGCCAAAATCAGGACGGAAAAAATACGTCGCGCGACGACGCCACCAGACGGCTTTCTTTCAATCGAATCTGGCACATTTCATTCGGAAGCAATCGGCGGTTCCTTTTTCATCAAGGACGGCAAGTTCCGCTTTATGATGCCTGATCCGGAAGTCGTCGAAAAATGGGAAATGACCTATGCTGGCAATCTTATGTCGGCGGGAAGCAAAGACGAACAACTACGATTTGAATGCTTCAAAACAATTCAACGCCGTGAAGGTTCACATTGGTGGCGTGATCTGACGGAATGCCGGGTGAAGGTGTTTAAAGACAACGTGGAGATAGCACGCGGATTATTGGAACTTGAGCTGCAAGATCTGATTGAACAGGCCGTAAATTTGGATATTTCCTATACGACCAAGGCACTGATGCAGGGTTTCATAGACGCGTACGAGGTGATTAAGGGCGCTGGCCTTGATGCTCCAAGCACACTGCCAGATGTGTTCGACAACCCAGCTTTGCGGGCAAATCTTGTGTTAGGGGTCGCGCATGTTCTGAACGAAAACGGCCAACAAGCTGAGAAGGCGCTGACCGACTTCTACAAAGCGCAGGTGCTCGGAAAGTTTGGGGAGTTCGCGTTGCGGACCTACGGCGGTGTGTTCAGCTACGCATCGAACTTTCAAGAACGGGACAGAAATGAAAGTCTTGTTAAAGACCCGTATTTGAATGCCGCGACCTACCAATTCGAGTCTGAACCGGGCGTATGGCTTCAGCTGACCCACTATCCTGGCACCAAGGGACCGATCGTGCTTGCTGGCGGGTTTGGCACATGCGCATCTTCTTTTGCGCTTCCAACGGTCGATCAAAACCTCGTGCAAGCGCTAATGGCAGAAGGCTATGACATTTGGCTGTTCGACTACCGTGGTAGTGGTGCGATAACAGCAAGCCAGATACCTTTCACCCTCGATCAGGTTGCCCAGTACGATTGGCCAACCGCGATCGACGAAGTACTTAAACGAACCCCTGTCAAGAATGCATCAGACGTGCAAGTTCTGGTCCATTGCATCGGATCAATGTCATTATTCATGGCGTTGCTTTACCAGCGCTTGCCAGTTCGCCAAGTCATCGCATCCGCAACTGGTCCATTTGCAATCACAAATTGGTACAACTATGCAAAGTCAGACGTGGAATTGTCGCGCTATGTGGCCGAAGGATTGCCGCGACAGATGTGGGGGTTGATTGATATGCTCGATCTGGCCCCAGATGTTGCAGAGGCTGCGAAACATGGTCTTGCGGTCTTTGATCCGCGCGCACCAAGCCCGCATCCCTTCTATTCGAAAGACATCGATAACGCGCTTACCGGACTTGCCTGGAAAGTCCCGGGTTTCGCGCCGACGGAATGCTACAGTCCGACGTGCCACAGGATTACATTCGGATTCGGCCCAAGTTACCTGCATGCCCAGCTCAATCAGGCGACCCATAATACAATTGCTGACTTGTTCGGCCCGGTCGCATCGCGATCCTTCATCCATATCGCGAAGATATTTGAGAGAGGCACTGTCATCGATGTGAACGGCGCAGACATTTACATGCCAAATGTCGCTAATTTGGATATGCCGATCCATTTTATTGTCGGTGCGCTTAATCAAGAGATGCTGCCGGAGGCGACACTACGGGCGCAGCACTGGTTGCAGCAAAATAATGGCAATCCGGAGCGTTACACACGCCATGTCTATCCCAATTATGGGCATATGGACTGCTTCATCGGAAAAGATGCCGATAAGCATATCTTCCCCAAATTGCTTGATATGCTCAGTTCAAGGGCCTAGCCTTTTCTGCGGACGTCGGGAGAGTGTCCGGGGGACAGAAAAACATATGCTGACAACGCCGACGGGTGAAAAGAGATGGACGGCCATTCTGTCCACCGACATGGTCGGATCTACCCGTATCACACAGGAAATCGGCAACGAGAAGGTCTACGAACTGCTGCAGCACGTGTTGGGCCTGGTTCGCGAAGAAGTCGAAGCCCACGGCGGCCATGTTGTCGATACTGCAGGCGACGGTATCCTCGCCGCTTTCGGCGCACCTCGCGCATTGGAAAATGCGTCCGTGCAAGTTTGTGCTGCTGCAAACGCCTTTCGAAGGCGTTTGAACGCAGAAAGACAGACACTAGCCAAGCGTTTCGGTGTCATTCCAAGCTTCCGTACGGGAATCGCAGGTGGCAACGCAATGATCGCCCATGAGAACGATGATTCGATCAAGGTCGTTGGCGATCCCGTCATTCAAGCGACACGTTTACAAACGATTGCAGGTCCGGGTGATGTCCTCGTAACGCTGGATATTCAGCGAGAGATCGACGGCTTTGCGACTACGACCGATCTGGGCTTTCAGCCAATAAAGGGTTTCGATGATCCCGTTCATATCCATGCGCTTGGCGAAATGCTGGAGGCAATTACGCGTTTTGACGGAACACGGCGGCGTGGAATGGTCGGATTTGTCAGCCGCAAAAAAGAGCTGGATCAAGCAGTTAGTTCTGTACTGAGTCAAGAACGTCCTCGTATTCTCTTAGTGTCAGGCGTCGCCGGTGTTGGGAAATCACGTTTGGTGCACGAAGTAGTTGCGAAGGTCCCGGACGACCGAACAGTCTGTTTTGGTCAGTGCATCCCAACGGGCCAAACGCCATTTGGACCAATCTACGAAATATTGCGACAGGTGATTGGTCATGCTGGACCACCAGACGCTGTCTTGAGGAAACTTACCGACTATTGTGATGCAGAGAACCTGCGCGTTGTGCTGGATCCGAAGACTGACGCACTCACCCGAGCGCTGCAGGAACGCGAAATCCTGACAGAAATCTTGCGACAGCTATCCAAACAAAAGGCAATTATCTTCGTTATTGAAGATATCCACTGGATAGACTCTGCGTCGAACGATCTACTGGCTGGGCTTGCGTGTGAACCTTTGCCGCTGATTGTCACCGCCCGACCAACTTACGCGGCGGAATGGGCACGCGACGACGGCGTTTCAAAGGTTGTACTGTCGCCGCTGTCAGATAGCGAAATTGGAGAGATCGTAGTAGCGCGCTTTGCATCACCGGTTTCGCCGGAATTAAACGGGTTGGTCGCTCGGAAATCGGAAGGCATCCCGCTCATCGCCGAGGAAATTATTCGCGCCCTGAAATCCGGTAGTCAGCTGGTCGAAACTCCTGACGGACTCGGTCTGGGAGAAGGCGAAACCGGATTTGTCACCGGGAACCTCCAGCACCTTGTTCTTGCGCGAGTCGACAGGCTTTCGGCCTCACAAAAGGCAGCCTTGCAGCTCGCTTCTGTGATAGGCCGGGATTTCTCGACCAGCCTTCTCAAGAAAGCGATGAACACTCACGTCGATCTCGCCGGTCTGGGAGACATAGTTGAGCAGAAAGATGATGACCACTTTCGGTTTGTCCATGCTTTGATCCGTGATGCGGTTTACGGAAGTTTATTGTCGTCAGAACGGCGCATGGCGCATGGGCGCGTGGCACAGGCTCTAGAGTCTCTGGCGGACACAGAAACATTTGCACGCCTTGCTGACCATTTCACGCAAGCGGAAAACGCCGCAAAAGCCGTCAAATACTTGGTACAGGCCGCGCAACAGAGCCTGCAATCCTATGCTTTGCGGGATGTTGATATCCTATTGGAGCAAGCAATGCAGTACATCGAAGCGGATCCCACCCTTATTGAACCCGAATCCTTTGCCAGCCTCGCAATGACGTGGATCCGTGCTCTCGATCAGCTTGGCAGTTTCGGTCAAGTGCTGGACGTCGGGACGCGGTTGCTGCCACACCTTCAGACACATTCGCTAGGACACGAAGCTAATATGGTTCGGAACTTGAGCGCGATTGCTCTGACCCATACTCGTGACTACGCAGCCGCCGAACAACTGGCACAGAAAGTGCTCGCGGAAGCCGAGACAACACATGATGCGCTAGGCGCTGCATGGGCGAAATTGGCGCTTTTGCGGACGTACGAAGAGACCTATTGGCGTCCGCCAGATTGGATCATTGATCTTGCAGATCAAATCATCCCCGTTGCCGAAGCCGAAAACGACACGCACCTCGCCATGATGACACTCTACCAGAAATCCGCCGTTTATCGGTCATCAGGAAGGCGCAGATTGGCGCTCGAAACCGCAGACAAAATCGCGTCATACTCAAGAACGCATAATGATCGGCGCGGTAGATCGTACGCACTTTGGGCGCGCGCTCTTGTGAGCATCGTTGAAGGCACGCCAGAGCAGGCCTACCAGACCGTTCAAGATGGCCGAAAGCATGTCATCCCCGGATCTGCCGATGCTGTCGTCGTCAATATGGTCGAACTTTATTGCCGCATATTCCGCGATCCGCCGTCCGTTATGAAACCCTTGCTTGAAAGGTATCGCGCTGCGGTAATAGGTCGACCCGACTATAACCTGATCCATAGTGCAGATCTGTCACTTATCCTAATCGCATTCAAGGAACGCCGGCTCGCAGATGGATGGCGTATGATCAACCAGATCATGCCTGAGATTGCACATTCCGGGAACGTCAACATGTGGCGGCAATACCTGCATCTGCGGGCGGAACTGTTACTAATCTTAGCCGGGCTGGTAGATCCTGAACTTGAGAACCCGACTCCGAATGGTCCATTCGAGACGAAGAAGCCGGGAATGCGGGATGCCATCACATTTGCATTTCTGCGTCTGCGCTGGAAGAAGATTGCAGAACGCGACTTACACAAGGCTATCGCGCTCGACCCACTCAAATGCGGGGCGCATTTCGCTCGGGCACATATCGGACTTGGGCTGATCGCCAAATCGCGCGGACGCACGTCTGATGCAATTAAACACCTTGAAACAGGTTATCAAAGTGCCGCTGAAGAAGGACTGACCCTTTTGCTTTGTCGCGCTGAACGTGCGCTGTCGTCATTTGGCATCTCGACACAAAAAGAAAAAGACGGCAGGTAACATATATCCGCCGCCATGAATCCAGTCTTGTTGAACGATCGTTCCTAGATCAACAGAACCTGCGTTCCAACGCTTGCCATGCTGAAGAGTTCAGCAATGTGTTCGTTGTATAGGCCGATACACCCATTTGAGGAACGGCGTCCGATTTTGCGTGTGTCGTGCGTACCGTGGATACGATAGTACGTCCAAGACAGGTAAAGCGCATGTGTACCAAGTGGATTTTCTGGTCCAGGTCCGATGAACTCGGGCCACTCGGGATTGCGTTCACGCATGGATGGTGTTGGCCGCCAACTTGGCCCTTCGACCTTGCGGACAACTTCCGTACGCCCCTTGCGGGTCAAATCTTCGGTCAGTGGTACGCTGGACGGATACAATTTGTAGACCGACTGATCTTCGGACCAGAAATGCACGGCACGCGATTGCAGATCGCACAGGATCGCACCACCAGCCAGATTGCTGAAATAGGGCTGCCAGTCCAAGGAACGGAAGCTGGATGTATTGCGCTGCACGCTGGAGGAGATGTTCGATTCGACTTCGGTGCTATTCGCGGTCGCCTGCGCTATTGCGCTGCTACCCATCATCGCGGCGGATGCTGCGAGGAACCCGCGTCGGGACAATGCGACTGTTGTCTTTTTGGTCATCTGTAGCGCCCTTCAAAGAAGATCTCTGCCTAGTTTGCCCTCTCCTATGATGCCAATTGAGCGCAAGCAAATCAAACAAATGTCAGATCGGCACTTGTTTGCGCAACACCGTTTGAAGTGTGGCCTCTTTGCCGCTAAGCACAGCCAACAACACAGCGACGAGTTTAAAGATGCTTAGACGTGAAATCCTTCTCGGTGGTACGGCACTTGCGTTGACAGCATGTGCACGGTCAAATGCACGGGTCGGGCCAGATGGCCTCCCCTTGCCGCAAGTCTACAATATTGGACCGGGTGACAAGGATGACATTCAATTCCGTATGCTGGACAGCGTGAATACCCTGCGGCAGGCCGCAGGTGTACCCGCGGTCGAATTGGACGCTTCATTGAATGCCGCCGCAGAAACCCATTCACGTGATATGTCCGTCCAAAACCGGCCTTGGCTATTCGGCTCTGATGGTTCATCGCCCATTGATCGTGCGCAACGCGCAGGTTTTCAGGGGCGGTTGCTAGGTGAAAACATCTCCGAAAGCTACGAGACAGAGCTGGAGACGCTTGCCGCCTGGATGAAAGATCCAGACACGCGCAGTGTGATCCTTGATGCGAATGCACGTCGGATGGGTCTTGGCTGGTTCCAGGAACCGGCAGGAAAGTTGTGGTGGACAATGAATATGGGTGGTGATCCTGCCGCGTCCAGGCCGATCCCGTCAGTTCTACCAGGCATTACGCCAGTCAGCGGCCGTTAGGGATAGATGTAAATCGGCGTTCCGACATTCACCATCGCGTAAATGTCTTCCATCTCGCGGTTGGTGACAGCGAGGCATCCCCATGTCCAATCCGGTTTGCCAGCGTACACCTTTGGCGTTCCGTGAATGAATATGTCCCCGCCGGGGCTTTTTCCCATCCGCTGCGCATAGGCGATGTCCCTCGCGTTCGGATAATCGACTTTGATTGAAAGATGAAAGCGGCTGTCCGGGTTCTTGAACGAAATGCGGTACGCTCCTTCAGGCGTCTTGCCGTCGCCTTCAAACTGCTTATGCCCTTCAGGGGCAAATCCAAGATCGAAGCGATAGGATTTCAATACTTGATCGTTGTGAAAAAGGTGTAGCCGTCGCTGGCCCTTGTTTACCTGAATCTTGGTAATGACAGGGCCGCGATAGACGCGGAACTTGCTCGCGCATGCTGATAGAAAAGTGCCGATGGCACCCAGTAGAACAAAACGTCTTGAATAACCCATACTGCCCTTTGCCCCGGTCTTTGCCGATTTCCGAACCCTTAGCACATTGTCCTGGTCAAGGACATCACAGACGTGTGAACGATGCCACCATTTCCACATGGCTTGACCAACGGAATTGATCAACGACGCGAACCCATTTCAGATCATAGCCCGCGCCAACAAGTTGGGCCGCATCACGCGCAAACGTCACGGGATTGCAAGACACCATGGCAATTGTTCGCACGCTGGATTGCGCAAGTGTCGCAATCTGCGCCTCGGCCCCCGCGCGAGGTGGATCGATCACTGCGGCATCAAAGCGAGCCAGCTCGTCGGGTTCGAGCGGACGTCGAAACAGATCTCGAGTCTCTGTCGTGACCCGCTTGAGCCCATGCGCCAGCCGCCAACCCTTATCAAGTGCTGCCAGCATGGGTTCTTCGCCCTCGATCGCATGCACTTCTGCTGTTTCCGCAAGCGGAAGCGTGAAAGTGCCACAACCGGCAAAAAGATCCACGACTGTCTTGGCTCGCTCCGAGATCTCTAGCACATCGGTGACGAGCGCATTTTCTCCTTCCAGCGTCGCCTGCAAGAACGCGGCCGGCGGCGGCACGACACGGGCTTTGCCAAACTGCTGAAAAGGTGGTGCCATTTCCACAACGGGTTCGTCCAGCCACGTCAGCCGTGACACGCCATATTCACGGGAAAATTCCGCGAGATTCATGCGCATTTCAGAAGTCAGCTTCTGTTCGGTCTGTATGTGGATATCTGTTCCGACAGTTGTGTCGGTTACAGTCAGGGCGATTTCCTCTTTCCGGCTTGCAACAAGCGTAGTGAGGATTTCCAGCGCGGGGATCGCGTCGCCCAAGCGCGGCGTCAGAAGTTGGCAGTCAGGTACAGGTATGAGGAGATTCGAAGCTCTTGCGTGAAACCCAACAGTTGCCCCTTTCTTCGTACGTCTTGCAGAAAGCTTCGACCTGCGTCTGGACTTGGCGGGCGATGTATGCGTGGTACGAAAATTAGGCTCTAATCCATGGGCTTGCAGTGCTTTACGCACGATGCCGGTTTTCCATTCTGCTACAAATGGATCAGATGCGTGTTGCATCGCGCAACCGCCGCAGGATTTGAAATGTCGACATGGCGCTGCAACGCGATCGCCAGACGGTGTGATGATCCGCAATGTTCCTTCCTGTGTGACCTCGACAACTTCACCTGGAAGTACCCGTGGCACTAGCGATCGCCCATCGTCCAGCTTTCCTAACCCCAGATGAGTCAGGCCCTCAATTACACCCATGGACTATTCCGCCGCATCCTGAACATTGATAAAACCACCTGACTGCCGGTTCCAATAGCGCGCATAAAGACCGTCTTGCGCCAGCAAGTCAGCGTGTGTGCCTTGTTCTACAATGCGCCCAGCGTCAAGCACGACAATCCGGTCCATGCGAGCAAGCGTGGACAGACGATGCGCGATGGCGATGGTCGTTTTGCCATCCATGACAGTCTCTAACGCTGCCTGAATTGATGCCTCAACCTCTGAATCGAGCGCAGATGTCGCCTCGTCCAGCACAAGGATCGGAGCGTCCTTCAGAATGGCACGTGCAATGGCAATCCGTTGGCGCTGGCCGCCCGACAGTTTGACACCACGCTCGCCAAGGTGGGCATCATAGCCCTTGCGGCCCTTGAAATCAGCCAGTTCACAGATAAAGTCGTGGGCCTCAGCGCGTTTGGCTGCCTCTACCACCTGATCCTGAGTGGCATCTGGTGTGCCATAGCTGATGTTCGCACTTGCAGACCGGTTGAACATGGCCGTTTCCTGCGTGACCATGCTGATCTGGCGGCGCAGGCTTTCCTGCGTCACTTCGGAAATGTCTTGTCCGTCAATCCGCAAAACACCCCGTTCCGCATCATATAGCCGCAAAAGCAAAGCAACCAACGTCGATTTACCAGCCCCAGAAGCACCAACAATCCCGAGCTTTTCACCGCTGTTGACCGTCAAACTGACTCTATCCAAACCACCGGGCCCGCCGCCATAGGTAAAGGTCACGTCCTCCATTGTGATGTACCCGTCTGTGACAACAAGCGGTTTGGCATCAGGCTTATCGACCAATTGGTGTGCTGGGGACAATGTGCGGGCCGCGTCCTCGACCTCGCCTATGTTGGAGTACATGCCCATTAAGGTGAAGCTGACCCAGCCGGTCATTTGAGCGAGACGCAGTCCAATTGTACCCGCAACCGCGATCGCACCGGCTGTCGTCGCGCCCTGCGTCCACAATACCAGCGTCACACCGACAAGGATCAGCGGCAGGACTCCGGCAAGCGCCATAAGCCAGAACCGGAAAGAGGCCGACACCCAGCCCCACGCAATCCCCTTGATCCGGAAATCGTCAATTGCTGCATTGGCCGCCTGATCTTCGTGGTTATCGTGGGCAAAAAGTTTTACTGTTTTGATGTTCGTGACCGTATCGACGATTTGCCCCGTCACCATCGCACGTGTTGACGCGCGTGCCATCGAAGCTTTGCGGATGCGCGGCATGAATACGCGGATAAAGCCGATATACGCCGCAATCCAAATCAGGAGGATCGCCGCAGACCACGCATCAATCGTCAGAACAAGCACAACAGATCCGACGAGAGATGCCAAAGCGAACATGACGGTATGAACAAATTCAACAACAACATCAGTCAGGGCCCGTGCCGCTTGCATCTGCTTGGCAGCGATGCGTCCCGCGAAATCGTCATCAAAGAAGGTGACCCCCTGCCCCAGTGTATGCTTGTTTAAACGCGAAAGGATCAGAGAATAGACCTGTGGTGCTAAAATCACCGACTGCATGACGCCCGACAGGCCAAGCCATGCCGGACGGAAAACTAGAAAAAACACCACGATGCCCA
The DNA here is from genome assembly GCF_900109295.1 of Cognatiyoonia koreensis. Lineage (NCBI taxonomy): Bacteria > Pseudomonadati > Pseudomonadota > Alphaproteobacteria > Rhodobacterales > Paracoccaceae > Cognatiyoonia > Cognatiyoonia koreensis. The sequence continues at coordinate 655,843 of NZ_FOIZ01000002.1, forward strand.
GTATCAGACCCGTATTATCTGTAAAAAACGTGGCTGGTGTGCCCGCCAGCGCTGCATCGATGACCCAGCCAAGTATCAGCGCCGAAGCGACTTCGATCAGGCCTGAAACAATAGAGATGAACGAACCTGCAAAGATGACTGAAAAGCTGCCGGTCAACGCCCAGCGCATGAAGGCAAGCAGCGTGGCCGGCGGCGGGCCATCGGCTGGCTGAAATGGTGGAATCCATCTGCTTGGGCTCATTCTGCGGCCTCGCTTTGGCCAAGAAATCCGCCGGACTGCCGCGCCCAGAACCGTGCATATTGCCCGTTTGCTTCCAACAGGCCCTGATGATCGCCGTCTTCAATAATACGACCATTTTCAAGCACGATAATCCGGTCCATCTGGGCAATCGTCGACAAGCGGTGCGCGATCGCAATGACAGTCTTACCTTCCATCATCGTGGACAACGTGTCCTGAATCGCCGCTTCGACTTCTGAGTCGAGTGCAGACGTTGCTTCATCCAGCATAAGGATGGGCGCGTCCTTTAGCATGACACGAGCAAGCGCGATCCGCTGTCGTTGACCACCGGACAGCTTTACGCCGCGCTCTCCGACCCGCGACGCGTAACCCTTATTTCCTTCCGCGTCTTCCAGCGTCTGTATAAATTCATGCGCCTGTGCCTTTTTCGCAGCCGCGATAATCTGATCATCGGATGCGTCTGGATTACCATAGGCAATATTCTCACGCACAGACCGATGCAGAAGTGCCGAGTCCTGCTGAACCATACCGATCGCGCTACGCAAGGAATCCTGCGTCACGGATTGCGTGTTCTGCCCATCGATCAGAATTTCGCCTAGCTCAGCGTCATAAAACCGCAAGAACAGCTTTACTAGTGTCGATTTTCCGGCACCAGATTGCCCGACAAGTCCGACCTTTTGACCAGCAGGTATTGTCAGGTTGATCCTATCCAACCCACCCTTTTTCTTACCGTAGTGATGCGACAGCTCTTTGATTTCGACCTTGCCCGCGCGCACCTCCAAAGGCTTCGCACCTGGCTTGTCGAGGAGCGTCACTGGCTGCGCGATCGTTTCCATGCCTTCAGCCACGACACCAAGGTTCCGAAAGAAATTCGATACTGCCCACATGATCCAGCCGCTCATTCCGTTCAAGCGTAGGGTTAACGCAGAAGCGGCGGCCACGACACCAAGTGAAGCCGCTTCCTGGGTCCACAAGAAAATAGCGTAGCCCACAACGCCTACAACAAGGATGCCATTCAAAAGGATCAGCGCCAGATCCATTATCGAAAACAGGCGCATCTCGACCTGAAAGGTTTTTCGCGCGGTTTCTATCGCTTCCTTGGCGTAGTCCACTTCGCGGTCATGATGGGCGAACATCTTGACCGAGTGGATATTTGTATAGCTATCTACGACCCGTCCAGTGACCGCGCTGCGCGCATCCGATGCGGCCTGAGATGCAGGGGCGACCTGTTTGATCACCCAACGAAGCAGAAAAAGGTAAGGAACGAACCATGCCAGCATGGGAACGATCAACCGCACGTCCGCTTCGCCCAAAAGGACAAGCGCGCCGATCAGATAGGCCAGAGCGAATGTAATTGCATCGAAGATTTGAAAGACGACCTCGCCTACGGCGGGCGGAGTTTGCATGATGCGGTTCGCGATACGCCCTGCAAAGTCATTCTCGAACCAACCCACGGACTGCCGCAGGACGTGGCGATGCGCCCGCCACCGAACCATAGTCCCGATATTCGGCAGGATCGTGTTATTCAATAAAGCGACCTGCGCCATACCCAGCGCGGGACGCAATGTCAGGATGAAGATCGCAACGATGATCAGTTCGAAACCGTGGGTTTGCCAGAAACTGCCCGGTGTACTGTCACCCATTACATCAACGAGGCGACCCAGATAATAAAGAAGATAAATTTCGACGGACGCCACGATTACGGACATCAATCCGGTCAGCCAGAAAATCCCAGCGAATGGTCGCGCGTATTCCAGCAGAAACGGTGTCAACCGCTGCGGAGGTGCGTCGTTTTCCTTATACACCACATAAGGATCGACCAGATTTTCGAAGAATCGAAACACTGAGTTGGCCTGCCGTTGGGATAAAGCAGACCTAACGCGGTTTAAGCTAAAGGAAAACCATGATGGCGAAGACCCCCAATGCAAAAGCCATGATCCGCATGAATGTCCGCCACGCAGTTTCGTTCTGCAGGAGGTAGGACAAGAGGTGGCCTGCACTTGTCCAGAAAAAGCAGACCCCAAGATTGATCCCTGAAAACGCTATCGCGAGATGCGCCATTTGGGTGGGAATGCTGAGATCAGCAACAAAAGTGGACGCGCTGAACGCGACAGCCCAGACCTTCGGGTTCACCCATTGAAACAGAACTGCCTCGACAAAGGTGAACGGTTTGTCAGTCGCTTTCTGTGTCGCCGGGTTCGCGTTCCACAAATTCCACGCCATGTAGATGATCCACACAGACGCAATGATCTGGAGGCCGAGCTTAAGCGCAGGAAGCGCATCAAGAAGCGCACCGATGCCAAGTCCCGTGATCCCTGCCGTGATCCCGACCCCAATCGCGACACCCAGGATATGTGGCATGGTCGGCCCCAGCCCGAAACGGGCACCAGATGCTGTCAGAAGAATTACATTTGGTCCCGGCGAAAACAGTCCAAAAAAGACAAAAAGCAACAGTGCTGTATCAGGCAAGAAGATCATCCTTGCCCAGCGTGAATCCGGAAGCAATCCACCTTTGCTCAGCGTCTTTCAATGCCTTGCCAAGCGCTGGACCTTTATAGCGATCCATCAGATCGGCAGCTTTTACGGGAAAGCGCTGCTTGCCCGCGTGGCGGACAGTCGCGATGTCGTCTTCCGAAACCCCAATGCCGCCAGCCGCTGCTTCGATTACCAGCCGGTCGATGCCTACTTCCGATCCATGGCGATACGCATAATCCATCATGTTAGACACTGTTTGACAAAGAACTGCCAATCTTCTCGCCTGCTCCTTTGACAGACGAAGATTGTTTTGCGCGTCTTCCCCGCCGATCACAGCAAGCCGGCGGATCGGGTCTATCGGCAAACCGAGAATTTCTTCGAGATGGACCAAAACCGCCAGAGGCTGATGATCCGCGCCGGGCAATATTCGCAGCAGCGCTCCGATGGACGCCATGCTTGCGGTCGCCAGTGCAGGGTTGGGGGCAGCAAGCAGCTTCAACAATTCACTGCCAATCCGCTCCTTCGACAATAGATCGATTCCATCGACATTTGCGGCACAGGCAGCAAGCCCCTCTTCATCCAATCCATCCGCACCATACCAAGCATGAAACCGGAAAAAGCGTAGGATACGCAGATAGTCTTCTTTGATACGCTGATCGGCATCTTCTATGAACCGAAAGCGCCTGACTTTCAGGTCAGACAATCCATCAAGCGGATCCACAAGAACACCATCAGGCTGCGCATAGATAGCATTCATCGTAAAGTCGCGGCGCAGCGCGTCTTCTTCTAGTGTATCTGCATAGGCGACCACCGCACGCCGTCCATCTGTAGCGACATCTTTGCGCAGCGTTGTCACTTCATAAGCAGTCCCGTCCGCGACAACCGTGACCGTGCCATGATCGATACCTGTCGGCACGGCCTTGAAGCCAGATGCCTCGGCAAGGTCAGTTACCGTGTCAGGTCTGGCAGAGGTGCTGATATCAATATCCGTAACCGGCGCACCCAAGAGCGTATTTCGAACGCATCCGCCAACAAACCAAGCCTGAAATCCTGCCTCGGTCAGCATGGCGCAAATCGGCGCGGCTTGTTCGACCCAGGGCGCAAAGATCTGCTTCATTTGTTCATGCATTCCGCGAGCCCGCGCAAGATGCGTGCCGTCGCACCCCAAATGTAATAGGGTCCATACGGAACGGTGTAATAATGACGTATATCTCCCTGCCAACGCCGTCCTTCGACACGAAAATTTGCCGGATTGGTTATGTGGAACAACGGGGCCCGAAATATCTCTGCAACCTCGCCCGCTTCGGCTATTTCACGGAAATCCCCTTGAATCAGTGCCACAATCGGTGTGATCTTGTAGCTCGTAACCGTTTCATGCGGTGGTAACGCACCAAGCGGTTTGACATTCTCCACGGGCAAACCGATTTCTTCATTGGCTTCACGCAACGCTGCGTCTGTTAATGTCGCATCGGTGGGGTCTTGCTTGCCGCCGGGAAACGCCACCTGCCCTGGATGATGCTTCAACCTTGCAGAGCGTTTCGTCAGGATGACATCCGCATTTTCCGTGACACCGATCAGGACCGCTGCCGGTTTCAACACCCTGCCCTTCGGCAACTGAATACCTGCGTTGAGGTCGAAATCAGACGATGCGCTGCCAGCTTTAGACAGCGCATCTGTCAGGATCATTTGAAGATCAGGATTCCGAGCCATCTGTTGCCTCGAAACCAAGGGTTTCGGGTTGAAAGACGTAGTGCGCACCACAGAACTGGCAGTCTGCTGTGACAGTGCCGTCGTCCTTCGTCATGGTTCCGATATCCTTTGCCGAATATATCGACAGACTTTGGCGTACCCGAGCTTCTGAACAGGTACAGCCAAACTTGATCGGCTGAGCGTCATAAACGCGCGGTGCTTCCTCGTGAAACAACCGTACCAGAAGTTCGGTTGGCTGGACTGTGGGACCGATCAACTCGATCTGTTCCACTGTATCCAACAGGGCGTTTGCCCGGATCCAGTTCTCACCTTCATCCTCGTCAAGAATATCCGCTGCATTCAAAAGTCCATCATCACCCGATGGGCCATCCTGTTGTTGCATCAATGGCGACGCTTTTGGCATGTGCTGCAGCATGATACCCCCTGCACGCCATTGCACTGGCTCGCCTGGTTGCTGGTTGCGGCCATAAGTCAGCGCGAACCGTGTCGGCAACTGTTCGGACTGCGCGAAATAGGTTTCGGCACATGACGACAGCGAACCCCCGGCGATTGGTGTCACGCCCTGATACGGAGCCATGTGCTCGCCCTGATCGATGAGTATTGCGAAATAGCCTTGTCCGATCTGGCTGAACGGATCTGCAGAATGATCAAGCTTATTATCGTCATAGCTTGCATAGGCACGGATACGGGCCGGTGCGCCGTCTTTTGTCGGTCCGTAATAGTCGGTCGCAATTAGTCTTGCCGGTCCGGATCCGCGCACCTGCAAGGACAGCTTCCAATGCGTCTTGACCGATTGCCCGATCAGGGCAGTCAGCAACGCCATTTCAGCAACCAGACCTTCGATCATTGGCGGATAGTCATGCTGTTTCAGAACGGACTCCAGCACCCCATCCAGACGCGCGACGCGTCCGCGAATGTCGGATCGGTCCAGTTGGAACGGCAATACTGTGTCGTCCCAGGCGATTTGGCTGCCAAGGGTCATGGCGTTTCCTCACTTGTGCGGAATTGTGTTATCGCGCCTATATAGGCAGAACAAGTGCTGGTCCAAGGGGTAGCAGTCATGATCAGACGGTATGGCGACGTGCCACGGGCCGAACAACGGTATCGGGTGCGCGCCGGGGCCTATGGTATTCTGATGCGCGGCCAAGAGATTCTCCTGGCATGGCAGGGAGAGCCCTACAACGACCTGCTTCTACCTGGCGGTGGTATCGACCTCGGAGAAGGGGCGATACAGGCGCTGCACCGCGAAGTGTACGAAGAAACCGGTTGGCGGATTGGTAACCCTAAGAGGTTAGGGGCGTTCCGCAGATTTACCTTTATGCCCGAGTACGAAAAATGGGCCGAAAAGGTGTGCCATGTGTATACTGCACGGCCTATTGTTCGTTTGGGCCCGCCGCTTGAACCAGATCACACGGCAATCTGGATGAACGCCGCAGAGGCCATTCCACTGCTGTGCAACGAAGGAGACGCAGACTTTCTTTCCAGCCGAATACTTCGGTGACATGGCGCTTGGAAAATCTCACATAACAAGCAGAAGCAGCCGCCACGGAAGCTTCGGCGACAGTTTAATGACCAGGTATTTCAAGCACCTTCCGTCGTTGTGGAGTTGTGCCAGCAGCAAACTGCCAACGCGCAAACCTTGCCCCCTTTTGCAAAAGCCGTTATCGCGCGAAGAACATTCATGTTTGCATAAAGGCCTATGCCCATGTCCTCCCCAAAGAAAGTTGTGCTCGCCTACTCTGGCGGTTTGGATACCTCGATCATTCTGAAATGGTTGCAGACTGAATATCAGTGCGAGGTCGTCACATTTACTGCAGATCTTGGACAGGGCGAAGAACTGGAACCTGCGCGCGCCAAGGCTGAAATGATGGGTGCAAAGAGTATCTACATCGAGGATGTACGCGAAGAATTCGTGCGTGACTTCGTTTTTCCGATGTTTCGCGCGAACGCGCTCTACGAAGGGCTCTATCTTTTAGGGACATCTATTGCCCGGCCACTTATTTCCAAAAGACTTGTTGAAATCGCGGCAAAAGAAGGTGCCGATGCGATTGCACATGGTGCCACAGGCAAAGGCAACGATCAGGTACGCTTTGAACTGGCAGCTTATGCGTTGAACCCAGATATTAAGGTAATTGCACCTTGGCGCGATTGGGATCTGACCAGCCGCACCAAATTGCTGGAATTCGCTGAACAGCATCAGATTCCCGTTGCCAAAGACAAGCGTGGCGAAGCGCCGTTTTCTGTGGATGCCAACCTGCTCCACACCTCATCTGAGGGTAAAGTGCTGGAAAACCCGGCAGACGAAGCACCGGAGTACGTCTACCAACGCACCGTCGCGCCCGAAGATGCACCGAACGCGCCGGAAATGGTCGAAATCGGTTTCGAGAAGGGCGATGCAGTGTCTATCAACGGGGAATCGATGTCCCCCGCGACGATCCTGACCAAGCTGAATGAGCTTGGGGGCAAACACGGGGTCGGCCGTCTGGACCTTGTCGAAAACCGGTTTGTCGGAATGAAATCACGCGGCATCTATGAAACGCCTGGCGGCACCGTACTGCTAGAAGCACATCGCGGCATTGAACAGATCACGCTGGATTCCGGTGCTGGGCATCTTAAAGACTCGATCATGCCGCGCTACGCAGAGCTGATCTACAATGGCTTCTGGTTCTCGCCAGAACGTGAGATGTTACAGGCACTCATCGACAAGTCGCAAGAACACGTCACGGGAACCGTACGCGTGAAGTTGTATAAAGGTAGCGCAACAACGGTGGCACGTTGGTCCGACCATTCGCTTTATTCCGAAGCACATGTGACATTCGAAGACGACGCAGGTGCTTATGACCAGACCGATGCGAAGGGGTTCATCCAGCTAAACGCGTTGCGGCTCAAATTGCTTGCGGCGCGGGACCGGCGCCTGAAAGGCTAGAATGGCAGTCTTGCTCAAAGCGATCACTTCGGCGGATATCGGTCCACTCTCGCAGATTAACGTGCGCGAGGATCAAAAGGATTTCATCGCACCGAACCCGATCACTATCGCACAAGTACGTTTTGAGAAAGGCGCATACGATTTCTGTATTTGGGACGGCGAAACACGCGTTGGGTTGATCGCAGTAATTGACATCTGCGAAAACGATGAACCCGAAGAAATAGATCACCCAGAAGCCGTTTATGTCTGGCGTTTGCTTATCGGGGCCGGATTTCAGGGTAAGGGCTATGGCACAGCCGCAATTGGACAAATCGAAGATTGGGCAGCCAAACGCGGCCGTCCGCTGGTTCAAATTCAGGCAGTGGCCGAAAACAATGCTGCGATACGACTTTATGAAAAGCTCGATTATAGGCGCACTGGAAAGATGTCTGACGGCGAAATACAACTGGAAAAGTGGCTCTAGATCGCGTCCTTTGCCATCTCCTCATAAGCGGGCATTACAGATTGCAAAAGATGGTGATCCTCGCCCACATCAGGTAACGGCCCCTCAGCCCCTGCAAATCCGGTGCTCTTATGGACGGCATCATACCAATGGGTGGCCCAAACGCCATCAAATGGTCTAGGACCTGAGGGCCATGAAAGCATCGCGTCATCGAAGTCCAGACCGATGATATCACACAGGATCTGTAGCATCTCTTTGGGGTTTTTGCGGATGTCGGCGCTGTCGATGACAACGCCACCAAACGCGCGATAAAGTGCTAGCTGCTGCTGAAACCCGATATCTTCGCTCGTGATCTGCGCCCGTTTGTTCCCATAACTTGCAATGACGCGGGCAGGGTGTCGGATCAAATGGACGTTCACACATGACCTGATCCAGTCCCGCGGAAACGGGTCGAGCATATGATGTGGCATATGCTTCATGTAAAAATGCGGTTTTTGATCCGGAATAGAGTCCAAACAAAGGGAAGCAACGGTTTCAGCGTTTGCTTCATGGGATGCGATGATTTCGTCCTTCATCGGATGGTCGTAATCTGATGTAGCCAGATAGGGCGCGTAGAACGGTTCGTCCCAAACAGCGAAGTCAGCACGATTACCAAAGCTGTACATCATTGCGGTCGACAGATTGCGCGGGCCAGACCACATCGCAATCCTCATGCGCATTCTTCCATGATCATATCTTTGTAGAGGCTGCGCAAGCGTTCTGTCACCGGACCCATCCGCCCATCGCCTATTTGCCGCCCGTCAATGTGGCAGACAGGGGTTTGCGCGCCGAAAGTTCCCGTCAGAAAAGACTCATCCGCGCCATAGGTATCGACAAGCGAGAAGTTGCGTTCGAAAACCGGGATGCCATTCGCGCGACACAGGTCAATGACCTTCTGGCGCGTGATGCCATTCATGCAGTAATCGCCCGTACTGGTCCAGACTTCGCCTTTGCGCACAATAAAGAAATTGCAAGCGTTTGTCGTATTCACGAACCCATGTACATCCAACATCAGCGCCTCATCCGCGCCTGCTTTTTCGGCTGCTATGCAAGCAAGGATACAGTTCAGTTTAGAGTGACTGTTGAGCTTTGGATCTTGCGTCATCGGCAAACCACGCAGATGGGGGACCGTAGCAAGTCTAATCGGGCGCGGAATCTTTGGCCGGGAATGCTCCATTATGATCACGAAGGTCGGACCACTTCGGGAGAGACTGGGGTGCTGGAACGGACGGATCTTCGTCCCTCGCGTAATCATCAGACGCGCATGGGCGTCCGTGGTCATATCGTTCGCAGTTTGCGTTTCGAACAGTGCGTTCTTAACGCCGTTTCGATCGTGACCTATATTCAGGTCGACCGCTTTCGCTGCTTCAAACAACCGATCTAGATGGGCGTCAAGAAACGCCCATGTCCCGTTATAAAGGCGCAGACCCTCCCAGACACCGTCCCCGAGCATGAACCCACTATCATAGACGCTCACCGTCGCCTCTGATTTTGGAACAAGCTTTCCGTTCACGTAGATCAGGATGCTTTCATTCCTGGCATCATCCTCTGCCTGATGTGTCGTGACAGTGGTCATGGGCGAAAATCCTGCACTTCAAGCAAATCGGGAATGACATCAGCGGTGCCATGACGTGTTACCATTAATGCTGCTGCCTTGGTCGCGGTCTTGATCGCTTGTGCCATTGGCTGCGTCCGATCCAGACACGCAAGGAGGTATCCGGTAAACGTGTCCCCTGCCCCTGTCGTATCGACAGGATCGACTTTGATCGCGTCGAAATGTAGTTTTCCGTTTGGACCGTACCAATCCGCACCTTCTGAACCCAAAGTAACGATCACATCAGTCACAGGTAATTCTGCTGGCGTTTTGCCCGTAGCGGTTTGCAGTTGTTCGGCTTCGACGGCATTCAGGATCAGGAAATCAAGGTAACCAAGCACGGCTTCCACCCGGTTGACCGAAAACGGCGCAGCGGCATAGGCAACTTTCAAACCCATCTTACGTCCCATTTCGGCAGCAGTGCGTTGCAGATTTGTTTCATTCTGCATAACCAGCCAGTCTCCCGTTTCAGCCTCGGCCAACGCGGATTGAAGAACAGCCTGCGGAATCTCATGATTTGCACCCGGATGCAGCACAATCGCGTTTTCGCCATGCGTGTCGACAAGAATGATGGCTTGCGCACTTTCGGTGTCTATTTCAGCAATATTCCGGGTATCAACACCATATTCGAGTAACCGCTGCACCAATTCACGTCCATCCGAACCGACAGCACCGATATGCCGGACCTGTGCGGCGGCGCGGGCAGCGGCGACCGACATATTGGCTCCCTTCCCACCCAGAAACGATTGCCGCGCCGTTGATGCCAACGTTTCGCCAGGCGCGGGGATATGTGGCACGGAATAGACGACATCCGCGTTGATTGAGCCAAGGTTCCAGATCGTCATGGCTTAACCGACCTCGCACGCCGCGATAACGGCCATATTAAGGATGTCATTTACCGTCGAAACGGTTGAGCAGATCTGTACCGGATGACCGACCCCCGTCAGAATTGGGCCAATGACTGTCGCGCCAGCCATTTCTTGCATCAACTTGACCGAAATCGAGGCTGAATGACGCGCTGGGACAACAAGGATATTGGCCGGGCCCGTCAGACGGGAAAACGGGTAGTGTTCTCTCGCCTTGGGATTCAAGGCGACATCAACAGCCATTTCGCCCTCATACTCGAAATCCACGCCTCGCCGGTCAAGAACATCAGGCGCAATGTGCATTTTCTCTGCGCGTTCAGAAACAGGGTATCCGAATGTCGAAAACGAGACGAATGCGACTCTTGGCTCCAGCCCGAGATCGCGCGCTACGGATGCACTTCGCTCTGCGATATCTGCAAGATCGTTCTCGTTCGGCCACTCATGGACAAGCGTATCAGAGATCAGAACAATCTTGCCTTTGTTGAGAACAGCCGTAACGCCCACTGCACCATGATGGGGCTCTGCATCGAATACGTGATTGATTAATTCGAGAACGTGCGCGGATTTCCTGGTCGCCCCGGTGACCATTCCGTCGACATGGCCATGTGCCAGCATCAGCGCCGCAAATACATGACGATCTCGCGCGGCGAGACGATGAACGTCCTGGCGGTCGAAGCCTTTTCGCTGCAATCTCTCGTAAAGAAACGTTTTGTAAGTGTCTAAATGGGGTGTTTTGGCTGCGTTGATCACTTCAAGCTCTGCGAAGGCGTCAGCCAAACCTTCAGCCTCGAGTCGTTGTTCGACATCTGCATCGCGGCCGACAACCAGCGCCTTACCTAGCCCTGATCTCTGATAGAGCACTGCAGCTCGCAATACCCGCGGATCATCGCCTTCGGCAAAGACGACCGTCGATTGGGCAGCGCGCGCTCTAGCGTTGAGACTGCGCAACATTGATGCAGTAGGATCCATCCGGGACTTGAGCGAGAGTTCATATCCCTCCATATCCACGATCGGGCGCCGTGCGACACCTGTTTGCATTCCGGCTTGCGCAACAGCTGTGGGAATTCGGTGGATCAGACGCGGATCGAAAGGGGTTGGAATAATGTAATCTCGACCAAATGTAAGCTTGCGCCCATATGCCATTGCAACTTCGTCCGGGACATCCTCGCGGGCCAGATTGGCCAACGCGTGCGCACAGGCAATCTTCATCTCATCGTTGATTGCGCGCGCATGAATATCGAGCGCGCCGCGAAACAGGTAGGGGAACCCAAGGACGTTATTCACCTGATTTGGATAATCCGATCTACCGGTCGCAACAATTGCATCTTCGCGGACTGCGTGCGCGTCTTCGGGTGTGATTTCGGGATCAGGGTTCGCCATGGCAAAAATAACCGGATTTTCCGCCATATTAGACACCATTTCCGGTGTCACGGCGCCTTTTGCGGACACACCTAAAAAGACGTCACATCCCTTCATCGCGTCATCAAGACTGCGGGCTTCTGTGTTGGCGGCGTGCGCCGATTTCCACTGGTTCATGCCTTCTGTGCGGCCTTGGTAAATGACGCCCTTTGTGTCGCACATGATACAATTATCATGGCGGGCACCCATCGCCTTCAGAAGTTCGAGACACGCAATGCCGGCAGCACCGGCACCGTTTAGTACAATTTTGACGTCCTCAATTTTCTTACCAGAAAGATGCAAGGCGTTGATGAGTCCTGCAGCACAAATCACGGCAGTGCCGTGTTGGTCATCGTGGAAGACGGGTATATCCATCTCTTCCTTTAACCGCTGCTCTATAATGAAGCATTCTGGTGCCTTGATGTCCTCAAGATTGACGCCGCCGAAAGTTGGTCCCATCAGTCGTACCGCATCGCAGAATGCATCGGGATCTTCAGTGTCCAGTTCAATATCGACGGAGTTCACATCGGCAAAACGCTTGAACAGCACGGATTTGCCTTCCATCACCGGCTTGGAAGCGAGGGCACCTAGATTTCCCAAACCCAGTACGGCAGTTCCGTTCGAAATTACTGCAACAAGGTTACCTTTGTTGGTGTAATCATAAGCTGTTGCCGGGTCTGCATGGATTTCTTCGCACGGCACCGCAACACCGGGAGAGTATGCAAGTGACAGATCGCGCTGCGTGGTCATTGGGACCGTTGCGGCCACCTCCCATTTTCCCGGCGTCGGATGAAGATGGAACGTGAGCGCATCTTCGCGGCTCATCTTGGTTCTGGCCATGTCGTCCTCCCTTGGCGTAAGGGGCACTTTGCGCCAAGCAATGCCGCGCTGCAACGGGTTCGTTTTCGACTTTCGTCGCTAACATTGCATGGGTAGTGTCACCAGCGAAGGACCGGGGGATATATGAGCGGGAAATCGACAGTTACGCCGATGATGGCACAATATCTGGACCTGAAAGCGGGCTATCCGGATGCGCTCTTGTTTTATCGGATGGGCGATTTTTACGAGATGTTTTTTGACGATGCCGTCGAAGCCGCGGCCGCGCTCGACATCGCGCTGACAAAGCGCGGCAAGCATGAAGATGAAGACATTCCGATGTGCGGCGTTCCTGTACACGCTGCCGAAGGGTATCTGCTGACATTGATACGCAAAGGATTCCGGGTCGCCGTCTGCGAACAGATGGAAAAACCCGAAGAGGCGAAAAAGCGAGGCTACAAGTCTGTCGTCAAACGCGATGTCGTTCGGTTGGTGACACCTGGAACCCTGACAGAAGAGTCTCTGCTTGATGCAAGGAGCCACAATTTCTTGGCAGCGTTCGCGGAAATCCGGGACGAAGGGTCGCTTGCATGGGTCGATATTTCGACAGGCGCTGTACACGTTATGCTTTGTCCCCGTGTGGCACTTGGTCCCGAATTAGCACGTCTCGCCCCGCGTGAAGTCATCGTTGCCGATGGAGAAGAACAAAATTTCGCTGAATTAGTGTCTGATTCTGGTGCGGCCCTCAGCACATTGGGAAAAGCTGCCTTTGACAGCACTGCCGGTGAGAAGCGCCTGACCGACCTTTATGGGGTTAGGTCACTTGATGCTTTTGGAACATTTTCGCGGGTCGAGATTGGGGCGCTGTCCGCGATTGCCGAATATCTGGAAATCACGCAGAAGGGGAATCTGCCGCTATTGCGCCCACCCGTCCACGAAAGGCGCAAATCGGTCATGCAGATCGACGCACCTACGCGTAAGTCGCTGGAACTGACACAAGCCATCACAGGCGGTCGAGCCGGTTCATTACTTGCCACGATCGACCGGACTGCAACGGCTGGAGGCGCACGTCTATTGGAACGTCGATTGTCGAGCCCCGCGTGCGATCTTTCTGTTGTCGCCAACCGACAAGCCGCCGTAACTTTCTTCGTATCCGATGTGCGCCTCGCAGATGATATCCGCGACCTTCTGCAGGGTGTTAGCGATCTTGATCGTGCGTTGTCCCGGCTGGCGCTGGGTCGGGGCGGGCCAAGGGATATGACGGCGATCCGCAATTCGCTTGCTCAGGCAGTCCGTCTCTCTGGGTTGTTATCAGAAAGCGTGTTGCCAGAAATCTTGACCGACGCTTTTCAGGCTCTGTTCGGCCACGCTGACCTTGCGGATCTTCTCGAAAGGTCGCTTGTAGCCGAACCGCCGCTACTTGCGCGCGATGGTGGATTTATCGCGGCGGGCTTTGATACTGACCTTGATGAAGCACGGACTCTGCGTGACAAAGGTCGGGGCGTCATCGCCAAAATGCAGGCCGATTTTGCAGAGCTTTCCGGGATTTCGTCGCTGAAAATCAAGCACAATAACGTGCTCGGCTATTTCATCGAAACGACCGCCACCCATGCAGAACGCATGATGACACCGCCGCTGAACGAAACCTTCATTCACCGCCAGACAACAGCCAATCAGGTACGCTTCACAACAGTCGAATTGAACGAAATCGAAACCCGTATTCTAAATGCAGGTGGGCGGGCGCTCGACATTGAGAAGACTCATTTCGAGGGTCTAATACAGGCAATTGTTGCCCATTCCGGTCCTTTAGGCGCGCTTGCCCGCGCCTTGTCGGAAATTGATCTAGCGGTGTCCTTGGCATTTTTGGCGCGTGCAGAAGATTGGTGCGTACCGAAATTGGATGACAGTCGGGCCTTCCATATCTCTGGTGGACGTCACCCCGTCGTTGCGGCAGCTCTCGAAAAATCCGGAACACCATTCATCGCGAATGATTGTGACCTGTCAGACAGCCCTATCTGGCTGTTGACGGGGCCGAACATGGCGGGCAAATCGACATTCCTGCGGCAGAACGCTTTGATCGCCATTCTTGCACAGATGGGATCCTACGTTCCGGCCAAGTCGGCACATATCGGGATAGTCAGCCAGATCTTCAGCCGTGTCGGTGCATCCGATGATCTTGCGAAGGGCCGTTCAACATTTATGGTCGAGATGGTCGAAACGGCCGCCATCCTTAACCAGGCCGACGACCGCGCCCTCGTCATTCTTGATGAAATCGGGCGGGGCACGGCAACCTATGACGGTCTATCGATCGCTTGGGCCACGCTTGAACATCTACACGATGTGAACCGGTGTCGTGCATTGTTTGCCACGCATTATCACGAAATGTCAGCGCTTTCGGCGAAGCTGGATGGCGTCGACAATGCGACGGTCTCGGTCAAGGAATGGGATGGCGACGTCATCTTTCTGCATGAAGTACGCAAGGGCACAGCAGACAGGTCGTATGGGGTGCAGGTCGCGCGGCTCGCCGGACTTCCGCGGGTTGTCGTTGAACGGGCCAAGATCGTATTGGAAGCACTGGAAAGGGGAGAGCGGGAAGGGGGGTCTGGTCGCAAGGCAATCATCGATGATCTGCCACTTTTCGCAGCAACACCCACGGTCGCCCCGCAGAAGCCAAAAGAGAGTCAGGTTGAAAAGCGCCTCAAAGGCGTTTTGCCTGATGATCTGACCCCGAAAGAGGCACTATCCCTGATCTACGAACTCAAAGACGCACTTCAAGATACACGTGAATAAATCGCATCCGTTTCCTTGTAAGCATCGAGATACTGAGCAACTACTCG
This sequence comes from Cognatiyoonia koreensis, assembly GCF_900109295.1. NCBI lineage: Bacteria > Pseudomonadati > Pseudomonadota > Alphaproteobacteria > Rhodobacterales > Paracoccaceae > Cognatiyoonia > Cognatiyoonia koreensis. The sequence continues at coordinate 671,184 of NZ_FOIZ01000002.1, forward strand.
CACAAACGGCTTTGACGCCTCTTTCAGGCGCAAAACATCACCCTCCAGCGTGACGTGATCATTGAATTCGGCGGCAGAAGACATCAGATCGACCGCGAAATCGCCAAGCGGGCCGCAGTCTTCGCGTAGTTGACGCATATCTATTTTGAAATCGCAAAGCAGCATTTCAATCGCGCGCCCGCGCAACCGGTCGTCAGCAGTCCACACATGTTGGCGCGCGATTGGCAGGTTGCCAGTCGCAATGATTTTTCTGTAGTCCGCTGTGCGGGTCGCATTCTGAAAGAAACCACCGATCCGCGAAATGGCAGACGCCCCAAAAGCAAGCAGTGACGGACAGTTGTCGGCGGTGTAGCCTTGAAAATTCCGTTTCAGGCGGCCTTCCCCTAAACTTTTTACAAGGCTGTCGGTTGGTTTGGCAAAGTGATCGATCCCGACAGCTACGTAATTTGCCGCTTTGAATGCCTCGGCAGCCTTACCGAACAACTCAAACCGTCCGCGATCACCTGGCAACGCTTGCTCTGCAATCAGGCGTTGCCGCTTGGCCATATGCGGGACGTGTGCGTAGCCAAACAGAGAGAATCGATCTGGATCGAGCGAGATCGCCTCATTTAGGGTCTTTTCAAAGGTCTTGGTTGTCTGATGTGCCAACCCGTAGACAAGATCGATATTTACCGATTTCACTCCCGCGGCCCGCAAATCAGCTACGCAGTTCTCTGTCTGAGCGAAGGATTGCTCTCGCCCAATGGCGGCTTGTACAGTGCTATCAAAATCTTGAACGCCGATGCTGGCGCGGGTCATTCCATGATCCGCAAGGCACCTGATCTTATCCACGTTCACTAGTGTCGGATCGATTTCGACCGAGAACTCGAAATCCACAGCGCGATCGAAGACGTCATCAATGCCAGACATGACGCGTGTTATCAAATCTGGCGACATGATCGTCGGCGTTCCGCCACCAAAGTGAAGACGGCCCATCTGCATGCCCTCAGGCATGACGTCTGCTGCGAGCGCGACTTCCGCAAGCAGCGTTTCGATATAGGCCTGAACTGGCGTCAGACTGCGCACGCCTTGGGTCCGGCACGCACAGAACCAGCAAAGCCGTTCGCAGAATGGAATATGGACATAAATGGAAAGAGGTTCCGTGGGGTCCAGCTTTGCCAGTTGCGACCTGAAGACGCTGTCGTCTCTTGCCGTTTCAAAGGCCGTCGCCGGTGGATAACTGGTATAGCGCGGAGCGCGAATCTGGAAAAGACCAGTCTTTGCGAGTTCTTCGTATGTCATGGTCCCAGATTAGGTGCGGTTCAGTCTCGTTTTCCTTGATCTGGATCATCCTCGGACAGAATTCGCCATGCGTCCCCGCTCAAGTCTTCGTATTGGTTCGCTTTCAGACTCCACAGGAAAGCAGCGAGTCCAAGACCGCCAAGGATAAGAGACGCGGGGATCAGGATGACAAGAATATTCATGATGTTCCTTTCAGGCGCAACGCGTTGAGCACGACCATGATCGAGGAAGCGGACATCGCGATTGCGGCAAGCAATGGGGTCGCAAATCCGGCAAGCGCGACGGGAATCGCAATGGCATTATAGCCAGCTGCGATGCTGAAGTTCTCGATGATGCGCCGCTTCGCCGACCGTGCGACAACAGGTAGCTCGATCAACGGTTCAAGGGTATCATGCAAGAGAACGATATCAGATGCCGCTCGCGATGCATCGACCGCAGAAGCTGGCGAAATGGAAGCGAATGCGGCGGCAAGCGCGCCAGTGTCGTTCATCCCGTCTCCGACCATCAGAACCTTTTTGCCTGATTCAGACAGGGCGGTGACATAGGCAATCTTGTCGGCAGGATGCGTTTCCGCACGCCATTCTTTGATGTTCAATGCGTCGGCCACGGATTGTGTGGCCGCCTCACTATCGCCAGACACCAGGTGAATTTCCAGACCAAGTGCCTTCCAGCCGTCGATCAGCGCTAGGGCACCATCACGTAGCATGCCACCGACTTCAATCTGTTTCGGTGGGTTCTCACCGAACTGGAAACCAGTACCACTGCCTTGTCCAAGCCACGCCATCGCGCCAAGTTGAACCGTTATACCTTCGAACTCACCTGATATGCCTTTGCCCGGCTGTTCCTTGATGTTGTCGATTTTGGCAGCGTTTGTCGTGGGCAGACCAACCTTGATGGCCCGGGCCACAGGATGCGTAGAACTGGACGCAAGCCCGCAGATGATTTCCTTCTCGGAATCCGTCAGCGCAATACCGGAATCCGCCAAACGCGGCTGGGTCAGTGTGCCGGTCTTGTCGAAGACAACCGTGTCGACCTCTGCAATCCGTTCAAGCGCTGTTCCGTCTTTGACCAAGAGGCCGCTCCGAAACAGCCGGCCTGCGGCTGTTGTCGATACAGCTGGGACGGCAAGGCCCAGCGCGCAAGGGCAGGTGATAATCAACACGGCGATCGCAATGTTGATTGCCAACCGCGCATCACCCGTCGCATAGAGCCAGCCAAGGAACGCGAAAAATGACAGAAGGTGAACGACAGGCGCATAGACCTGAGCCGCACGATCCGCGATAGCATTGTACTTGTTACGTACGCTTTCAGCCTCGTCGACCATACTGACCATACGCCGCAGCGTCGTGTCCTCGCCGACAGTTGACGCGCGGATCTGCAAAAGACCATCTGTATTGATTTCGCCGGCGGTAACACAATCACCGGCGTCGATCGCGATTAGATCGCTCTCGCCAGTCAACATGGATCTGTCCAGTAGGCCAGAACCTTCGACTACAGTTCCATCGACCGGAATGCGCCCCCCGGGCAGGACGATGACCGTATCGCCGACGTTCAATTCGGCGAAATCGACAAGTTCCTTTACCCCGTCCGACACGCGCTGCACGCGAGGTGTTTCCAGCGCGGCGAGTTGCGCCGCAGCAGAAACAGCCGCAGCCCGGCTTCTGTGATCAAGGTATCGTCCAAGCAGAAGAAAAAATGTCAGCGACAGCGCGGCATCAAAATATGCATGTTCGCCACCAACCAGTGCCTCATAGGTGGACATACCCCCGGCAAGGATGATCGCAAGCGAGATTGGCACATCCATATTCAAACGCCGCCCACGCAGTGCGGCCATAGCGTTCAGAAAAAACGGTTGTGCAGAAAACAAGAGCGCAGGGAGCGCAATCGCTGCCGAGATCAAATGGAACAACGTCAGTGTCGCACCGACTGCCCCAGACCAGACGGCAACTGACAACAGCATCACGTTCATCATCGCAAAGCCAGCAACGGCAATGCGGGTCAACAGTGTGCGCCCAACAGTGTCCTTCTCTGCGCCCAGCAATGATCCATCAAGCGCGCGCGCTTCGAATCCTGCTAGCTCCAGCGCGTCGATAAGTGATTCCGGTGTCGTGCTGCGATCTGCGGTGACGCTAACGCGTTTTAAAGACAGATTAACTCTCGCAGATGAAACGCCTGGACACTGCAATAGAGTCTGTTCCACTCCGTTTATGCAGGCAACGCAATGGATGCCCGGCAGTGAAATCTGATGCGTGTGATGGTCCGCCTTTGTCGCATTTTTCAGCGAGGTTCCCGGCAGGCCAACACAGGCAGGACAGAAGGCAGCGTCGCTCATTCTGCAGCCTGAACGGTTAAGGGAAAACGCCGACGAAACATCGTGCCATCTGGGGCTTGAAGGACAAGCCGCAGGTTCCAATACCCGGGGTCTTGATCGACAGACGTATGAAGCGCGTTTCCTGTCCAGGTGAAATCCGGAAAACTGTCTGCCCCGGCATATGTCGCACGACCAAGTATCGCGGACACGACTTTCGGTTTAACTGTGCCATTCGCATCTGTGATTTCAATCGTCAGGTCAGTTTCAGTTAGCGCGACCGCAACGTCCCAGCCCAGTGCGTCTTGTGCGGCGCGGTCTTTGTCGAAATTCTGGCTGACAACATAGGAATTCTTGGTCTCAAGTCCTGGAAACGTCGCCACAGCATTGAAAGCGAGCGTCAAGTTTACGGCAATGATGATTCCAAATCCGCCGACCATAAGGGCCAACATGTGCCAACCGGTAAATTCGCGTGTCATTGCTGGGTCCTTCCATGAAAAATTGTATCTACATGCGCACGTTCCTGCGATTGCAGGTCCTCTACCCAAAAACGCAACGCGGTAGTGTCTGCAGAACTTGCATCGTCTTGCGGACGAGCACTGACGTAGACCCGTTGCAGCAGCGATTCATTCGCAGGGACCGTCACGGTACGTTCGTCTGTACCTTCCAAATCGATCCGCAGGATTGCATCAGAGGTCAGTGACAGATGGAACACGCGATCATCGCCTTGTTTGTTGCGCAAACGGATGTCGTAGATATTCCGGATGGTTCCGTCGCTGAGTGTAACGAATGTTGGATTGCGGACTGGCGAAACAGTCAGGTCGATATCGGCCCGAATGAACAGCGCAAAGACAAGCCCAAAACCGATCAGTGACCAAAGCGCGGTGTAAAGAATGGTCCGCGGGCGCAGGATATGCTTCCAGACCGGCTTGACAGGTTCGCCTGCGCGTTCCGCCGCTTCGTCCGACAGGGCGAGGTAATCAATCAGACCACGTGGCTTGCCGATCTTGTCCATGATGTCATCACAGGCGTCGATGCAAAGTGCGCAAGTGATGCATTCCATCTGCTGACCATCCCGGATGTCGATCCCGGCGGGGCAGACGTTCACGCAGGCCATGCAATCGATGCAATCACCTGTCGTATTGTCATGTTTCTTGCCCCGCGGTTCACCACGCCATTCGCGATAAGCAACTGTGATTGTGTCATCATCCATCATTGCCGCCTGAATGCGCGGCCAAGGACACATGTAATTGCAAACCTGTTCCCGCATGAAACCGCCGAAGACAAAGGTCGTGGCGGTCAAAATGGCGATGGACGCATAGGCAATGCTGGCTGCTTGGAAATTGATCAAATCATGCAAAAGCGTCGGTGCATCAGCAAAATAGAATACCCAGGCACCACCAGTTGCAACCGCAATCAAAAGCCAGACGATCCACTTGGTGATCCGCAAGCGCCATTTTCGCAAATCCCAGTTTGATTTCCAAAGCCGGAGACGGGCATTGCGGTCGCCTTCAATCCAGCGCTCAACGAGTATGAAAAGATCGGTCCAAACCGTCTGCGGACAGGTATAGCCACACCAGACTCTACCCAATGCAGAGGTGAACAGGAACAGGCCAAGACCCGCCATGATGAGCAGGCCAGCCACGAAATAGAATTCATGTGGCCAGATTTCGATCCAGAAAAAATAGAACCGGCGGTTCGCCATATCGACCAGAACTGCTTGATCAGGTAGGGCAGGGCCCCTGTCCCAGCGGATCCAAGGCGTCAGGTAATACACCCCCAAGGTCAAAAACATGACCCACCATTTCAGGTTGCGGAATGTGCCTTTGACCCGTTTTGGAAAAATCGGTTCCCGCGGGGCATAGAGCGGTTGGTCAGCTGAAGACATAAAGCATCTCGAATCTGGAGTTTGTTCTGTTCGCAGTATCTTTCTGGCAGTCTCTTTCGGATAGGTCCTTGACCCAGATCAATAAGGAAGAGGCACCCTTTTCAAGGTGCCTCTCGCGGGCCGCGGGCGGTGTGCAAAAGTGCGAACAGACGCACACGTTCCGTTGACCCTATTCGCCACCACCAAGTTGATGAACATAGGCTGTCACAGCGTTGATCTGCGCATCCGTCAGGCGTTCACTCCAAGGTGGCATGACGCCAAACCTGGCGTTCTGGACCGTCTCGGTCAGTGAGGCCACATCGCCGCCATATAGCCAGACAGCATCCGTTAGGTTTGGTGCACCCAAATCGCGATTTCCTGTGCCGTCATCCATATGGCAGGACGAACATTGATCCAGAAAAACCTCTTCACCGGCACTTGCAAGCGCGGCATCATGTTCGTCACCCGAAATGGCAATCACATGCTGGACGACTGCATCGATCTCGTCGCTTTCTAGGATATCCGCAAAGGCTGGCATCTCTGACCAACGTGCGTCCCAGTCAGCTTCGTTCCGAATGCCGTGTCGAATGGTATAGGCAATGTTTTCAACATCACCACCCCAAAGCCAGTCATCGTCAAGCAGGTTCGGGAAACCTGCACTACCGGCCGCACCGGACCCGTGACACTGGGAACAGTTGTTCGCAAAGACAGAAGCACCTGCTGCAGAAGCAAACCGCTGAAGGTCGGGGTTGTCAGCAAGCGTCGTCAGATCCGCCGCTGCAAGTTCTGCATTCAGCGCGGCATTGGCATCTTCGACCAAAGCAATTTCCGCAGCGACTTCAGCGCGGGTCGAATATCCAAGAAGACCGGATGTTGCGCCAGAGATCATTGGCCACGCAGGGTAGGCGATGGTATAGCCAACGCCCCAGATGATCGTCAGATAGAAAGACCAGAGCCACCAGCGGGGAAGCGGGTTGTTCAGCTCTTCAATACCGTCCCAGGAATGCCCCGTCGTCTCGGTGCCTGTGACGTCATCTACCTTGTTCGTATTGTCGCTCATGATGACATCTCCTCGAACTTGAGCGCCACAGACTTACAGTTGCAGTCGGGGCAGTTGTTGTCGCACGCTGGGGCGTCTTCGTTGCGAAAAGGAATCTGCGCGATATCCCTGTGCACCTTGTTGCTGCCAGGCCGAATGACCCAAAGCATGACGCCGACAAAGAACAGAAAAAGCGCGAGCAGTGCCCAGCTATCGGCAAATTCGCGCAAGAGTGAATATGTATCCATGATCTATCCCTCTCTAACGGCTTGCATCGGGGGTGAAGGTCGAAAAGTCGACCAGTGTGCCCAGCATCTGAAGATAAGCGACGAGTGCATCCATTTCGGAAACACCATCCTGCCCGTCGAAGTTACGGATCTGTGCACCCGGATACCTTTCCAGAAGATCGTCATAGGCTTCCGTGTCCGGATCAGCTTGCGCCAAGACGTCGGATGCAGCCACTTCCAGCATTTCTTCGGTATATGGCACGCCAACAAAGGCATTCGTGGCAACAACGTCGGCGATCATATCCGCATCGACTTCTCGATCCATGAGAAACGCGTACGGTGGCATAATCGACTCTGGGACGACAGATTGCGGATCCATCAGGTGACGGACATGCCAATCGTCAGAGTATTTGCCGCCAACACGGGCAACGTCCGGCCCTGTCCGCTTTGATCCCCACTGGTGCGGGTGGTCATATTGGGACTCTGCCGCAAGAGAGTAATGCCCATAGCGTTCGACCTCGTCCCGCATCGGACGGATCATCTGGCTGTGGCAGACATAGCACCCCTCGCGAACATAGATTTCACGCCCGGCAAGTTCGAGGGGAGAGTAGGGTCGCATCCCCTCGACGTCCTCGATCGTGTTTTCGAGGTAGAAGAGTGGCGCGATCTCAACGATTCCCCCGATCAGCACAACGCCAAGTGAGGCTGCAAGCAGCAGGATCGGGCTGCGCTCAAGAACACCGTGGCGTGACAGAAAACTGCCTTTCTTGACGCCGACTTCATTGTCAGATGTATCAGTCATTTTTCCTGATCCTTTGCTATTCAGCCGGGACGCCGACGGCGGCCAGTTTCGGTTCTGCACCACGAATGGTCATGATCATATTCCATGCCATGATCAGCGCACCGGTGAGGTAAAGGACCCCGCCCAGACCGCGAACCACATACATCGGGAACTTGGCTTCGACCGTGTCGACAAAGGAATTCACGAGGAAACCTTGTGCGTCGACTTCGCGCCACATCAGGCCTTCCATGATCCCGGTGACCCACATTGAGGCCGCGTAAAGGATGATACCGATCGTCGCCAACCAGAAGTGCCAGTTGATCGCAGACATCGAATACATCTGCGCGCGCCCCCAAAGTTTCGGTGTCAGGAAGTAAAGCGCAGCGAAGGTGATCATACCGTTCCAACCAAGGGCGCCAGAGTGCACGTGGCCGATGGTCCAGTCCGTATAGTGTGACAGGCTGTTGACAGCGCGGATCGACATCATCGGACCTTCAAAAGTCGACATGCCGTAGAAAGCGAGGCTGATCACCATCATCCGGATGATCGGATCGGTGCGCAGTTTGTCCCATGCACCCTGCAAGGTCATCAGCCCGTTGATCATGCCACCCCAGGACGGCATCCAAAGAATGATCGAGAACACCATGCCCAAGGTCGATGCCCAGTCAGGCAGCGCCGTGTAGTGCAGGTGGTGTGGACCAGCCCAGATATAAAGAAAGATCAGTGCCCAGAAGTGGATGATCGACAGCTTATAGGAAAATACGGGTCTACCGGCCTGTTTCGGCACGAAATAGTACATCATTCCAAGAAAGCCGGCCGTCAGAAAGAACCCGACCGCGTTGTGACCATACCACCACTGCGTCATCGCATCCTGCACACCGCTGAACACTTGAACTGACCGGCTACCCCAGATTGAAACAGGGACCGACAGGTTATTCACGACGTGCAACATTGCCACCGTGATGATGAAAGAGAGCAGAAACCAGTTGGCGACGTATATGTGCTTCTCTTTGCGATTAAATAGCGTGCCAAGGTAAACGAGCAGGAATGCGACCCAGACGATCGTCAACCAGATGTCGACGTACCATTCAGGCTCTGCGTACTCTTTGGACTGCGTCGCACCCAGAAGATAGCCGGTTGCCGCAAGAACAATGAACAGGTTGTAGCCCCAGAAAACGAACCATGCGAGGTTGCCGCCCCACAGCCGAGCCCCACATGTACGCTGCACGATGTAGAACGACGACATAATCAGAGCGTTGCCGCCGAACGCAAAAATTACCGCCGAAGTATGAAGCGGGCGAAGTCGTCCAAAATTCGCGTAACCCTGCGCCCAATCGAAGTTGAGCTGGGGGAAGGCAAGTTGAAATGCTATGTAAGTGCCTGCAAGAAATCCAACGACACCCCAGAACCCGGTCGCAATGACTCCTGCCCGGATAACACCGTCCATGTACCCATCCGGCGTTGCAGCGACAGGTTCATCGATCTGCCGGAGCACTCGAATAAACATGAAGGCCGAAACGCCCATAATTATCGCAGCATGGACTTGATATGCCAAATCGCGACCCCAGCTCAGTGCCAGTGCCGCAAACAGCGTGATCAAACCGAGTGCGATGAGCTTTACGTAGTTCGCCATTGCGTTCCCTTTCGATTCGTCGACTCGCCCACCAATAGCGGGGAGTGTTATGGGGGCCTTTTTTCCAGCAATGCATTCCGGCGTCTTTGACTTGGATCAATGAACGGCAACGACCTTCTTGAGCGGGATCAATGTGGTTACCTGAAATACGGGGCAGGGTGTTCGAGAAAGCATCATCAAGAAGGAACGCCTGATGTCATACAAAGTGATTTCGACACTCGTTACTGCTGACTCTGCGAACACGACTGCCGCCGAGGCAGCAATCTCTCTGGCTGACAGAACCGGTGCACATCTGGATTTCTTTGCGCTCGGGCTCGAACGGACAGAGGCCAATTTCTATTATGCGGGCGCAGAAGCCGTCGTCATGGCTGAAAACGCGAAACATGCGAAGGAAGATCGCGACGCGGCAGAAGCATGGGTGGCAAACCGGATGAGAGGCGAAATCATCCCGTTCACTTGTTTTCCGGCGATCGTGCCAAATTCCGCCCTGCAACGCTTTCTCGCGTTACGCCTTCGCTTTACGGACTTGGTTGTTCTCCCACAGCCATCCGGCGGTGCCACGTCACGCCAGGACTCCATAATACTTGAAGCCTGCCTGTTCGAAGCAGAGCGACCCGCACTGATCATACCGGACAGCGTTGCGGGACCAAAGCCAGGCGGGCGCATTGTTCTTGGTTGGAACGAAGGGGCAGAAGCAATGTCCGCTCTCCGCGCAGCGCTACCGTTCCTGCAACAAGCCAGGCAGGTAGATATCTGCATTATTGATCCACCAAAACATGGCGAGAACCGGTCAGACCCCGGTGGGCTTGTCGCGGAATACCTTGTGCGTCACGGTGTCAAAGCGCAGGTTGACGTTCTGGCAAAGACAGAATCCAACATTGGCGCGATCCTGATCCGCAAGGCGCAAGAAATCGGTGCGGAAATGATCGTCACCGGGGCCTATGGCCATTCACGTCTTCGCGAAGCCGTTTTTGGGGGTACAAGTCGTGAACTGATCGAGAATTGTCCATTGCCGTTGTTCATGGCGCGCTGATCAATTCAGGAAACCACCGTCTGAATCGTCCCCGGTCTCAGCAAGCAACGCTTCCAGATCAGGGACGATAATCTGGCGTTTACCATCGAATGAAATCAAACCGTCTTTTTTCAAGGCGGACATCTGGCGGCTGACAGTTTCGATAGTCAAACCAAGATAGTTGCCCATTGCCTCACGGGTGATGGGCAGTATGAACTCTGTCCCTTCGGTAGGCTTACGCATCTGAAGGGAAGCAGTCCGCATCGCAATCATGGACAGCAGGCTTGCGATCTTTTCACGGGCTGTTTTGCGGCCAAGAACCAACATCCATTCCCGCGCTGCATCCAGTTCATCAAGGGTCATTTCAAGCAGGCGCTGACCAACGTGTGGTGTGGATTCAATCAGTTTTTCAAAGGGACGCCGGCGGAAACAGCACAACATCACATCGGTTTCTGCAACGATATCGCTTTCGATGGTTGTTCGGTTCGGGCGACCCATAAAATCAGACGGCAGCAGAAGGCCAACCATTTGCACCCGCCCGTCCGGCATCGTTCGCGTCAGGCTGGCGACGCCGGACACGATTGACCCAACAAATTCGAGATCATCCCCAGCAAAAAAAATCGTCTGACCAGCATCGTAAGTCCGGTAATATTTGATTTCTTCAAGCTCGGACAATTCGGCTTCGTCGCACTTCGAACAAACGGCATTGTAGCGAATTGGACAATCAGAGCAGTTCTTCATTTTTGGCAGGGTTATGTTCATCGCACTCTCCATAACCCTAACTCAATCGGGATTAGATCGCAGAATCAATCGTCTGCGCTGCAACATATCACCACAGTGCCGGATTGGCAGACGTAAGTTGACGGATCAGCTGGCAGGTGTTGAAGAAACGCCCACCTGCGCGGGGCGCAGCAAACGATCATGTAACATGAATCCTTCAGCCGCAACTTGGATGATTTCACCTGCCTTCGTGCCGGGCAAAGGTGCTTCGAACATCGCCTGATGAAGCTGCGGATCAAACTTATCGCCTATTTCCGGTGTAATAGGGTCGATTCCGTGCTTCTTGAAAACGCTGATTAGCTCGCGCATGGTTAACTCAACTCCCTCCAAAAGGGCGGCGTTTACCTGCTTCTCAGATTCTTCCACAGCCTGAAGCGCGCGACGCATGTTGTCGTACACGGGCAACATATCCCGCGCGAGTTTTGATCCACCATAGTTTTCGGCTTCTTTTCGATCTCGTTCGGATCGTTTGCGCATGTTTTCCGCATCAGCAAGGGCACGCATAAATTTGTCTTTGAATTCATCACGTTCAGCCTGCAGCGCGGCAATTTCTTCGAACGCGCCCTCACCTGCCTCCATTGCGTCGCCTTCGGCGGCAAGTTCATCAAGGCTCATTGGTTCAGCTTCGTGGTCAGACATTTCAGCTCCGGTCTTCTTATGAGCGGTCGGCGATCATACGCCCGACGCGCTGTGCAGTGTAATTCACAATAGGCACAATCCGCCCGTAATTCAGCCGGGTCGGCCCAATGACGCCAACAGCGCCGATAATCTTTCGGTCGGCGTTCATATAAGGGGAAACAACGAGAGAGGAACCCGATAAAGAGAACAATTTGTTTTCTGAGCCGATAAAAATGCGCACACCATCTCCGTCTTCGGCCAAATCAAGGAAATGAGCGATGTCTCGCTTGCGTTCAAGGTCGTCAAACAGTGTCTTGATGCGGTCGAAATCAGCCTCAGTCCCATGTTCGCTCAGTAGATTTCCCCGACCTCTGACGATGAGGCGTTCATTCGATTCGCCTTCGTTCTCCCATAGGGCGAAGCCGCTTTCGACAAGATCGGCGGCAAGTTTATCGATTTCTTGCCGGCGTGCCGCGATTTCACGAGCGATAATGGCACCAAGATCGGACAGTGTGTGACCTTCGGCAATCGCGTTCAGGAAATTTGCGGCTTCGCGCATTGAGGACGGCGTTTGTCCTGCAGGTGGCGAAAAGAGACGGTTCTCAACATGACCATCGGCAAAAACCAGAACGACCAATGCCCGTTCCGCTGAGAGAGAAACGAACTCGATATGCTTTATTGCGGCCTCATGTTTCGGGGTCAGGACCAGACTTGCGCCTTTGGTCACACCCGACAGGGCCGAACCGACCCTGTCCAGAAGGGTCGCAACATCCTGTTCGTTGTTACCAAGCGTCTGATCAATACGATCACGGTCCTCGCCACTCAGGTCACCGACCTCCAGAAGACCGTCAACAAACATGCGCAAGCCAAGCTGTGTCGGGATCCGTCCGGCACTGACATGCGGGCTATCCAGCAAACCAAGGTATTCAAGGTCTTGCATAACGTTACGGACTGTCGCCGCGCTCACCTGCTCCGAAAGGGTCCGGGTAAGTGTACGCGAACCGACGGGATCACCGGTTTCCAGATATCCTTCGACAACGCGGCGAAAGACTTCGCGCGATCGGTCGTTTAGATCTTCCAGTTTTTGTTTCGTGTCGCTCAATCGAACCACCCATAGGCACAGCGTCAGCAATAAATGCGAGGACGGGTGAAAGGTCAATCAGGGTTGGATTTATGACATGGGCAGCGTATGCCTCGAACTCAACCCACGAAGGAGATGACAAATGCGCCCATCTGGCCGCCAAACTGACGAAATGCGTTCAGTGACAATCGAAGTCGGAACGACCCGGCACGCCGAAGGATCATGCCTGATTAAATGCGGCGATACCCATGTCCTGTGCACTGCCAGCGTCGATGATCGGGTGCCGCCATTCCTCAAAGGGACAGGTCTTGGATGGGTAACGGCGGAATACGGAATGCTTCCACGTGCGACGCATACCCGCATGCGACGCGAGGCAAAGAACGGCCAATCGGGACGCACACAGGAAATCCAGCGTCTGATTGGTCGCAGTCTACGGGCCGGAGTTGACCGTGTCGCGATGGGCGAACGCCAGATCGTTGTTGATTGTGACGTGCTGCAGGCGGACGGTGGAACGCGTTGCGCGTCGATTACAGGTGGATGGGTCGCTCTGAAACTGGCAGTCAACCAGTTGATGAAGGCTGGGGATATCATCAGCGATCCATTAATCGACCCTGTTGCAGCGATTTCGTGTGGAATCTATGCGGGCCAAGAGGTGCTTGACCTGGACTATCCAGAGGACAGCGAAGCCGGTGTTGATGGGAATTTCATCCTGACAGGTGGGAAATTGGTCGAAATTCAGATGTCTGCAGAAGGATCGACCTTCACACGCGCCCAGATGGACAAACTGCTCGACCTTGCCGAGAAAGGCATCGGTGAGTTGAACACAGTACAACGCGCGGCCGTAACCTGATGCGCAAGTTCACGGGCGATCAGCTTGTCGTCGCAACGCATAACATCGGAAAGTTGGAAGAGATCGCTGATTTGTTGTCGTCTTTTCAAATCAAACTCACGTCGAATGCGGATCACGACTTGCCAGAACCTGAAGAAACCGAAACGACCTTTGTTGGAAACGCGCGGATCAAAGCGCATGCTGCGGCAAGGGCAACTGGCCTGCCTGCCTTGGCGGATGACAGCGGGATCGAGGTTGATGCGTTGGGTGGCGCACCCGGTGTCTATACTGCCGACTGGGCGGAAACGGCCGATGGACGTGATTTTGAGATGGCAATGACACGCACGTGGCAAGAACTCGAAGCGATTGACGCACCCTATCCTCGCACAGCTCGGTTTTGCGCCACACTTGTGCTGGCCTGGCCTGATGGGCACGATGAAGTGTTCGAGGGTAGAATGGAAGGTCAGGTTGTTTGGCCGATGCGTGGAACACAAGGTCATGGGTATGATCCGATATTCCAACCCGATGGGTTTGATATAACTTGCGGCGAAATGGATCGCTGGGAGAAAAACAAGATCAGCCATCGCGGAAACGCCTTCGCAAAGCTGGTACAGGGCTGTTTTGCGTAAGGATTGGCAGAACGGTGGGTTTGGGCTTTATATCCATTGGCCGTTCTGTCAGGCCAAGTGCCCCTATTGCGATTTCAACAGTCACGTTGTTAATCAGATTGATCAGGACCGGTGGCAAGCGGCTTATAAATCAGAAATCTCGCGTATTGGATCGGAGACCAAAGGACGAACACTGAATACGGTGTTCTTTGGTGGCGGCACCCCCAGTTTGATGGATCCCGAACTGGTCCATGCAGTTATGGAAACAATCCGCGCAACATGGCGAACATCGAATTCGTTCGAAGTCACATTGGAAGCGAATCCAACGTCAGTCGAAGCCGGGCGGTTTCGGGGATATCGTGACGCTGGTGTGAACCGTGTTTCACTTGGCGTTCAGGCATTGAATGACATTGACCTGAAAGCGCTCGGGCGACTGCATTCTGTCGCAGAAGCACGAAAGGCATTTGATGTCGCGCGAGATACGTTTGAGCGCGTTAGCTTTGATTTGATCTATGCACGTCAGGACCAGTCACTTGCTGATTGGAAAGCAGAACTGTCCGAAGCACTCGCGATGGCAGCTGATCACTTGTCACTTTACCAACTGACCATTGAGGATGGGACCGCTTTCGGAGATCGCTATGCGGCAGGAAAACTGAAAGGCCTTCCAGATGAGGATGTTGGAGCGGACCTGTATCTCGCCACACAAGACATGTGCGAAGCCGCCGGTATGCCAGCCTATGAAGTGTCTAATCACGCCAAAAACGGGGAAGAGAGCCAACATAACCTGATCTATTGGACATACGGGGACTATGCAGGAGTTGGCCCGGGCGCGCACGGACGTTTGACACTGGACGGGGAACGTATGGCAACCTCAACCCCACTGGGACCAACAGCATGGCTGCGCCAAGTTGAGAGTGCGGGTATTGGTGAGGAAACGCGCGTGGCTCTGTCGCAAGACGACATCGTATCAGAGTTTCTTTTGATGGGGTTGCGATTAACGCAAGGGATCAGTCTTTCACGGCTGAAAGCGCTCTCTAACCAAGATTTTTCATTTAAAATCAATAATTTAGAAGAACTTGGTCTGCTTTCGAGTCGGGATGGGCGCTTGCGCGTAACGTCCAAGGGACGAGCCGTACTCAACGGCGTTCTACGCGAGCTTCTAAACGATTAGCTCCCCGAAAGCAGGCGCAGAAGATCGTCGAGCTGTTCAAGCGATTTGTAGCGGATGGACAGCGTTCCACCCTCGCTGTTTGGCTTGTGGTCGATCGTCACAGACATTCCAATTTGTGCGGCAAGCTCGCCCTCAATCTGCAAAGTATCCGCATCTTTGGACTGTTTCTCCGCTGGCTTTGACGTTTTCGGCTTAAGACCTTGCTTTACCAATTTCTCAGTGTCGCGGACCGAAAGGTTCTTCTGGATTACCTGACGGGCCAGTTGGCTAGCATCGTCGTGCCCGATCAACGCCCGCGCATGACCAGCGGAAAGGTCACCACGCGCCAGGAAATCAAGTACATCCTGTGGAAGGGACAAAAGACGCATTTGGTTAGCAACGTGACTGCGACTTTTCCCCAAAACTTTGGAAAGTTGATCCTGCGTGTGACCAAACCGTTCCATCAGGTGGCGATAGCCTGCGGCCTCATCAACTGGATTAAGATCGGCGCGCTGAATGTTTTCAATGATAGCGACTTCCAGAACTTCGGTATCATCGAAGCTACGAATAAGAACGGGAACCTCGTGGAGGTTCGCGATTTGCGCAGCGCGCCAGCGGCGTTCCCCAGCCACGATCTGATAGAGATCCGCATTGCGAGGATCCTCGCGTACAATGATCGGCTGAATGATCCCTTTTTCTCTGATCGAGGCCGCCAAATCGCTAAGTGCATCTTGATCAAAACTGCGTCGCGGCTGATCTGGATTCGGGACGACACGCTCAATCGGCATTTTCGCATCAGGACGGCGTGGCGTGGCGTTGTCCTGAGGTACATCCGCGTTTACGTCAGCCATCAGCGCTGAAAGACCACGGCCCAAACCGCGCGACTTGCTCGTTGCCATTATCCTGTCCTTTTCGCTTGGTTGAGTTCCACCGACATGACCTCCGCAGCAAGACTGCGATAGGCTTGACTGCCTTTCGAAGCGGGATCGTACGTCAGAACCGGCATGGCGAATGACGGTGCCTCACTCAGTCGTACGTTGCGCGGTATAACAGTCTTGAACACCAGCTCGCCCAGATTTTCCCGCGCATCATTTTCGACTTGGATCGAGAGATTGTTGCGACGATCATACATGGTCAAAACAATTCCCTCGATACGCAGCCCCTTGTTTGCTGTCTCACGCACTTCGCGGATCGTCAGCATTAGTTGTGACAATCCTTCCAAAGCAAAGAACTCGCTTTGCAATGGGACAATAATCGAATGCGCTGCAATAAACGCGTTTACTGTCAATATATTGAGCGAGGGAGGGCAATCAATCAATATGTAGTCAAGTTCCAATGAATCCATAGAAAGCTGGCGCAAGGCGTCACGCAACAGAAAACTGCGCTTTTCATTTGAAATCAGCTCGATGTCAGCGGAACTCAGGTCGGTTGTGGCAGGAACGATAAAGAGATTCTCGAACTCTGTCATCTGCGTGGCCTGCACGGGTGTGGCATCCCCAGTCAGCAAATCATAGGTCGTGATATCCCGGCGGTCCTGATCAATTCCAAGACCTGTAGATGCATTACCCTGTGGATCGAGGTCGACAATTAAGACACGCTGCCCCAGTTCAGCAAGACCGGCCGCAAGGTTGATTGTAGTGGTGGTTTTGCCCACTCCGCCTTTTTGATTGGCAATCGCGATAATGCGGGCACCACCTGTGCGCGGTTTATGGGTTGGCACGTTCAAATGTCCTGATCTCGAGAATCTTCGCCTCGTTATCCGTCATACTGGGGTGTGCAACAACATCAAAGTTCCAATGCTCCCGCGCTTCTTTGATTTCTTTCGCCGCGGTGCGGCCCTTAAGAACAAGGATCTTACCGCCATCGTTTAGGTGGCGCTGTGCAAGAAAAAGCAGGCCATCCAGTGACATGAGCGCACGGGCGCTGAACACGTCTGCTCCAACTGGATCAATCTTTTCGGCCCGGTCGGAACGTACGAGCGCATTTAAGTCAAGTTGTCGGATTACTGTGCGAAGAAACACGGATTTACGTTGATCGCTCTCGATCAATATTGTTTTCGATTTCGGTGCTTGCTCCTTCAGGATTGTAGCAACGACTATCCCAGGAAGGCCCCCTCCGGATCCGGCGTCGACCCATAGACGCGGGTCGCTCTCGCAATAACGCATGATCTGCGCGGAATCTTCAATATGACGAGACCAAATATCAGCAATTGTTGAATTTGAAATCAGATTGATACGCTTGTTCCATTGAACAAGTAGCGCGACATAAGCTTCTAGACGTTCTATTGTTTCACGTGAAACATTCAATCCAACCAGATTCGGCAATGGCATCAACTGGCCTTTTTGCCTTGGTTACGTCGGATCCATGCGGACAACACCAGCAGCGCAGCAGGGGTCATTCCATCGATTTTTGCAGCGTGCGCAATGGTGTGTGGTTTCGCCTGCCGAAGCTTCTGCTGCAGCTCACAAGAAAGCCCACCGATGTCCGCGTAGTTTAAATCGCCCGGTATTAACACTTTCTCATCCTTCTCCAATGCAGCAATGTCTCTCGCCTGCCGTTCGACATAGTGGGCATAGAGCGCGTCATACTTGATTTGCTGCATGGTCTCCGACGGAATTTCGTTTGCTTCAGGCACCAAGGTGTTCAGCATCTCAATCGAAAAGTCATTCAGCGAGAGCGCATCAATTGCAGTTCGATTTGGTGTATCCGGATTGATCTTAACACCAAGCCCTGCAATCTGGCGCGCCGTCAGCACTTTGCTTCCAAAGAGCATTCGGCCACGTTCGATGTCGTCCATTTTAGCTTGAAAGTGATCCCAACGCTTGTTCTTAACAATTCCAAGCTCTCGGCCAAGGCCGGTAAGGCGTTGGTCCGCATTGTCAGACCGCAACGAAAGCCGGAACTCAGCACGAGATGTAAACATGCGGTACGGTTCCGTGACACCACGCGTAACAAGGTCATCAATCATGACGCCGATATAAGACGTCCGCCGGCTAAATAAATGCGGATCTGCGCCGTTTGCAGCACGCGCGGCGTTCAATCCAGCCACAAGACCTTGCGCTGCAGCCTCTTCATAGCCCGTGGTTCCATTGATCTGTCCTGCAAGGTAAAGCCCCAGACATGACTTCAGTTCAAGCGTTGGTTTCAGCGCCCGTGGATCGACGTAATCATACTCAATAGCGTAGCCAGGCTGCAAAATTACTGCATGTTCCAAACCACGAATCGTGCGAACGTAATCTTCTTGGACCTCCACCGGTAAAGACGTAGAAATACCGTTTGGATAGATCGTTTCGTCGCTCAGGCCTTCTGGTTCAAGAAAAACCTGATGAGACTTCTTATCAGCAAATCTTACAACCTTGTCCTCAATTGATGGGCAGTACCTCGGTCCAACACCCCCGATATGTCCACCATACATGGCAGAACGTCTGAGATTCTTCTCGATAATCGCATGCGTTTGCGCATTCGTATGTGTAATTCCGCAAGAAATCTGATCAGCCGACGGCCTTTTAGACAATGCGCTAAACAGACTTGGATCATCATCGCCGGACTGCATTTCAAGCCCTTCCCAATTGATCGACGCTCGATCAAGACGAGGTGGCGTGCCTGTTTTCAAACGCCCAAGGGGCAAGCCAAAGCTATCGAGACGTTCCGCCATCTTGATTGATGGTCTGTCGCCCATCCTCCCACCAGGGCGGGAAACATCACCAATATGAATGACACCACGCAGAAATGTTCCTGTTGTCAGGATAACAGCACTTGCACGCAATTCACTTTCGTCTGCAAGCCGAACCCCGACGCACTGTTTAGCCTCCACAATCAGGTCGACAGCTTCGCCAAGTACCACATCGAGGTTTTCTTGCGACAAGGTTATAGACTGCGCAAACTTACGGTAGAGTTGCCGATCAACTTGCGCGCGTGGTCCTTGGACGGCCGGGCCCTTCTTACGATTCAAAAGGCGGAATTGGATTCCTGACGCGTCCGCCGCCAAACCCATTACGCCGTCAAGTGCGTCAATTTCTCTGACAAGATGCCCTTTGCCTAAGCCACCAATCGCAGGATTACACGACAGCGTACCGATGCTTGATGCAGTCAGCGTTACAAGGGCTGTCTGCGCCCCGACACGGGCAGCGGTATGGGCAGCCTCAGTTCCAGCATGTCCACCACCCACAACAATGACATCAAAATGTTTCACGTGAAACATCCTCACTTTCCAATGCAAAAGCTCGCAAATATTTCGTCCAGCAGATCTTCTACATCAACACGCCCAACGATCATGTCAACTGCACGGATCGCAGCGCGTAAATCATCAGCGATCAAATCAAGGCCGGCCTCTGCCTGAATCATGCCATCGACGCGCTCAATTAGATCTACTGCCGAACGCATAGCAGAACGATGCCGCGCCCGCATTGCAACACCCGCGCTCGCAGCTCTTTGCTGTAAGGTAGAGGTAATAAGCTTAATAAGGTCATCTACGCCGTCACCCGTTAGTCCGGATACGCTATCTTCTGGATTATCCCGCAAATCAGCCTTGCTTTGAAGGACGATGTCATCCACCTGTTTCTGAACGATGAGATCTTGATCATCTTCAATCAAGAAAACCCGAAGATCGGCAGCACGAGCTCGATCTTTCGCCAGGGCAATTCCCATGCCCTCCACAATATCTTCCGTTTCACGAATGCCAGCCGTGTCCAGCAAGGTTACTGGGAGACCGCCAAGGTTCATGCGCACCTCGATCACATCGCGGGTTGTCCCGGCAATCGCCGATGTAATAGCCGCCTTCCGTCCAGCGATCCGGTTAAGTAAGGTAGATTTGCCTGTATTCGGCGCGCCGACAATAGCGACCTCAAAGCCGTCCCGAATCCGCTCGGCCGCCTGAACACCCGATATCTGTATTTCCATTGCGATGCGGGTCTTGTCCAAAAGCTCCTGCACCTCAGGAAAAACGTTCTCCGGAATATCCTCGTCGGCAAAATCTATCGTGGCTTCAATCAAGGCCGCTGCCCTAACCAGTGCCCTACGCCAATCATCCGCCAAATGGCCGAGTTCGCCATCAAAAACCCGGATGGCCTGTCGACGCTGTGCTTCTGTTTCAGCATCGATCAGATCAGCAAGACCTTCAACCTGCGCAAGATCCAGTTTGCCATTTTCCAAAGCGCGTCGCGTGAATTCACCAGCCTCCGCAAGCCGAGTTGAAGCGTCCCGCCCGAGTGCCTCCAGCACAGCGGCCACAATCGCCGGACTTCCATGCAGGTGGAGTTCTACAACCGGTTCACCGGTAAAGCTCGACGTGCCCGGAAAATAAAGCACAAGCGCCTGATCAATCAGATCATCTTTGTCATTCACAATTCGACGGATACCGCGACCAGCCGGTACCGTGCCGCACAGACGCTGCGCGACATCTTCGGCTGAATGGCCCGAAATGCGGATTATGGAAACGCCAGCGCGACCAGGCGCAGTCGCCAATGCAAAAATCGTTTCTTTCATCTTAACCCATTGTATTAAAACAATAAGTTACGTGTTCATTGAATCAAAGAAGTCTTCGTTTGTCTTCGTCTGTTTCAACTTACCGATCAGGAACTCGATTGCATCTGTCGTGCCCATCGGATTCAAAATGCGTCGCAAAACATACGTCTTCTGCAGATCGACTTTGTCCACCAAAAGCTCTTCTTTCCGCGTCCCGGATTTCAGAATGTCCATCGCTGGGAAGACACGCTTGTCAGCAACCTTGCGATCCAGAACGATTTCGGAATTACCGGTACCTTTGAATTCCTCAAAGATGACTTCGTCCATCCGCGAACCTGTATCGATAAGGGCCGTAGCGATGATCGTCAGCGAACCGCCTTCCTCGATGTTCCGTGCAGCACCAAAGAAGCGCTTGGGGCGCTGCAACGCGTTGGCGTCAACACCACCTGTCAGAACCTTGCCGGATGATGGAACGGTTGTGTTAAAGGCCCGGCCCAGTCGCGTAATCGAATCGAGAAGAATAACAACGTCCCGCTTATGCTCTACAAGACGTTTCGCTTTTTCGATTACCATCTCTGAAACGGCAACGTGGCGCGACGCGGGTTCATCAAACGTGGAAGATACAACCTCGCCCTTCACAGACCGCTGCATGTCGGTCACTTCTTCTGGACGTTCGTCGATCAGCAGTACGATCAGATAACATTCCGGATGGTTCTTCTCGATCGAATTTGCGATATTCTGCAGAAGGACTGTCTTACCCGTCCGCGGTGGGGCCACGATCAAGGAACGCTGGCCTTTGCCGATCGGCGCAACCAAGTCGATGATCCGGGCAGATCGGTCCTTCGAATTGTTCTCCGACGTCACTTCCATATTCAGACGTTCATCGGGATAAAGCGGGGTCAGGTTATCGAACGCGACCTTGTGCTTTGCTTTTTCCGGGTCTTCAAAATTAATCCGCTCCACTGCAATGAGCGCAAAGTACCGTTCGTTGTCGTTCGGTTCTTTCATGACACCTTCGACAGTGTCACCGGTCCGTAGCGAATGCTTGCGGATCATTTCAGGTGACACATAGATATCATCCGGGCCTGGAAGATAGTTTGCCTCTGGAGACCGCAGAAAGCCAAAGCCATCCTGCAGCACTTCGAGAACGCCATCACCACCAATCGTCCATTCCTCGTCCGCGCGTTCCTTGAGGATGGCGAACATCATGTCGCCTTTGCGCATCGTTGACGCGTTCTCGATCTCCAACTCTTCAGCAAGAGAGAGCAGATCTTTCGGGCTCTGCGCCTTCAAGTCAGCGAGGTTCAGGCGGTGTGTTGTCATGAGAATACCAGTCGCCTCGCGCGCGAGGCCTCTTGTCGAATGAGTATGGAAAATGCTGATGTCCGGACGGACAGCAAAGACCGTCTACGATGGAAATCTCTCTGAGTCAACAAACACTAGAACGGCTTCACAACGACTGAGATCACAATCAAGAACATCAGCACGGTCGGAACCTCGTTCATCAGCCGATAGGTTCTCCCGGTTCGCGTGTTCTGACCTGACGCGAACTCTTTCCGTCTGGCACCCAGCCATCCATGCATCCCTGTCATCGCCACCACACCGACGATTTTCACCCAACCCCAGACCGACGAAAAATCAAGCATACCAAGTCCGATCAGGACCAGACCAAAAAACCAAGTGCTGATCATCGCAGGATTCATGATAAGCTTGAGCAGTTTCCGTTCCATCGTCTGAAACGTCAGATCAAGCTCTGACCCGACTTCAGCCTTCTCGGCGTGATAAACAAACAGTCTCGGGAGGTAAAACATCCCAGCCATCCAGGCGATCACCGACATCACATGAAACGCCTTGATCCATTCATAGTATTCAGCGAGCCATGTCATATTGATCTTCCTACGGTTGGAACCCCTTAATTAAATATAAAGATATAGAAAGGAAGTAGTTGTTTTAGGGATCACCGAATCTGGGGATAAGAATTCTATCCTCGAAGTTATCCACAACCATTGTGAGGTAAATCAGGAATTTTTCCCACCTTCATGATTGTAAAAGTATATATTTTTCATATACTTAGATTGTTTGATCAGTATCTAAATTTCTGCGTTCTGACATTGACTCATCTGCCATACCAGAATCATTCACATATCAGATTCGTCCTTATGCACCGTGGACTATCGTTCTGACGGTGTGTCGAAACAGTCAACTTATCCCTCCCCTTGACCATGTCCTGTCTTTTGCCACATGTCAGACACATGCAGATACCGACCTTGTCCATGCAGTTGTCCACATGACAGAATCTCTCATTCTTGCCTCCAGCTCGACAATCCGCGCCGAATTGTTGCGCAATGCGGGGGTCCCTTTCGACGTTTTGGTTCCAAAGGTCGACGAAGATCAAATGCGCGAGTCGTTGGTTGCAGAAGGGGCAACACCCCGCGACATCGCGGATACGCTTGCCGAAGTCAAAGCCCAGCGCATTTCCGCGAAAAATCCAGGCTCATTGGTCCTGGGTTGCGATCAGGTGCTCGCTCTCAAGTCACAGATACTTTCCAAGCCTGCAGATGTTGATGAGGCGCGAGATCAACTCAGCATGCTACGCGGCCAGACGCATCAGCTCTTGTCAGCGGCGGTCCTCTACGAAGATGGTAAACCAGTCTGGCGGCATGTCGGCGTTGCACGGATGCATATGCGCGACGCAAGTGATGCTTATATCAAGGACTACATCACCCGAAATTGGGAAGACATCCGCCACTGCGTCGGCTGCTACCAACTCGAAGCCGAAGGCGCACGTCTGTTCTCC
The DNA here is from genome assembly GCF_900109295.1 of Cognatiyoonia koreensis. Lineage (NCBI taxonomy): Bacteria > Pseudomonadati > Pseudomonadota > Alphaproteobacteria > Rhodobacterales > Paracoccaceae > Cognatiyoonia > Cognatiyoonia koreensis. The sequence continues at coordinate 694,658 of NZ_FOIZ01000002.1, forward strand.
CGCGTTGATGGAGATTTTTTCGCCGTCTTGGGCCTCCCCCTTCTTGAACTCTTGTCATATCTGACTCTTCGCGGGACATTGCCTGGATGACCCAACCTTTCCCTCTTGCTGGCGTTATCGGAAATCCGATTGGCCAATCAAAGTCGCCACGCCTCCATCGTCATTGGCTCACTCGGTATGGAATCCGGGGCGATTACGTCCCGATGCAAGTCGAAGAAGCTGACCTGGAAACTGTCCTTCGCACGCTGCCGAAAATGGGTTTTGTGGGTGCGAACGTCACTTTGCCGCACAAGGTTTCGGTTTTGTCGATCGCAGATCGAGTCACGGATCGTGCCATTCTGATCGGTGCTGCGAATACGCTGATTTTTCGTGAAGACGGGACGATCCATGCCGACAACACAGACGGTTACGGTTTCATATCGAATCTGAAGCAGGGTGCGCCCGATTGGGATCCGAAAGCAGGTCCGACTGCGGTATTCGGCGCGGGCGGCGCTGCAAGAGCGATCATCGTCGCGCTTGCGCAGGAAGGCGTTGATGAAATCCTGCTCTCGAACCGCACGCGTCCCAAGGCAGAGGCTCTTCGCGCCGAATTTGGACCGCGCATTCAGGTTGTCGACTGGGTCCAGGCCGGCAATATGCTTGAAGAGGCTACAACCGTGGTGAACACGACATCATTGGGCATGGCAGGCCAGCCCGAATTGCGCGTTCCATTGGATGGGCTCCGGTCCGATGCCGTGGTGACAGATATTGTATATGCGCCGCTGCGTACGCAATTACTGCAATCCGCTGCAGAAAAAGGGTGTATCACCGTAGATGGACTAGGCATGTTGCTTCATCAGGGCGTCCCTGGATTTGAAAGATGGTTCGGCCACCGTCCAGTTGTGGATGATGAATTGCGCAAGGCTGTATTGGGATGACGTTCGCGTTGGGTCTGACCGGATCTATCGGCATGGGCAAAACAACGACGGCTCGCATGTTTGCCGACGAAGGAATCCCTGTTTGGGACGCAGACGAAACCGTGCATCGCCTGTATGCTGCGGGTGGAGCAGCGGTCACACCAGTCGCGAAGCTCATTCCGGCAGCGATTCAGGACGGTGCGGTTTCGCGGTCCAAGCTGAAAGAAGCAATCGCATCTGATCCAGACATTCTGCGCAAACTTGAAGAGATCGTGCATCCGCTTGTGAAGGCAGATCGTGAAGCCTTTCGCGCGGAACAGTCCGGCCTTATTCTTTTTGACATTCCACTTCTGTTTGAAACAAGAGCAGACGTCTGGCTCGACGCTGTTCTTGTTGTGACTTCGCCACAAGATGTTCAGCGTCAGCGCGTTCTTGATCGCCCAGGCATGACGGAGGACCAGTTCGAGCTGATCCTGTCGCGCCAGATGCCCGATAGCGAAAAACGTGTGCGCGCTGATTATATCATCGAAACCATCTCGCTGGATCAAACACGCAAAGAGGTCCAAAATGTAATCGCGGATATACGGGGAAAACTGCCAGATGCGTGAAATCGTACTTGATACCGAAACCACCGGCTTTGAACCGTCAGAAGGTGACCGTATTGTTGAAATCGGCGCAGTTGAACTGATTGGACACGTGCCGACCGGGCGCACCTATCATCAATATATTAACCCTCAACGCGCCATGCCCGCAGATGCGTTTGCGGTTCACGGCCTCGGTGACGATTTCCTCGCGAACAAACCGGTCTTCAAAGACATCGCACAAGCATTCGTCGACTTCATTGGTAACGACAAACTCGTTATCCACAACGCGGCGTTCGACATGAAGTTTCTGAATGCTGAACTTGGGTGGCTCGACCGGCAGCTTTTACCAATGGATCAAGCTATCGACACGCTTGCGATTGCGCGCCGCCGGTTTCCCGGATCACCCGCATCGCTTGATGCGCTTTGCCGTCGTTTCAATATTGATAATTCGTCAAGAACACTGCACGGGGCCTTGCTCGACAGCGAGATTTTGGCGGAAGTCTATCTGGAGCTGATCGGTGGCCGACAACCGGACTTCGCTTTATCGGGTCAGACGCAATCCAAAGATTCAGCGAACCTCAATGACAACTGGCGTCCGCAGCCGCGCCCGAATCCGCTTGCGGCAAGGGTCACAGCCGAAGAAGCCGCCGCCCATACTGCGTTTGTCGAAACGCTGGGCGACGGCTCTGTCTGGAAAAAGCTCGGCTAGTTGACTGGCTGCTTCTTGTCTTTCTCTGCTTCCGCACGGCGAGCAAGCTCGGAGCGATAAAGTTGCAGAAAATCAATTGTTTCAAGGTTCAAAGGCGGGAACCCACCGTCGCGAGTAACGTCACTGACGATACGGCGCAGGAACGGAAATGTAATTCTGGGGCACTCGATCAATAGGTACGGGTGCATTTGTTCTTCCGGGATGCCTTCAACGTGGAAAATCCCCGCGTAGTCAATTTCCAACAAGAAAAGCGGGTCGCCTTTCTCCTTGGTCTTGCTGGTGATGTTCAACTTCGTGATCACCTCATACTGGTTTTCGGCACCACGCTTGCGTGCATCAAGGTTCACCTGGACGGAAATTTCAGGCTGTGCGTCGCCAGAAACGCCCTTCTGGGCAAGGATGTTCTCGAAAGACAAATCGCGGACGTATTGCGCCATGACGCGGCTGGTGACTTTTGGTGCGGCTGCTGCGTCAGCCGTGCCTGTTTCGGGGATATCGGACATATGGAATAATTCCTGAGTAATGGGGTCGCGCATGCTTATCAGGCGCCGCAGAGAGGCTCAACCTCAGTGCTTGGTCCAACCGGACGGACCCTTGGGGGCATCATGCGTCGTACGGATCTCTTCGAATTCACCGTCAATAACCCGGTCCCGATCATGTGGGTGGCGCGCACGGCCCGTTCCCATCTCGAATGTCTGAATGTTGGCCCGCTTTTTCGCCCACTGAAACACAGCCGCTCTCACTGGCGGTACGAGAAGCGCAAAACCCACAAAGTCTGTAAAAAACCCGGGCGTCAGCAACAATGCGCCCGAGAACAGGATCATGGCACCATTCGCAAGCGGCTCACTCGGGTCACGCATATCTGAAAAAGACGACCGCAGGTTCTGCATTTCCCGGGCCCCCTGGCTTCTGACAAGGGCGGAGCCGATGATCGCGGTCACGACAACGATCAGCAGTGTTGGCCAAAGTCCAAGCCATCCACCAACCTGAATGAACAGGGCAATCTCGATCAACGGGACGGCGATGAACGCAATAAGGAGCCACATCGGCTATTCCTTTCTCAACAAAGCGTGGGCCAAGGTGGACTCGGCCCCTTACGTGACCTACATAAGGTCGGTCATGAGCCGTTTCCATGCCACCCCCGAAAAGAGGTCCAAATGAACTCTCCCATTTTGCAGCTGCTGGTACTTGCCGCGATTGCAGTATTTCTGATTTTGCGTTTGCGCGGCGTTCTTGGGACGCGGGAAGGCTTTGAAAAGCCGCCAGTCAAGCAAAGCAGCCGTCGTGCATCGACCGGTCGTGCGGATTTCGAGGTCATCGATGGTGGCCCGGACCGCGATATCGTGGATCATGTGCCCGAAGGCAGCGACTCAGCTATCCATCTTGCTGCAATGAAGCGGATTGATCCGTCGTTCAACGTGGGCGAATTCCTGTCCGGTGCCCGCGGGGCCTACGAAATGATTCTGATGGCCTTCGAACGTGGCGATCTTGCTTCGATCAAGTCGTTCTTGTCCGATGACGTCTATGAAGCCTTCGAAACCGTGGTTGCAGAACGTCAGGCAAAGGGCCTGACGATCGAAGCAACATTCGTCGGCTTGGGTGATCTCGCCCTGACTCGCGCAGAATTCGACGAAGACACGGGCGAGGCTGAACTGACCGTGCGCTTCAAAGGTGAGCTGACCTATCAGGTCCGCGATGCTGGCGGCGATGTCATCGAGGGGAATGCCAACGAAATCAAGCGACAAAAAGACGTTTGGACCTTCGCCCGCACCATGGGTACCGATGATCCAAACTGGATTCTTGTCGCAACGGGCGAATGATTCAAGAAAGCGCCGGGCCTCTGTGTCTGGCGCTTTTGCTTTCGGGGCCTGTTATGGCGGAAACGACATATACGTTGCTTGACTACGCTGATCTGAATGGTTGGGCCCAAGACGATCATGACGCAGCACTCTCGGTTTTTGCCCAGACTTGCGGCGATATCCCAAGGTACGAATTCGAAAGGCTCTGCGCCTTCGCGAAAGACGCTCCGCCAGCGAGGGATTTCTTCGAGACATTCTTTCAGCCGGTCTTGATCGAAGACGGCGACCCAATGCTTTTCACTGGATACTACGAACCGGAAATTTCAGGCTCGCTCGCACCGACCGATGAATTCCGCTTTCCTCTTTACCGCGTCCCGCCTGATCTTGTCGAAGGTCAGACTTACCTGTCACGCCGCGAAATTGACGAGTCAGACGCGCTGAAGGACAAAGCCCTTGAAATTGCTTGGCTGTCCGACCCGGTCGACCTCTTCTTTCTGCAAGTGCAGGGATCGGGGCGGATCAAACTTCCCGACGGCGGCGTCATACGCGTCGGTTATGGCGGAAAGAACGGACGTGATTACTCATCGCTGGGTCAGACTCTTGTATCCCGCGGTGTCTATCAGCCGCATCAGGTCTCGGCAGAAGTGATCCGCAACTGGGTGCGCGATAACCCTGATGAAGGGCAAGAATTGCTCTGGACCAACGAAAGCTATGTCTTTTTTCGAGAAGTGAGCGAAGTACCAGCTGAACTGGGCCCGCTGGGTGCCATGAATCGCTCGATTACGGCGATGCGCTCGATTGCGGTCGATCCCAGCATCACACTCTTGGGCGCACCCGTTTGGATCGAAAAAGAAGGTGAGTCACCGCTGAACAGATTAATGATCGCGCAAGATACAGGCTCGGCGATCAAAGGTGCCCAGCGCGCGGACATCTTTTACGGGACGGGTACCAAAGCTGGGCTGGAGGCAGGCCAAATCAAGGATGGCGGACGAATGGTTGTTCTGATGCCCGTCGACTACGCCTTGGCCAAAACGGAACAAGGCTTCGAATGAAAAAGCCCCGTCATCTCTCTCCCGTCGAGAGGGCGTTATGGGACAAGGTTGCGGAAAGAACCGCGCCTCTGCATCCAATGCGACCTCCGACGCAACCAAATCCGATCCAGAAGCCCAAAGAAGCGCTCGGGCCCCAGAAAATCCGCTCTTTCACTGTTGGTGAAAAAGCGGTTCGCGAGAACGTCAAACCCCGACCGACGAGTACGGCTTTGCAGCTTCGCACTGCGCCTGTCCAGATGGACAACAAGTCTTTCGGCAAGATGAAAAAAGGCAAGTTGAAGCCTGAACGGCGCATCGATCTTCACGGAATGACGCTGGCCCAAGCCCATCCAGAGCTTATTTCCTTCATCTTGGGATCACATGCTGCAGGAAAACGGCTTGTGCTTGTAATCACTGGCAAGGGCAGGGCGCGTCACGATACTGGTCCGATGCCTGCGATGCGGGGTCTACTACGCACGCAGGTGCCGCAGTGGTTGTCCTTGCCGCCACTGACTTCGGTCGTTTTGCAAGTAACGCCAGCCCATATCCGTCATGGCGGGGAAGGGGCCTATTATATCTATCTACGCCGCAGGAACTAACGCGCGTTTCCAAACAGCTTGCGGATAAAGCAAGAGCAGACCTGCGCTAGCGAAAATCAATGCATAGCCCAGCATTTGAATTTCAAACCCAATGCCGAAATCGATCAGAATGCCGCTTAAGCCCGGCCCGACGGCTGACCCGAGCACCATCAGTGCAGCGACAGCGGCCTTGATCGCTCCAAGATGCCGTGTGCCGTAGAATTCCGCCCAACACGCATTCAGCAATGTTGACTGCCCGCCGCCGGCAAGCCCCATCAGGATGACAGCGATGGCTGTGGTAAAAAGCGAACCAGACCACCAATGCAGAACAAACGCGGCGACATAAGGGATCAGGTAGATCGGCAAAAGCCGCACAGCACCGACCCGATCGATTGCCCAGCCAAAAACGATTGTAGAAACGGCAAGGGTGAGCGTGCCAAGCGGAAAGACCGCAACCAATGCCAGATGATCCCAACCTTTGATCTCGGCGAAATGAACCTGATGAAACCAGAAGGCTGTACCGAAACCGGAAAAAGACATGACCGCAGGCGCCATCGCCCAGAAGATGGGATTGCGAAGCGCTTCCATACGAGTCCAATGCCTGCCGCCCATTCCTTCGGATTGTTCAATTTCGGCTTCCGCCTGCGGTGTTCGTTCCAGTTTCAGCAAACGGAACAGAACCAATGTTGATCCAACGCAAATTATCCCAAAGACCACCCAAAGCGTGCGCCATTCGATCATGGATTTCAGCCAGACCATCGTCAGGGGCAGCGATGCCTCTCCGAACATGAAACCAAGCCCGGCAACGGCAAGCGCTTTGCCGCGCGTCGCGATGAACCAGCGCGCCATTGCGACAACCGCGACATGGCTAGTCATGCCTTGACCGGTAAAGCGAAGCGCAAAAATTACAAACGGCAAAAGGCCCGCAGCCGTGTTCCACGCCATCAATACGCAGGAAAAGCCAAGCAAAAGCACGACTGTAATGCCCAATGTCCGTACGCGGAAGCGGTCTGCAAGCACGCCGGCAAATACCATCACAGCGGCAGAGGCAGACGTGCCGACCATATAGACCAGCCCCCATTCACCGTTGGTCAGACCGAATTCTTCTCTGATTTCTCCGCCAAAGATCGAGATAAAGAACGTCTGTCCGAAACTTGACAGAAACGACAGCAACACGCCGACCGCAAGGAAGGGCGCGTTGCTTCGGATAAAGGCGATGTATCCCGTTTGCGCTGTCATGCCGCCCTTGATGGAGGGCTTTTGCCAACTGGAAAAGCCCTAAAGCACGTAACGGCTGATGTCCGTGCTGCGCGAAAGCTCGCCAAGGTGTTCTTCGACAAATGCCGCATCGACTTCGATCTTGTCGCCCGCTCGATCGGGCGCATTAAACGAAAGATCTTCGAACACCCGTTCAATGACAGTGTAGAGGCGCCGCGCACCAATATTCTCGATGCTTTCGTTTACTTCGGCCGCGATCTTGGCAAGGGCCGCGATACCGTCTTCAGCGAAAGTCACTGTTACGTCTTCGGTTTTCATCAATGCCGAATATTGCAGCGTCAGCGCGTTATCCGTTTCGGTCAAAATGCGAACGAAGTCCTCTTCCGTCAGGGCCCGCAATTCCACGCGGATCGGCAGACGACCCTGCAGTTCGGGAAGCAGATCGGAGGGTTTAGCGACGTGGAAAGCGCCTGACGCGATAAAGAGAATATGATCGGTCTTGATAGGCCCGTATTTGGTCGACACGGTCGTACCTTCAATCAGTGGCAGCAAATCGCGCTGCACTCCCTCACGAGAAACATCAGCACCACGTGCATCCGCACGGGCGCAGACTTTGTCGATCTCGTCAAGAAAAACGATGCCATTCTGCTCGACGGATTCCAGCGCAGCCTTCGTCACGGTTTCATCGTCTAGCAGTTTGTCGGCTTCATCCGCCAAAAGCGCTTCATAGCTTTCTGCAACAGTCATGCGCTTCTTGATCTTGCGACCGCCCATCGCTTTGCCGAATAGGTCGCCAAGATTCATCATGCCACCCATCCCACCAGCGGGTTGACCCGGAATCTCAAAGCCGCCCAGCGGATTGGCATTATCAGTCAGTTCGAGCTCGATGATCGTGTCGTCAAGGTCGCCCGCACTTAACTTCTTGCGAAACATCTCGCGCGTGCTGTCGCGCGCGTCGGTTCCGGCAACCGCCGTGATCACACGATCTTCGGCAGCTTGCAGCGCCTTTGCCCTGACATCCTCGCGCATGTATTCGCGCGTTTCGTTGATCGCAGCTTCGATCAGATCGCGGATAATCTGTTCAACGTCGCGCCCCACATAGCCCACCTCGGTAAATTTTGTCGCTTCGACCTTGATGAACGGCGCACGGGCCAGCTTCGCCAGACGGCGCGAGATCTCGGTCTTGCCGACACCGGTCGGCCCGATCATCAGAATGTTCTTAGGATACACCTCATCACGCAGGTCATCACCAAGCTGCTTGCGCCGCCAGCGATTACGCAGTGCGACTGCAACGGCCCGTTTTGCGTCTTTCTGGCCGATGATGAACCGGTCAAGTTCCGAAACAATTTCGCGCGGGGTCAGGTCTGTCATGTTTTCACTACTCGATTTGAAGGGGGAAGCCGGTGCAACGGCAGAAAGGGAAGGGCAGACAGTATCACAGCCCGGATTCTTTCCCAGAACGCACCAAGAAGAAGCAGTACAATGCCAAGTATCAGGATCGTGGCGGCAGCGCCTTCGCCGTCAAGTACGGTCATGGAGAGCGCAACGATATAACCGATCGCTGCAATCAGGAAGGAGCGACGATCAATGACGATCGCGATCAGTGCAAATATCGTCAGGATAAAAAGCAATAGCGGATTGGCCAACGCACTTTCAGACTCCAGAAGCGTCAGGGCCAGCGTATTGACCAGCGCCGGTGCGGCAACGACATGAAGCCAGAACCCGTTGGCCGCGCGGCGTGTCACACGATGCGGATCGCTCATATCGAAAATCAATGCGACCGCAAAAACGCCGAAACCAAGCAACAGCGTGATCAACGCAAAAGGCCCGTCAGCGGAAAGCAAAAACAGATCAGTCGGGCTCTGGGGGGTGCCGCTGGACGTCGCCGCCATAAGGATCGCGACGATGAAAAGCCCGACCGCTATCATGGCCAGCGCAAACGGCACGCGAAAGCGGAACCAGAACAGGAAAAGCGCGAACGTTCCGATAGCAAAGGGCAAAGGCAAGCTACTGTAGTCTTCCTGCGCAACCATGAACGGCTGGGCGAAATACGCTGTCAGGCTAAATGCTGCGTTCATCGCAAAAAGAACCGACAATGCAATGGCAGGGGCGACCATGCGGCGGCGATGGATAAAATACTCGGATAACAACCAAAGCACGGCGATGCCGATCAGACCAAATCCAATGGCGAACTGCTGCGGGTTTGTGATCTGCTGCGAATACCATATAGCGCTCACGCTTGACCAACCAGTTGCAAGAATGACCAGACCAATAACGATAAAAATCTCGTTGAACCCTTTGAACAACTCGAACGGTTCATCGCCCGGCAAGAGGTTTTCGCGCGCGCCGCGTCTGCTGTCGGCCAAACTCGTCAAGGATGCAGCCTGGGCCTCTGTCAGGATACCGGCGCTGATCCCAGCTTTCAGATCATCGCGTTCAATCATGGTTCACAAGCGCGTGGGTAGCGTATCTTTGGTTGCTAAGCGACGCTAGCGTCGACCCATCGCTAATTTGGAGAGACCCATGAACCGCCGCCATTTTCTGATCACTGGCCTTGCCGTCACCGCCGCACCAGCCTTTGCGGGTGGACATGGGCGCCTTGGCAATTTTCGCGGGCTGAGCAACCACGTCACAACCGGCACTGCCGAACTTGCGTCTGACGGTGTCCAGCTTCTTGATGATTTCACCTTTGACGGTGCGCCCGACCCCAAGGTCGCGCTGGGCAAGGACGGCACTTACGATCCGTCGACGTTGATGGGCCCGCTGCAAAGCAACACCGGCGCGTCCAAATATGCGCTGCCCGCAGGCATCAATCCCGACGACTACAACGAAGTCTGGATTTGGTGTGAACGCTTCAACGTCCCACTGGGTGTCGCGTCTGTTAGCTGATCGTTTCAACTGTCAGTTTACCATTCGTATAAACACAGATGTCCGCTGCAATCGCCATCGCGCGGCGGGCAATCTCTTCGGCCTTCAGGTCGCTGTCCATTAGAGCGCGGCCAGCAGCCAGTGCAAAATTACCGCCAGATCCGATCGCGGTGATATCGTGTTCGGGTTCCAATACATCGCCCGCGCCAGTGATGACAAAGAGATCTTTGCCGTCGCTGACGATCAACATCGCTTCCAGTTTTTGCAGATACTTGTCCGTGCGCCAGTCTTTGGCGAGTTCAACAGAGGCGCGGGCAAGCTGACCGGGCGTCGCCTCCAGCTTTTTTTCAAGGCGTTCAAGCAGCGTGAAGGCATCAGCAGTTGATCCGGCGAAGCCACAGACGACATCATTCCCACCAGGGGACAGGCGTCGCACCTTTTTTGCGGTGCCCTTCATGACGGTTTGCCCGACACTGACCTGTCCGTCGCCGGCGATTACGACCTCACCACCTTTGCGTACACCGATGATCGTGGTGCCGTGCCAGCCTGGAAACTCTTCTTTTGCCATATCTGCTGTCCTTCTGCTTAGGGTCTATATGGCGGCGCTGGACTGGATGAACAAGGTGGACACAAAAAAGGGCACCGCCGTCGGGTGCCCTTGATCTTCAAATGCAGTTCTGACGTTAAATGGATTCTTCGATCCATCCCTGCAGCGCCGCTTTGGGGGCCGCACCGGTCTTGTTCGAAATTACCTCACCGCCTTTGAACATGAACAACGCCGGAATGCCGCGCACGCCCATTTGAGCAGGGGAATTCGGGTTCTCGTCAACGTTCACTTTGACGATCTTCACTTTGCCTTCCATCTCGGTGGACAGTTCTTCCAAGGCTGGGCCGATCTGTTTGCATGGGCCACACCATTCGGCCCAGAAATCCACCACAACGGGGATATCGGACTGGCGCACTTCGGCGTCGAATGTTGCATCTGTGACTGCGACTGTAGCCATTGCGGCTCTCCTCAAATCGGTTTGTTCAGACCAGGAAACTATGACCGCCGGGCAGGGGCGTCAAGCCACGCTCACACGGGCGAGAGCGTCTGAAACAAGTGGTGCGGGTAAGCGCATCAATGTGCCGGTCTGGGTCCAAAGAATTGCAGTTTCAATTTTGTGGTTCGGATAGATTTCAGCAAGTGCGGCGGCATAAGCCCCCATTTGCCGCAACAGACCCTCGGGTGTTTCTTCGGGCGTCGGCGGCACAAGCCGGTTCGTCTTGAAATCAACGGCAAGTATCCGATCGTCATGAATCTGCAATAGGTCGATCGCACCATGTATCCGCTTACCACCCAATGCTGGCAGGCTCGCCGTAATCCCGATTTCCGACAGCGTCTCCGGTCCGAACAGAAACGTCAGTTCATCCTTCACAAGCAGATTGATCACGTCCCGGACAAGTTCTTCGGCATCAGGCGCAAAATCAGGACTAGCCGTAATCAGTTGCAAGCCCAATGACCCTCTCTCGTCTACTGGCACTTGTGGAAGATGCTCCAGCAGAAGGTGAACCAGTCGACCCCGTTCTAGCGCAACGTCCCGATCTTCTCCTGCTGGATCGCCAGCCATGATCTTGTCGCCACCAAGGTCAGAGGGTGAGAGAGTCTTTTGCGGTCTGATTTCCGGCAGCGCTGTAAAAATGGGGGCGGAAGGTTTCAACGTTTCGGTTTTGTCGGTTGCCAACAATTCTCCGGCCGACCAATCACCATGGGTCACGCGCCTGATCTGTATGTCACCCGATTGTGCATCAATTGCGCCTGATGTTTCGATTCCGGCTTCGGCAATTCTGTACCAGCTTTCAGTCTGTTCACCCACGTCACCCGCAGCCGCAACGATCAGCCATTTCTCGGCGCGGGTCATCGCGACGTAAAGCAAGCGCATCCTCTCACGCATTTCTCGCGCCCTGATATCATCGCGCATGGCGTTGACGGAATCAGATGATTGCGGTTTGGTCGGTGGCCATATCAGGTGATCGCCAAGATCGAAAATTTCTGACTGATTGCGCGGCTCCCGCTTTGCAGTGTCAGGCAGTATAACGATCGGCGCTTCCAGACCCTTGGCACCGTGCACAGTCATCACGCGAATCCGGTTGCCCTGATTGTCCATCTGCCGTTTGATCTCAAGGTCATCAGTCTGCATCCACGTCAGAAAGCCGGTTAGGCTCGGCACGCCGTTGCTTTCATAGGCAAGGGCCTGAGACAGCAAGGCATCAATCCCGTCTTCGGCTTCGGCACCAAGACGGGCCAACAATTTTTTGCGACCTTCATGCACAGTCAAAATGCGTTCAATCAAATCGTAGGGCCGTAGAAAATCTGACTTCCCGCGCAGATCATTGAGAATCCGAAATGTGTTTGGATGCGCATCGCTGTTGCGCAATGTTGCCCAAAGATAACCCTTCTCTGGTCGATAGTGGGCCAGCGTGAAAAGGTCTTGTTCCGACCAACCAAAAAGGGGTGACCGCAAAGCCGTAGCCAACGACAGATCGTCTTCCGGCAGCGCAAGAAAGCTCAGCAACGCGGCAAGGTCTTTGACAGCCATCTCCGCTCCGACGCGCAACCTGTCCGCGCCAGCAATGCTGAGGTCCGCCGCTTTGCAAGCGCGAATAATCTCAGAGAACAGGTCTGACCGCCGCTGCACAAGGATCAGGACGTCGCCTTCGGTGACAAGGCGGCGCGCTGCCGGCTTCCCGTCCTTCGCGTCAACGGGAAGGGTTTCTTCCTGGGTCATCCGCTTGATTTCCGCGGCAATCTGGTTCGCCAGTATGACAGTGTGATGCTGTTCGCTTTTCTTGTCGACTGGATCGTACCAAACCCTGTCATCCTCCGCTGCCGGGTTATTTTCAATAACTGGCCAAAGATCGACACGCCCGGGCATATCTTCATTAAAGGCGCTGTGCTGCACCTCGCCGCCCAGCCCTTCAATGGTCTCACCATCCAGTGCCGCATCGACAACGCGTAGGACAGCTTGGGACGACCGGAAAGAATGCTGCAACGTCAGATTATGAAGCTGATCATTTGCTTCTTTCAGCTTGGTTTCGAAATGGCGCTGCATGCGATCGAACTCATCCGGATCCGCACCCTGAAACGAATAGATCGACTGTTTCTTATCCCCGACGACAAAGATCGTGCGCCGTTGGTTTGCTCTGGCACCTTCACCGCTGACAAATTCCTGCGTCAAATGCTTGATGACGGCCCATTGGTCCGGCGAAGTGTCCTGCGCCTCATCTACCAACACATGATCGATCCCCCCATCAAGGCGGAACAACACCCACTGTGCAACATGCGGATCTGTCAGCAGTGCGCGGGCCTTTCGGATCTGATCGTCGAAATCCAGCAAGCCCATTTCAAGCTTGCGCGCCTCATAGGCCGGAACAAAAACGCGCCCGAACGCGTATAGCGCTTTCGTTCTTTCCAGCGCGATCAAAGCAAGCCGATCCTGTCGTGATGCCGCGACGGTCTCCATGATGAAGTTCAGCTCAGAAAAAAGATCGGAATTCTTTGCGCGCGTGGGTTTTGTCGGGAAACTGTCGATCTTTGGGGAAAAATCTCCACTGATCTTGCTCGATTTGAAAAGAAGGACATCCTCCAAGGTTTCAAGATCAGCTGGTTTGGGGTTTTCCAGATCAATCGTTGCAAGCTTTTCCGCTGCTTTCACGTCATTTGAAGAACCGTCGCGGCAAAGTGTGACAACCTCGCGAAGTACAGCGATTTCGGCAGGGCCAAAAATATTGGCCATCAAGTCTGCGGTCTCCACAGAACTCGCTAACCCGAGCATTTTGCGTAGCTCCGCCTCATCGAAGCCTTGCGCAAAATGATCACGATGCCTCGCAACCTCTGCGACCAATTTATCAAGCTCGGCACCGGTGTGATACATCATCAGGTCACGCACGACATCTGCATGCGGACCGGTCACCATTGCATCTAGAACGTCAGAGCGTAAAAGCTCCGCTGTCCGGTCTTCCATTTCCTTGAACTGGGGGCTGATCCCGGCCTCGAGCGGGAAGCGGCGCAGGATACTGGCGCAGAAAGAGTGGATTGTTTGAATTTTTAGACCGCCCGGCGTTTCGATTGCCCGCGCGAACAGCGTGCGTGCCTCTTGCAAATTGGGGGTACCATCGACGCCAAGCTCTTTCAGATCTGCGAACAAAGCGTCATCAGCGCGCATTGCCCATTCACCCAAAAGTTTGAAAAGGCGGTTCTGCATCTCTGCCGCTGCAGCTTTGGTATAGGTCAGACACAGGATGTTCTGAGGTTCGACTCCGCTCAGCAAAAGACGCGCCACTCGATCTGTCAGCACACGGGTCTTGCCAGACCCGGCATTCGCTGACAGCCATGTCGTATGGTTCGGCTCAGCCGCATTGACCTGATTTTGTGTGGCTTCGTTGCGGATCATTTCAGAACCTCAGGCGCGATATCATCTGCCATCGACCACTCTCCAAAGCGCGATAGATGATCGTATTGGCTTGACTGCTTGTTGCTGAAATGCGCAAGCCGCGCCGTATAACCGGTGCCCGGATCCTGCCAGTTCCGCAAAAGTTCCAGAAATTCGGACCATACCTGATCGGCGGGGCTTTTCTCCAACGGAGCTGGTTTGATCCGCATACTGGAGTTGACCTCAATGAAGGCAGCAGAAGCGACCTTGGCCGGGCCAAGGTCATCGAATGCACCCCGTTCGACCATCGCAGCTTCAAGCAGCAGTTGCTTGTCGAATTTCTCTTGCTGAGGGGCTGATGGCATTTCACCCGTCTTGTAGTCGTAGATGATGATATCGCCATTCTGGTCGCGATCCATGCGGTCCGCCTTTGCGATCAGACGAAATGCCGGATTGAGTATGTCGACCGCGCCATCGGCCTCGATCAGGACGAGCGAGCCAATACTCTGCCGCGCAGCCTCATCGGAAAGAAACCGTGGCGCGATACGCGTAAGCCGGGTGAGCCATTGCATCCTGACGGTTGGCCATGGGCACCGCTCTTGCAGGACCCTTTCTGTTATCGTCAGAAATGCGCGCAGTGCAGCAGGATCTGTGGCATCAGGTCGGCTTGCAATGAACAACTCAAGAATCTTGTGGAAGACTTCACCGCGCAAAGACGGATCAGCCGTGACCTTCAGTGGATCGAGCTGTTTCAAACGCAATATCTTTTCCGCATAGATCGCAAAAGGATCGCGTATCAGCGTTTTGATGCGAGTGACGGACAGCTCTTTTGGTCGGGCGGCGACAGGCGGTTGTGGCGATGGGCGTTTGGCCTTTGGCGTCACTTGCTCCGGCACCTGAAGGGCAGCCGCTTTCGCAATCCACATTGCACCATCATCGCGCATCCGCTCAAGCAGCTCCGGCCCTCCCTGTTCTGGCAAACCAGAAAGCAGGTTCGTCAGGCGGTTCAGCCAACGCGAAGGCACAGTTTCGGAATCTGCGGAACGCAGCGCACGGGTAATCCACACTTCTTTCGCGCAGACAGCTTGTTGGTAATCATGCGCCGACAATCCAATGCGCCGCTCTGGTAACAGCAGGCCGACTGCCTGCCGCATCTGCCGGTTCAACCACGGATCAGGTGCGGGGCTTTCGGGCCAGACACCGTCGTTCAGCCCACCCAGAATCACAAGATCAGCGCCCTGAACACGCGCCTCTAAAGTACCCCAGATCAAGATGTTGGGATGACCAAGGTCACGGTCCCGGACGACACCCTGCGCCAGGACGGCATTGAACAGATGGACATAATCAAAAGTCGACAGAACGCCACCAGCGTCTGAATCTGTTTGCAGCATTGTGCAGACGCGCTGGGCTTCACGACCGGCTGTCTGCTCCCATAGCGCGCCAGCGTCATCGCCGTCCGGCCCACGTGCAAGCCATTCGGTGCAATGGATGTGAAACGCCAACAGATCAGCCAACAGCGCTTCATCCGCCGCGGCAAGGTCGTTGATCACATCGCCCAGCCAGTTGGCCCAAGCCAGCCGTCCGGGGTCATTTTCGCTGGTCCGCTCAGCCCAATCAACCAGTGCTGTCTTGTCAAGGATCGGGGGACCATATCGACGTAAACGTAGCTCCAACTCGCGTGTCCGCAGCAGGTGCTGGTTGCGATCCCCGCCACCAGTATTGCAAAGCGGATGCTTGAGGACGATCAGCACCTTTTCAGCTGTTTGTTCCGTACCGATCAGATCCCCGACATGCCGCAGCAATCGGCCCGGTGCCGATTGCGCCAATGGCACACCGGCACTGTCATCCGGCGTGATATCCCAACGGTCCAGCGCAGCGGCCACCTGTCGGGTCAGCATTCTGTCCGGCGTGATCAGGGCCGCAGTTACCCCGTCTTCGGCCGCTTGACGCAGTCGCAAGGCAATGGTTTCTGCTTCAATTCGGGGGGACGGAGCCTCGACCAGCACCATATCGCGGGTTGCCTCTGCAAGATCGTCAAGCTTGGGGCCTTCGCGCATCCAGTCGTTGGTGACAGGTGCCGGACGCAGGGACAGTGAAACAAGCTTGTTGCGGGCGTTGGAATATATCGGATCCTCCGTCCAATTAACGACGTCCTTTGGTGTCAAAGATAGATTTTCCAGAAGTGTCTTGAACCGGTACTGCGGGTGATCTTCACCACTTCCTTGCTTTCCAAGACTATCCCACGCGCTTTCCGGCATGATGCTGTCAAATCCTGGCAGAACAAGCGCACCTTGCGGCAGCCGCGCCACCGCCTGCATCAATAGTCCCGTTGCGCCGCGCGAACCTGTCGATCCAGCGACAATAATCGGATGGGTCGGGGGAGATATGCGCCAGCTTTCCACCAGCTGTTCAATCACGAGCCGCTGTCGCGCTTCCTTGTCAGGGGCGACGGCAATGGCGCTAAAGAACGGACCAAGAATATTGAGAAACTTCAAGGCGCGCTGCCAGTGACCAGACTGGTCTGACACGTCCAGATTCTGCAGAGTTTCGGGATTGACGCCTTCGCCCTGCATTTCGTCCATCAACGTCGCAAGACTGTCCGCCAGATCATATAGTGCCGCGCGCGGTGCCAGATCGGGCTCCTTATCCAGAAGCGCAGAAATCACACCGATCAACTCCAACCGGCGACGCAATGACGACACAGGCAAAGGAATGCCGGATGCCTGCGCATCAAACGCCAGATCGGTAACAAGGCGCACGCGGGGCAAAAGACGGGCCAGACCGTCATCGAAAATGCTGCGGATGCGCCTTTGCATCCGGGCGGTGTTCACGAAAATCTCTGTGCGGGCGATATCAACGACCGACATATTTCGGAACCGGGCATGAAGTCCGGCGACAAGCTCGTTCCCGAAATCCGCACCGGGTGGCAGGCCAAAGACCCGCGGCTGATCTGTCGATTCAAACATCTGCAGATTGCGCCAGCAGCCTGGTGGCAAGCGGAATACTCTCGGGCCGCCCCACGTCGCACCACTCACCGTCGTAGATGCAGCCAAACACACTTTGCCGTTGGATGAGCTTGTCCCAGATGACATTCATTGAAAAACAGCTGTCGGCCACTTCGTCCAGAATTGCGGGCCTGATAATCTGGAGTCCGGAATAGATCATCTTCGTGCCGCGCGTAAGGCGGCCAGTGTCGCACAGTTCGAAATCGCCCTTCCCGATGTGCCCGTGTGTCTTGGCCATCGGCAAAAGAAGAAGCAATGCGTCCATTTCTGGGTCCCAGGCATTCAGGATTTCCACAATCGGGTTCCGACCCGACCAGACCGCATCCGTATTCATCGTGATGATAGGCCCGCCCCCCAAAAGCGGCAACGCATGCCGCAGCCCGCCACCTGTTTCACGCAACATGTCTGTTTCGTCCGAGATGATGACGGTGCTGTCACGCAAATGATCGCGGATCATCTCCGCCTTGTAATGGACGTTGACGACCCGGCGCTTGATCGCGGAAATATGCGTGAGGTCCAGCGTCCGATCAAGCAATGTGCGCCCCGCAACGTCGACCAACGGCTTCGGGCAATCAGCGACCAGCGGCCCCATGCGCGTGCCAAGACCGGCGGCAAACAACAGGATAGAGGTTGGGGCGGTCATTCTGTCCAGGCCATGATTATCGGGTCCGTTGGTTCTGGTAAGCGGTCGCGCAACACCGCGTTCAGTCGATGAAGTGCGGGATGCTGAAGGTCCTGCATGACATGGGACCAGACGCGCGGCAACATCTGCACATAACGGCGCTTACCCTGCATTCGGATAAGGCGCGCGAACACCCCCAGAATGCGAAGATTGCGCTGTACTGACAGGCAGGCAACTGCTGCGGAAACGGTGCCCTCATCCTGTTGCGTATATTTCGCAAAATACGCAATCACCTCTTTCACTGTATCTTCGCTGACATCGCGCCGTGCATCCCGCAATAACGAAGCAAGATCATACCCGTCCGGTGCCAAAAACGCGTCCTGAAAGTCCAATAATCCCACACGCTGAAGTCCTCTGTATTCGGGTCGCCAGATCAGGTTTTCAGCATGATAGTCACGCAACGCCAAGATGTTTGGAGGGCCGCACAGATCGCGCAGATGCGCAGCCATTTCCTTGGCCATTTCATCTGCCAAAGCGGGATCATTGACATAGAACTCGCAAGTGATGCGGGTCATTTCGCCGCCGACATCCGGATTCATTGTCACCGAAGGCGGTGCATCCAATTCGCGAAGCCTAATGAGCACATCAGTGGCGGCTTCATAGAGCCCCGGTTCCTGCGATGGATCTTTTTGCAATGCACGGGCAAAGTCAGTTCGACCAAGATCCTCGAGAACCAGAAAGCCGTTTTCCAAGTTAGATTTGTAGATTTTCGGTGCAGCGAGACCGGCGCTTTCAAGGTAGTTGGCGATATGGCAGAACGGCTCGATATCCTCGCCCGTTTCCGGAGGTGCGTCCATCACCATGACCGCCTGTGTGTCATGTGTCAGTCGCAGATAACGTCTGGAAGAAGCATCCGCCGCGATAGGGGCCTGATCCCAGTCCTCCCAGACTGTTCCCCCAAGGAATATGCGCAGCAGTTCATGGCGATCAGGCATGAAGCGCATTCATACGTGTCGCCCATTCAGCATTCCCGCGAATTGTTACACGGTGGCCAGTGTCGGTCGCTTCAAACGCCAGGTTCAAGGCATTTGCAGGTGCGAGGGAACCAAGTCGATCCGGCCATTCGATCAAGCATATCGCGTCGGAAAAGGCCTCTTCCAACCCCAGTTCCAGCACATCATCAGGGTGCGAGAGCCGATAAAGATCACAATGCCAGATATCCCCGTCCGGATGCGGATAGGTCTGCACAAGCGTGAATGTCGGTGAAGGAATATCTTCGCGCGTGTGCGTACGGGCACGGATCAAGGCGCGACAGAAAAACGATTTTCCAGCACCGACGGGTCCGGACAACAACAACACGTCACCCACCTGCAACAGCGGGGCAAGCCCGCCAGCAAGGTTGCGGGTCGCGTCTTCGGTGGGCAAATCAAGGCAAAATGGATCGGACAGCATGGCGCAAGATTATGGACTTGGCGACAAGCCGCAAGCGCAATCAGACCTTTCGCTGTTGCAGCGCAAAATCCGGCGCGGTCAGCTTTTCCAGTGTTAATGAACGAGTCGTCCGCGGTGTGAACTTCACCATCGTCATGCTGCCTTTAAGCGGCGTGACGCTGCAAGCGACTTGCCGCCCGTCTTTCAGCACAACGGTTTCTGACCATGCCTCGCGCTCTGACAAACTGCCGGCAAAAGACTCGATACGCCGCCAGACTGCACTCGAAACACAGCCCGATTTCCACTGTCGCAGCGCGATCCTGAGGTCATAGGCAATTGAGTCAGGCGTAACATCATCGGCCCACATTTCACTGTAGGCAACGTTCGAGATTACGAGCGATTGCGAGGCGGAGAATACAGCGATTGCATCTGGCATGCTGTCGATCACAGCTTGACTGGTTTCGATTTCAGACCGGAACCGGCGGGTCAAAGAAATTTCGGCTGTGATGTCCTCGAACAGAAACGCCAGTGCGCCACCCGGATGCGGTTTACCGGTCACACGATAGGTCTGTCCGTCAGGCATGTCCCAGTTTTCGACGTACGTCCCTTGCTGTGCTGCCGTTTCGAGTGCCGAGAACTGTTCCCGGAACGAAGAATAATCCTTTGGCTCTGGCAGTTTACGCATCTCGCGCAACTGATCGAGAACGATCTCGATAGACGGGCGCCCGACAAGAAAACTGGCTGGCAATCCGGTCAGATCGCCAAAAGCGGGGTTGTAGCTGGCCAACCTGCGTTTGCGATCAAAAACGGCAAGTCCGATCGACAGCTGCGCAAATGTGTTCGAAATCGTGGTGACAAATGCCTTCTGTGACTCCTCCGCGCGCATGATCTCGTTTGCGTCAATTGCATAGTGTAGAGCCCCGTTCGCCGTTGGCATCGACGTCACATTGAACCAATGCTCCGCCTCCTCTCCATGAAGCTGGAGCGATCTACGTTTTGTCAGGGGCAAAGCGTCATGTGCGATGGGAAAAGGAGCATCCGAAAACAGGCGCTTTTTGGGCCATGCCTGACCTATGTTCTCATCGGCTCGAACATGTAGATCCGCATATCGCAGATAGGTCGCGTTGGCCCAGACGACCTGCCCTTCATTGTTTTCCTGCCAGATCAGCTGTGGTGCATTCTGGCAAATAGTTTTGTGAGTCTCTGCCTCCTTGCGAAATGCGTCCTCTTCCAGCTCTTTGTAGCGCAATGTGGCGTCTACATGCTGTGCGCTATCAAGTGTCAGGCGAAGGCGTGGTCCATCACGCAAAAGCCGCACAGAAAGTGTTTCATCGTCCGGGTGAACGATGTTTTGCGCGCCGTTCGATGACATTTCCGCGATTGCAACAGGAAGTGAGGGGAACAAGGGCGCAAGAAACCCAACCAACGCATCAAATTCGGATTCATTAGTTGGCATTCTGTCAACGATCGTCTGCGCCGCAGGGGTCGCGTCAATCAGGGTCTGTCCTTCAAATAGAAAGACCGGAAGATTTGGAACAGCGCGTGCCTCCCGCGTAAGCGCATGACCATGTGAACGCTGAAATGCAAAACGGTATAAAAGCAACGCCAAACCGATCGCCATGAAGACGACAATAAGCAACTGAAGAGTCTCACCCAATACCATTTGAAGCGCCCTATCCATCGAAAGCAGAATGGCGGGAGAAGGTTAATGAGCTATTAAATAGAAGGGCTAAGACGTGATCGGCTGGTTTTTACCCAATGGTTTGCCGGCCTGCGCATGATGATTATCTACCACTACGCGCGGCCAATTAACCGAAACAATTGCACCGCCGGTCGCCTGTCCAGCCCAACCCGATCGCCCGTGGCGTCGGCCATTCGTGAAAGAAATGCGCGCACCAGAGCGTTCGAGCAGTGTCTTGGCAATGAAAAGGCCCAGACCCATGCCTTCGTATCCAGGACGGCGCGACCCATCCAAAGACACCCGACGGCGGCGCACGAAAGGGTCGCCGATACGTCCGATGACAGATTGCGGAAAGCCTGGACCGTCGTCCGCAATCTGCACACTGATTTCATCGTCTGACCAGTTCACGTCGATTTCGACCCGCTGTTCAGAAAAATCGACAGCGTTCTGGATCAGATTGCGCAACCCGTGAATGATTTCCGGCCTGCGCGTAATCACCGGCTGCGAATGATCATCCGACCCTTTTGGCGCGATATCAAAAAGCACTTGCTTACCGCGGCTCAGATGTGGCTCCGCAGCTTCGCGCACAACGGTTTCAAGCGGCGCGGTGCGTAGATGCAAATCGTCCTTTCCGGCCCGGCCCATGGAATGAAGGATTTCGCGGCACCGGTCTGCCTGCTGGCGGATCAGCGCGGCATCTTCCCGCTGGTCTGGCATGTCGTCCAGTTCTTCCATCAGCTCTGCGCTAACCAGCTTGATCGTCGCAAGGGGCGTCCCGAGTTCGTGCGCCGCCGCCGCGACAACACCCCCCAGATCGGTCAGTTTTTGTTCACGGGCCAATGCAAGTTGTGTGGCGACCAAAGCCTCGCGCATGGTGTGCATTTCGGTCGTGACTTGCCGCGCATAGATCGCAAGAAAGACAACGCCGATCACTAGAGAAACCCAAAACCCAAGCTGAAAGACGGGTGGCAAGGTCAATATCTCGCCGCTGCTTGTCACAAGTGGGATGTGCACGCGTGCGATGATGGAAATCAGGGCAATTGCAATGACGCCAACGACGATCATGCTGCGGAGTTTCAATACAGTCGCGGCGATCGTAACCGGTGCAAGGATCAACAGGGCGAACGGATTGTTCAAACCGCCGGTCAGGAAAAGCAGCAGCCCCAACTGCACCACGTCGAATATCAGCATCATCATGGTTTCGCGTTCGGACAGCCGCTTGTTTTCGGGATAAAGCGAACTTGAAAACAGATTTGCTATAACGGCGCTGCCGATGATTAGTGCAGCAGAGCCGATTTCGATCTCAAGGTTATAGATGCGTGCAGCCACAAGAATCGCAATGATCTGCCCGCTGATCGCAAACCAGCGCAGGACGACAAGCGTCCGCAACCGCACCCAGTCGCTGCGGTGCTGTTCTGCAAACATATGCAATTCGGAACCGGCCATCGTATGTCTTCCGTTCTCCCGCTGCGGACTCCTAAAGTGTTAAATGGGGACCGCCCCCGGATCAATGCGACCAACTCAACCTGTGTTGAAGGTATGCCGCCAGCCGCTGATTGCCATCCCATGGACAGCAAACCGTTCTTCCTGGTCTCTGATCTTGACGTGGTTTGCCAGAAAGACCTGTCCGCAAGTGACAGATTTCAAGCATCTTGTCCGGTTTGACCCTTGCAGATGGCAAGCTATCTCAAGCTTGAACCTAATAAGGACAAAGGCAATGGATATCGCCAACATTGATCTCGGAGTAGACCCGTCGCTGCTATTGGTTGACGACGACGAAGCGTTTCTAAAACGGCTTGCGAAAGCTATGGAAAAGCGTGGCTTTTCTGTTGAAACAGCAGAGACAGTCGCAGGTGGTAAGGCAATTGCGACAGCACGCCCACCAGCTTATGCCGTTGTCGACCTGCGGCTTGAGGACGGTAATGGTCTCGACGTGGTCGAGGTTCTGCGCGAACGCCGTCCCGATAGCCGTATCGTTGTGCTTACAGGCTACGGGGCCATTGCAACGGCAGTTGCGGCTGTAAAGATCGGTGCCACTGATTATCTGGCAAAACCAGCTGACGCGACAGATGTGACAAACGCTCTTCTGGCGCAAAAAGACGAACTGCCACCGCCCCCTGAGAACCCGATGAGTGCAGACCGCGTTCGGTGGGAGCATATTCAAAGGGTCTACGAGCTATGTGATCGTAACGTGTCGGAAACTGCGCGGCGGTTGAATATGCACCGTCGGACATTGCAGCGCATTTTGGCAAAACGCAGCCCGCGCTAGAAACCGACAACCGTCCTGCTGGCTACATGAAGCGACCTGTCAAAGCTGCGCCATCAGTGCGCTGTGACGACGAGTGAAGTCTTCACGCACGTCAACCGGTGGCCGTAGCCGAATAGGGAACTGGTCAGTGAACACGGGGTCGAATTTGCCGAAAAAGCGGTTCGCTTCAGCGTGCGAAAAACCGGCGATCTGAGTCGCTTCAAGCCATGCAGATATCTTGTCAGCCTGCTTGATCTGTTTCTTGATCCGAACGGGGATTTGCGCGGGCAGGCCGAAACGCAAATGAATGGCCGCAGTCAAGCGATCGTCAAGTTCACCGTATCCTGAACCAACGGCAGCCTTAACCGGGCTGATCATATCGCCGATCACGTACTCGGGCGCGTCGTGCAAAAGCGCGGCCAAGCGCCATTTCACAGGTGCACTTGGCTGACATGCCTGAAAAATCTGTTCGACAAGCAAGGAATGTTCCGCAACGGAATACGCGAAATCACCATTGGTTTGACCATTCCAGCGGGCCACAAAGGCCAGACCATGCGCGATATCCTCGATCTCGATATCCATCGGAGTCGGATCAAGTAGGTCAAGACGTCGACCCGAAAGCATCCGTTGCCAAGCGCGTGGTTGTTTCATTGGATCAGACAGCCACTTTCTTGTGCTCGGTTAGTTCGCTTTTCAGGTATCTTGGCATTCACTTCACGATCCCTGTTTCCGCACGCAGCGACATCTCGGTCACTCAATCAAAACTGCCTTACGGTCGCAAGCCCTTCCGCCACATTGCCCCGACCCCGTCCGGGTGCTAGATCACCCTCGAACATTGATTTGAAGGAGCCATCCGTATGGCCAAAGACTACGTTGTCAAAGACATCGAACTTGCCTCATTCGGGCGCAAGGAACTGGATATCGCGGAAACCGAAATGCCGGGTCTGATGGCGTTGCGCGAAGAATACGGTGAATCCAAGCCGCTGAAAGGCGCGCGCATCGTCGGATCGCTCCATATGACGATCCAGACAGCCGTTCTTATCGAGACGCTTGTCGAACTTGGCGCAGACGTGCGCTGGGCGTCTTGCAACATCTTCTCCACTCAGGATCACGCTGCTGCAGCAATCGCTGCTGGCGGAACACCAGTCTTCGCCGTCAAAGGGCAATCGCTCGAAGAGCACTGGGATTACCTCGATAAGTCATTCATGTTCCCGGACGGCCCGAACATGATCCTTGATGACGGGGGCGATGCCACACTTTACGTCCTGCTTGGTGCGCGCATGGAAGCGGGTGAAGACGTTCTGGCGGTTCCGACATCCGAAGAAGAAGAAGTCATCAAGGCGCAAATCAAAAAGCGCATGGCAGAAACGCCCGGCTGGTTCGCGAAAACCAAAGCAGCCATCAAAGGCGTTTCAGAAGAAACGACGACAGGCGTCCATCGCTTGTACGATCTGCACAAGAACGGCCAATTGCCTTTCCCTGCAATCAACGTCAACGACTCTGTTACAAAGTCGAAATTCGACAACAAGTACGGCTGCAAGGAAAGCCTCGTCGACGGGATCCGCCGCGCGACTGACACGATGCTGGCGGGTAAGGTCGCTGTGGTCTGCGGCTACGGCGACGTTGGCAAAGGATCTGCTGCATCATTGTCCGGTGCGGGTGCTCGTGTGAAAGTGACGGAAGTCGACCCGATCTGCGCGCTTCAGGCCGCCATGGATGGCTACGAGGTCGTGACACTTGAGGATGTAGTCCAGACTGCCGACGTGTTCATTACGACAACCGGCAACAAGGACGTCATCCGCATCGAACATATGCGCGAGATGAAGGATATGGCCATCGTTGGGAATATCGGTCACTTCGACAATGAAATTCAGGTGGCCGCCCTCAAGAACCATAAGTGGACGAATATCAAGGATCAGGTCGATATGATCGAAATGCCGTCCGGCAACCGCATGATCCTGCTGTCCGAAGGTCGGCTGCTAAACCTTGGCAACGCAACAGGCCATCCGTCCTTCGTGATGTCTGCGTCTTTCACAAATCAGGTGCTGGCACAGATCGAGCTTTGGACAAAGGGCGATGAATACCAGCCCGGTGTGTACATCCTGCCAAAACATCTGGATGAAAAAGTGGCGCGCCTCCACCTCGGCCGGATTGGTGTGAAACTGACCGAACTGAAGAAAGAGCAAGCGGATTACATTGGCGTCGCTGTCGATGGCCCCTTCAAACCGGAGCATTACCGTTATTAAGGACCGGATCATTTGACGTTGAAGACAAAATGGCAAAGCCGCGCGAAAATACTTCGCGCGGCTTTCCTGTTTCTGGTGCTTTTCGGCGGCATCCTGGGCAGTGCGTTGATCCTGCACCCTGATACGCCGCTGCCCGATGCATGGAACCCACTGAAGCCACTCGCAGTATCTGACGAACTGACGCCGCTGACAGGCTGGAAGCTATCGCGCACGGTGCGGGACCCAGCCGCCTGTCTTGTGGCGCTGAACGATGCCGGACGAATTTCCGCAAATCCAGCTTTCTTCGACTCAAACGACCAATGCTATATTTCAGCGCCGGTTGAAGTGCAGCAGATCGGGTCAGCGCGAATGAGCGGCATTGAAACCGATTGCGCCACGGCTCTCCGACTTGCGATGTGGGAACAGCATGATCTTCAAGCGCTCGCCCGTACGCATCTACAAACGGATGTGTCTGCCATTCGTGATATCGGCAGCTACAACTGCCGCGCGATGCGGACCTCGCGGGGCGCAACAGGGCGGATGAGTTCGCATGCAACAGCTTCGGCGATCGACATCGTCGGTTTCAGATTTGGAAACGGGGACAGCGTCAGTCTGCTGCGCGATTGGGATGGGGCAGGACAAAAGTCGGCGTTTCTCAAGGCAGCGCGGGATAGCGCGTGCAAATGGTTTCCGGTCACGCTCTCACCCGACTACAACACGCTTCATGCGGATCATTTTCATCTGCAGGCAACGGGATGGGGGCTTTGCCGATGATCCGCCCAAACAAGTTTTCCCCCTTATTTACCCTTTACCGCGCAGTCATGCGCACATTAACGTCTGGCCAACGCACGTAATCGCGGGCGGAATACGATCAGCCGATACGGCACCAACACCAACGTGGGGATAGAAAATATGGGAAAAAGAGACGAGTGGATCGCAAAGTATGCGGACGATCTGAAAAACAAATGCGGCATGACACCTGACATGGACCTGCTTACAAAAGTGACCATCGGTTGTGGCCCCGCGATTTACAACGCAGACGCATCCACTGTCGCTGGCTCTCAGGAAGCAGAACTTGAGACAGTGAAGAACAACTTCCTCATCAAAAAGCTTGGCCTGAAAGACGGGCCAGAATTGATGGAAGCAATCAATGCCGTTATCGAAAAATACGGCAAGTCAGAGCGCAACAAGTACCGCGCTGTAATCTACTACATGCTGACAAAGCACTTCGGCAAAGAATCCGTTTACGCTTAAGCCATTCCGACATGACCGAAACGCCCGCCAGATGGCGGGCGTTTTTCGTTAGAACAACATCAAAACAGCACCGATGATCCCACACCCGAAAGTCGCATAGCCGGCATCGATCAGCGTCAGCTTGAATGGTCGCATGCCGTAGGCGTTGTTGATCATGATCCATGGACTGATAAAGAACAGACCGATCCCAAGACCCGAGATCAGACCCTTGCCGACGGTGTCGATGCTCGACAGTGCAAAGGTGTGACGCATCATGCCCGCCACCAGCAACATCGCGATCCCTGACAGAACGAACGGCAACGGTGATCCGTTTCCATCCGGTTTTCCGTCTGCAGTCATCGGTATTCCTGCTGCTTCTATCCAAGGTTTCGACAGTGTCATGTACCAGATGGCACCAAACGCAAATCCGGCAAGTGCGGCCACGAAAACAGATAGATATCCCATTCTACCCTCCCAATCTATTGGCTGAGAGAAGTATGACTGACAGATTGTCGCAGGGCTAGGGGTCTGTTTGGCCAAGCGCGCAGATGGCTTTCCATTCTGTTTCAGTGACAGGTTGCACCGAAAGCCGCGTATTCTTGACCAAAGCCATGTCGTCGAACCGGCCATCGGCCTTGATGGATTCGAGTGTGACCGGAACCTTGAATGGGCGAACAGCTTTGATATCGACACAATCCCAACGGGGATCGTCCGTGGTGCTGTCTTGACTGCGTTCCGCAGTCACCTCGACAATTCCGACGATTTCAAGGCCGGACCGCGAGTGGTAAAAGAAACCGCGATCCCCGACTTTCATCTCGCGCATGTTGTTACGCGCTTGATAGTTCCGGATACCGTCCCATTCCTCGCCCTTCTCTCCTTTAGCGACAAGATCATCCCAGCCAAAGACCTCCGGTTCGGATTTGAACAACCAATAGGCCATCAGCCGATCACCTTCTTCCAGGCTTGCAAGCGCACATCTGCGAACAGACCCGCCTTTGCATAGGGATCGTTGTCGGCCCAGGCCTGCGCCGCGGCTTTGTCTGCGACCTCAAGGACAATCAGGGATCCGCACATGGCACCTTCTTCATCCAGAACCGGCCCTGCCATTTCTACGACGCCGGTTTCAGCAATATAGGCAAGATGGGCGTCGCGGTTGTCCATCCGGGTTTGCAACGCGCCGGGCTTATCCTTGGTCATCAGTACAAAACGCATGTCTATTCTTCCTTCAATGGTCGGGACAGAAGCGTATCAAGCGCCTGTTTGACCGTTATTTCCTGATTGCAAAGCTTTGCCACGACAGTGCAGATCGGCAGATCAATGTCCAGATCGTGGGCCAGTTTGCGCACGGCTTTTGCGGTCGACGCGCCTTCGACGGTGACGCTTGGATCGAATGGCGCGTTGCGTCCTATCGCGATGCCAAAGCGATAATTGCGGGATTGCTGCGATGTGCAGGTCAACGCCAAATCGCCAAAGCCCGCCAAGCCGCCAAGCGTTTGAGGATCGGCCCCCATCCTTTCGGCAAGTTGGCGGACTTCGTGTGATCCGCGCGTCATCAAGGCAGCGCGCGCACTATCACCTAGTTCAGCTCCGGTGCTGACGCCGCAGGCAATCGCGATCACGTTCTTTAACGCACCGCCTAGCTCGACGCCTGTGGTGTCAGTCGTCCGGTACAGACGCAGCGTCGGCGTCGAAAGGGCGGTCTGCAGGGTCTGCCCAACAGCGTCGTCGGGGCAGGCGATGGTCAGGGCGGTCGGCAACCCTTTTGCGATGTCCGCTGCAAAGGAAGGGCCAGACAGGATGGCGGGGGTCGCAGTCGGCACGGCGGTCTTGATCGTCGCGGTCGGACCGGACAGCGTTGTCATGTCGATTCCCTTGCAGCAGGCCACCAACGCTTTGCCCGAAAGTTTATCAGAGTGTGAGTCGAGGTATGATCGCAAGGCTTGCGCGGGCATCGCCAAAAGTACGATGTCGGCGTCTGCCAATACCTCGGGCGATGCTGTCAGCGCCAGTTGGTCTGGCAGTGGGCGATCCGGCAAACGGGGATTTTCGCGCGTGGCGGTCATTTGCTCCATGGCGTCCGCGTCACGACCCAAAAGGGTAACGGTCTTGCCTGCTGCTGCCAGTGCAATTGCCAATGCCGTCCCAAAGGCACCAGATCCTGCGACGCAAATCTTCATGCCTTCGCTCCTTTCTTACCGGACCCCAGCATCGCAGGACTATCCTGATCAAGGGGCCAGCGCGGTCGGGCCGACAGAGTCATGTCGTCTGTCTCTCCTGCGATGTGCGCCAGCAAACCGGCGTAAGCAATCATCGCCGCATTATCCGTGCAAAGCGCAAGGGGAGGGGCGACGAAATCCACACCGCGCGATGCACAAAGCGACTGCAATTCGGCGCGGATCGAGGTGTTCGCCGCGACGCCACCTGCGACCGCCAGCGTTGGCTGTGCAGGATTGAATTCAAGATACTCGTCCAGCGCACGCCTGCTCTTTTCAGTCAGGACAGAGGCGACAGTCGCCTGAAAACTCGCGGCCAGATCAGCCTGGTCCTGCCGGTGCAAACCGCCGTTCGCCTGAACCAGCGCATCGCGGGCGCGCAGCAAGGCGGTTTTCAACCCCGAAAAGGACATATCGCACCCCGGTCGGTCAAGCAGCGGACGCGGTAGGACAAATCGGGCCGCATTGCCGGTTTCAGCGATCTTTTGGATCGAAGGGCCACCGGGCTGCGGCAGGCCAAGCAGTCGGGCAGTTTTGTCGAATGCCTCGCCAGGGGCATCATCGATCGTACCGCCAAGGCGGGTAAAAGATTGCGGATCATGCGCGACAAGGAACTGGCAGTGCCCGCCTGAAACAAGCAACAGCAGATACGGAAAGGCGACACCATCCGTCAGGCGCGGCGTCAGGGCATGTCCAGCCAGATGATTGACACCGATCAGCGGCGTGCCAGTTGCCCTCGCCAGCCCCTTGGCCATCATCACGCCCGAGACAACACCACCAATCAACCCAGGCCCGGCGGTAACAGCGATCAGATCGATATCAGCCAGACTACACCCGGATTGCGACAACGCGGCCTCGATCGCGTGGTCTAGCTTCTCAACATGGGCGCGGGCTGCGATTTCTGGAACGACCCCGCCAAAGGCCGCGTGCAATTCGTCTTGTCCCACAACAATCGATGCAAGGATCTCTGGCGTATCATCGGTAACCCGAACAACCGCTGCCGCCGTATCATCGCAGCTGCTTTCGATGCCAAGGACAGTGTGAGTGGTCATAAGTGATCCGGTTGCAGTAGCCTGCGTTGCAGGTAACACTGCCGTGTCATGCAAACAATGCCAGCCAAGCTTATCATCACCCGCCCGTCTTCAAGTGGCAAAGATTTCGCGCGCAAGGTGAACAGCCAGCTTGGCTATGACGTGCCAGCCGTCTTGGCCCCCGGTCTCGCTATTCGAGAGTGTGACCCGAAGATCCCTGATGGCATTCAACACGTGATCTTCACCTCGGTACATGGCGTGGCCCAGGCGCGCAGGCTGCGTGTACCGACGACTGCACACGCGTGGTGTGTCGGGGAAAAGACAAGAAGAGCGGCGGACGAGATCGGGTTCGAATCCACCGTCGGTGGTGGCGATGCTCAGCAACTTCTCCAGACAATTCTGAATGCGAAACCTGTCGGGCTGATCGCGCATATCGCAGGTCGTCATACCCGGGGGGACATAGCCTACGTTTTGCAATGTGCGGGCCTGACCGCAGTCGAGGTGACAGCCTACGACCAAGTTGTTCTGCCTGCGCCTGAAGAATTGATAGCAGCGCTTCATGGAAATATACCGCTGGTTGCACCGCTTTTCTCGGCACGCTCAGGTTTGATCCTCACAGCGACAGAATGGCACCCCCCTGTCCACGTCATTGCAATCAGCCGACAAGTCGCAGACTTTGTAACAGACTGGGGGGCAGATACGGTGCAAATTGCTGAAATGCCGAACGAAATGGCGATGCTTGACGCAACGTGTCGCACTGTCGATTGGCTGAAAGATGGTATGTCCGTGACTTGAGGGTCCCTGACTTGCAAGCTAAGTTCACATTTGCATCTCTGCCGGATGCTGCAACGCAAAGTGGGGAAACGCCGTGGCGAAAAAAACTTCGAGCACTCGCAAGAAACAGACAGCGGTCAAAAAAACCGACGTGGTCGAACCCACAAAAGAAAACGTAATCGAAGACGCCGAAGTCATCGCGGAAGATTCGGCGATAGAAACACCTCCAGAACCGGAAAAAGAACCAGAGCCCGAGTCGGACGTGACCGAGGAAGCATCCGTCACCGAATCGCACGAAGTACGCGACGCTGAGCCGGAAGAAGAAACAAAAACAGATACTTATACGCCTCCAGCCGCTCCGCCGGAAACACCGCAAAAACAGAACGTGTTTATCCCGATGGTTTTGGGCGGCCTCGTCGCCGGCGCAATCGGTTACGGCATTGCGACGCTGCAAAGGGGCGATAATACCGTCGAACTTCAGGCGGCGATCTCTGCCCAATCCGATGACATATCGGCGCTGCGTGATGAGGTTGCGACCTTGTCGGACGGTCCTGCTATGGACGGAATCACTGAACAGATCGCCGCTGTCGATCAATCGGTCAGCAGCCTGTCAGATCGAATCGACGCATCAATCGCCGATTTGGAAGACCGGATCGAAACCGTCGAAAAACAACCAAGCGCAGATGGAACGCTGCAAGAGGCCGCAATTGCGGCCTACGAACGTGATCTTGCCGACCTGCGGGATCAGATTGCTTCGCAACAGGAAGAACTGCGCACGCTCCTTTCCGAGACCCGTGAAGAAGCACAGGCAATCGAAGAAAACGCCATCGCGACTGCCCGTAAGGCACAGGCGCGGACAG
The DNA here is from genome assembly GCF_900109295.1 of Cognatiyoonia koreensis. NCBI lineage: Bacteria > Pseudomonadati > Pseudomonadota > Alphaproteobacteria > Rhodobacterales > Paracoccaceae > Cognatiyoonia > Cognatiyoonia koreensis. Next base: position 726,076 of record NZ_FOIZ01000002.1, read on the forward strand.
CCCTTGCTATCGTGCGCGAGTCATTGGAAACGGGCCGGCCCATGGGCGCAGCCCTTGCTGATCTCGAAGCAGGAATAGAAGGCAGTCTGCCCGAAGGTCTGGCTGATGCAGCAGACGGTGTCGCAACCTTGTCTTCGTTGCAAAACAGCTTTCCCGAAGCCGCGCGCGCCGCACTCGCCACCGCACGGCGCGAAGGTGCGGCCGGTGAAGAAGAAGGCGGATTGTCAGGCTTTCTGCGCAACCAGCTTGATGTGCGGTCCGTCGAACCGCAGGAAGGCAACAGCGCCGATGCGATCCTTTCGCGCGCAGAAGCTGCCGTGCGCGAAGGTCGGTTGAACGACACGCTGGCAGAACTGGCAACGCTTCCCGAAGTGGCACGCGCTGATCTGACCGACTGGATCGGGCAGGCGGAACAGCGTGCTGCGGCACTTGATGCGGCTGCGACCCTCGCATCCCAACTAAACGTTAATTGAAGGCTCACTCCATGATCGTGTCATTGCTCAAAATCCTTGCCTTCATCGCAGTCGTCACTGCGCTAACGTTCGGGGCAACCCAGTTGATGGAAGTCGACGGCGGGGCGCTGATCACCGTCGGCGGTCAGGAATACAACGTTTCGCCGTTGCAGATGGCTTTCGGCCTTGTGGCGCTCGTCGTTCTGGTGTGGCTGGTGATCAACCTGCTCAAATTTTTGGTCGCAACATTCCATTTCCTGAACGGCGATGAAACCGCGATTTCGCGCTATTTCGACCGCAATCGTGAACGGAAAGGATACGAGGCGCTGTCCGAAGGGATGCTCGCACTCGCATCTGGTGAAGGTCATCTCGCGATGACCAAGGCGTCCCGTGCGGAGCGTCTGCTCGACAAGCCGCAGCTTACTACGCTGCTGACAGCGCAGGCCGCCGAACTTGCCGGTGATAGGCGTAAGGCTGAAGAAAGCTATAAGAAATTGATCGCGAACGACCAGACCCGCTTTGTTGGGGTGCGCGGTATCATGAAGCAAAAGCTGGCAGAGGGAAAAACCGATGTGGCCATGGCGCTGGCGCAGAAAGCCTTCGCGCTCAAGCCCAAGCACGAGGAAACGCAGGACATCCTGCTGCGCCTGCAAGCGGAAACCGAAGACTGGAAAGGCGCGCGCACGACCCTGAATGCCAAGTTGAAAGCAGGCCACCTGCCGCGCGATGTGCACAAACGGCGCGACGCCGTTCTTGCACTCTCAGAGGCGAAAGACGTACTTGCGACCGGCAAGACAATCGAAGCCCGCGAAGCGGCGATCGAGGCGAATCGCTTGTCACCCGATCTGATACCTGCGGCGGTCATGGCTGCACGCAGCTACATAGAAGATGGCAAACCCAAATACGCAGCCCGTGTCCTGACAAAGACATGGGGTGTCACACCTCATCCCGATATCGCCGCCGCCTTCGCCGAGATCGTGCCGGATGAGGATGCCACAGCGCGCCTGAAACGGTTCAAGGCACTGACAAACCAGAACCCGAACGATCCCGAAACCAAGATGCTACTGGCCGAACTGCACATCGCGGCAGAGAATTTCCCCGATGCAAAACGTGCACTGGGCGATCTCGTCAACGATGACCCGACTGCGCGGAACCTGACATTGATGGCCGCAATCGAACGTGGTGAAGGTGCAGACGATGCCGTCGTCAAAGGGTGGCTGACACGGGCGCTGACAGCGGACCGGGGACCGCAGTGGGTCTGCGAGAATTGCCAACACATCCATCCGTCATGGGGCCCTGTCTGCACGAACTGCGGATCTTTCGATACGCTCGCCTGGAAACGACCACCCGCAGGAGAGGTCGCAATGCCTGTCGGCACTGCGATGTTGCCGCTTATCGTTGGACAGTCCCCAGTTGCCGAAGAAACGCCAACAGTCGTTCCGGTCGAGGCAGAGGTCGTCGAAACAGAAGACACAAAATAGGTCTTTTCGGAGTGAAGACGCGGTGCTAGAGAGCCGCAAAACGCCGCTGTAGCTCAGATGGTAGAGCACGTCATTCGTAATGATGGGGTCGGGGGTTCGAGTCCCTTCAGCGGCACCACTTCCCCTTAGTCTTTGTCCTAACTTCAAACCGCCGCGCGGTGGTGTCAGACCGCGTTAGGCCTGATCTGTCAGAACCCGGTCTATGTTTCATGACCTCGGGATTCTCAAATGACTGACCCATTCAAAAACCATGCCACCGGTATGTCCGATCCTATTCAGGCCGCCGCAGAAATCACGCCGGACGATGCGAACGCGCTCGCGGTTGCGACACGCGCAATTCATGTCGGAACTGCGGGCAATCTGCGTGTCACGCTCGTGTCCGGTGATATTGTGACCTTTCCGAACCTCGGTCAGGGCTGGCACCCGCTGCGTGTCGCAAAGGTCTGGGCCACAGGGACGACGGCGACCGCCATTGTCGGGTGTCACTGATGCTTAGCATTGCACAGGCAATTTTTGCGGTTGCGCTGCGTCGCCATTCAGAAGGCGGGGCAGCTGATCCCGGCATTCTGTCTTTCACCACAATTGCAACAAACCTTGAAAGGTAGGCATCATGGCAACGCAACAAGACCTTGATAACGCCGGGATCGACGCGATCGCTCTGACGTCTTTCATTACCAGCCCTGCGGGAACGCAGAACGTAAACTCCCAAGGGAACGACATCGGCACGCTTGCAGATATATCGTTCAGCGGGGGCGCGCAATTTGCAGATGTTGAAGGCGTCGTCGCGGATACGCAGGCACATGCAGTTGGCACCATGCTGGTGGCACAGCGCGAAAGCGCGACGTACCAGGTCGTCGACAATAATACCCCGGCCCAACTGGTAACAGCAGGCGGCACGCGGCTCGTACATATCGAGGGGCCCTATGTCATCGTGATCACAGGCCAGTCGAACGCGGCCGGATCAAACAGCGACGGGCCAAATCCGGCCTCACCGCTTGTGGAAATCTGGGACGGGGTAACGGACGACTGGGGCAGTTCGGATCGCACGCTGGCACCGCTCAACCGGTCAACGCCGCATGGCAACATCGGCAACAACAACTATGCGCTCGGGCGGGCCCATCGGATCGTGCGGGACACGGGACGTCCGGTACGGATCATCTACGATGCGCTGGGCGGTCAGGAAATCGCGCAATGGGTGGGCAACGGAACAGACTCGACGCGCTACGCGGCAATTGCAGGCAAGGTTATCAGCGCCCTGGCAAGCCCGATCCTCAGCGCGGCGAACAAGACAGTGGTCGACGAAATCATCGTGGCCCAAGGCGAAGCCGACTTTAACGACGACTTCGCGACGTATCTGGGCAAGATCGAACAGCTACGCAATCAGTTGCGGGCGGAAACGTGGTGCGGCTTTGAAACCCCGATCTACATGATGTCGCCATCCGACCTGCACGACAGATATCAATGGCGCGACGCCCTCGTTTATCTCTGCACGCAAAAGGACAACCGCTGCATCTTTGTGACATCCAACGGATTGCGCACAGAGTTCGGGCTGACAGGGTCAGGGGACTACACGCATTTCACCGGCGAAAGCCTGTGGGAAGCCGGGTTCCACCGCATCGCAGATGCCGGTCCGACAGAAGGCACGCCAACCTGCTTTTACGGACGGGGTACCGGGCCGGTCGATGCTACAGATGCGACAGCCATGACAACGTTCAGCACAATCGTCTCGCGCGACAGCTGGACAACCGAAGTCCCGCCAAACGGTCCCGCCGCGACCGGATCGATGAGTTGGGGCTTCAACTGCGCGGCCGAAGGCAACTATACGTTCGCGCTTGGATATGACTGCACGACGCACAATCTGGCAAACTATGGCCTTGTGGCGGGTCGGGCGAATGCGGCCGATCAGTCCGCCGACTATTTCGGGTGCTTTGGCTATCAGAACACCCTGTCTGCGCGCTATACGCTTGCGTCTGGGCGGGGCAATACGGTGGCGGATGAAGGCGGGACAAGCATCGGCATGTTCACGGAATACACAGCCGCCCAAACCGACCCGGTGATGTTTCAGGTTGGAACGGGTGTGTCTTCATCAACGCGAAGCAATGGTCTTTCTGTGCGAAAATCGGGCGTGGTCGAGATGAAGAACCTGCCGGTCTTTGCTGATAACGCCGATGCTGTGTCCAACGGTGCAGAGGCAGGGACACTCTATCGCAACAACGGTGGTGGTCTGCGCATCGTTGTCTAAGGAAATGCTCGGGGCGTCGTCAGTATTGGCGACGCCCTGATACGCAAGCACTCCACAGCGCAAAAACCGCAATCGAAAGCACGCCGACCAGAACAAGTATTGCCGGCACGTTGGGTGATGTCGGAATTGCTGCCGTACGGGGTGGAACGACCACTTGAAACAGACTCCGCGACAGGGCGGCAGATTGCGTCGCTTCGGTCTGTGCCGCCAGTGCAACGGTAAGTGCCTCTTCGGCAATTCCAACCCGCAACGCCGCAAGCTGGTGCTGCATCATGACGGCATTTAACGATTGTTCTTTCGCATCACCGGCACTGACAAGTATTGCGCGTTGATCAGCGATCTGTGTTTGCAGCCGATCATAAAGCTCGTTCGCCCGCTGGGTCTGGAAACTATCTCCATTGCCGGCGACTTCGGCGCGCTGGATGTCCTGACCCAGCAAAAGCGATTCCTCTTCAAGCTGGCGGATGATCATATAGACGCCCGCGATGCGTGCGGCAGGGTCCGCCTCTCCACTATCAAGCTGTAGCTCAAGCAATGCGGTCTGCGCCGCGGTCAGTTGTGCCTGCGCCGCTTGGACGGATTGCTCTGCTAGTAGCAGCCGCTGGCCAATCACATCGACATTCAACGCATTCACCTGCGTCGCCACCATCGCAAGGATCGTGTCAGATACGGCAATCGAATCCGCTGGATCAGGCGTGCGCACATACAGCGTGATCAGGCCGGTTTGGATATCAACGGCACTGTCCACGAACCGGGAAAACTGGTCATGTTTGTCGATCGAAAGCGCATCAAGATCGCGCAGTCGCTGCACGGGATCGACCCTGTCGCTGCTCAGGTGTGTGATGAACCCGCGGTCATTTTCAAGCCCGTCCATCATCGCCTGCGACTGAATGAAAGCGTGCGCCATGAAAACCTCTTGCAGGTTCGGCGCGCTGTTCAACGATCCCAGCAGTCCCCCGGCACTTGCACCCGAAACCGCCACCGGCTTGGTCACAGCGATGACGGATCGCGCTTCATACATCGGTGTCGCGACAGCCAGCAGATAGACTGTCGCCAGCACCATCGGCAGGACGCAAAGGATTGCGAACCGAAGGTAAAGCCGTCGCCGCATCCCGACGTTCACCCGATCAATTCTGGCCGCTTCCGCCGCGATGTCCTGATCGGACGGCAATAACCGATCCCGTTCTTCCACCTGACGCGCGGCTTCCTCTTCAACGGCGCGCAGTCGCTCTGCCTCGCGAAGACGCAACCGTTCTGCTTTTTCAGTCTCGGCGACGCGTAAACGTTCCTCGCGCCATTTGCGAATGCGTGCCTCCTCTGGCGTTTCCGTGTCACGGTCCATCAGGTCAGACATAGGCTGGCTCCTCTGCCAAAAGAGATTGCGCCGTTTCAACGGTGTCACATGGGATCAACTGCCCATGGGCAAGTGCAAAGAAACGATCACAATGCGCACGCAATTGTCGGGCATTTCGTGACAGGAAGATCAGTCCGTTGCGCGACAAATGACGGGCGACAAGCGCGTCGCAGACCTTGCGCCGCTCTGGTGAGCCGACGGATAAAACCTCATCTGCGACAAGCAAACCCGCAGGTCGTGCCATTGCGCACATGAACGAAAGAACAGCGCGTTGCGTTGGTGTGAGTGTCTGAACTTTGTTCCAAGCACGCTCTTGCAAGCCCGACAAGATCGTCACCTGTGCAACATACCAGTCCGGTTTCTGGCCTGTCAGCCGCGCGATCAGCAAAAGGTTTTCGATGATCGAAAGATTTGGATGTAGAAATCCTGCATAGCCAAGGGGCCATGAAACGAAACCCGTGGACGTGACACTGCCTAGCGCGGGCGCTTCGACACCACTTAGCACGCGCGCAAGTGATGACTTGCCGCTGCCGGGCATGGCCAGAATGCCGATCTTTTCGCGCGCGCCGACTGTCAGATCACAATCGCTCAGGATCGGGCGGGCGTTGCTGTCGTCAGGTCGACGCACAGTGACATGGCGCAGTGTCATCATAAGCGGTACCGCGCAATCCGGCGGCGCATGATCGCAGTCTCGATCGGGCTTGCGACAACGTAAAAGAATGCCCCGCAGAAAACCGGGTACCAGACCGTCGCAACGGGCGAGGTATAACCAAGGAAGTATCCCTCGCGAACGATCTCGGTCACATGCAACAGCGGACTGTACCAAAGGGCGTCTTGCACAGCTGGCGGCAATTCGGTCGCCGTGTAAAAGATACCCGATAACCAGAACACAGGCCGCAGCAGAATGGGAACAAAGCGGGCAAAGCTGTCGCTGATCAAGCCAACCGCCGCGATGAAACGGCCAACGCCAATGGCCAGAAACCAGGCAAGTGCCAGTCCGGTGACAACTTGCGCCGCATCGGCGGGCAAGCGGTTCCCATAGATCAGCGTAATCCCACCAAAGATGACAAGCGCGGAAATGATCAGGTTCAGCCCGTCCCGCAATCCGCTGGCTGTCAGGATGTCATGTGACGTAACCTGCGGAAGATACAGCAGGCTCCGGTTCGCTGGAATGGCGCGGCTCAGCGACGTGATGGTCTGTCGAAACGCCAAATAGGGCAGGATGCCCGTCGCCACGAAAATTTCTGCAGGAACGTAAATCGGCGGTGCGCGGTTCAAAGCGTGAAACAGGATGACGACAAAGGCGATCCACGCAATCGGCGTCAGATAAGCCCAGAAATGCCCGATCACGCCGCCTGAAAACCGGGTCAGACGCTCGCGCCGGATCAGGGCGGCAATGCGGTCAGGATAAAGTGCGATACTCATGCGGGCTCGATGGCGGCTTCAGGGGCGCCGTGACAATCGCGATACCAGGATACGAACTCGGTGATCCCTTCAGTGATCCCGGTCTCGGGGCGAAATCCGGTAAGCGCATGCAGCAGATCGGTATTCGCCCATGTCCCAGGCACATCACCCATCTGCATGCCCATCATGTTCTTCTTGATCTTCTGGCCCAGCGCATCCTCCAGCGCAGTTATGAAATCCATCAAAGGCACGCGCTGTCCGGCCCCGATGTTCACGACGCGGTACGGGGCCACAGGGCTTAGTGTGTCATGGTCAATCGGGTCCGCGCCCAGAACGGGCGGTGTGCCGATCAGCAACCGGATGGCGCGGACAAGATCAATGACATGGGTAAAGTCCCGCGCCATCTGCCCGTTGTTATAGACATCGATCGGCTCACCAGCCAAAGCTGCCTTAACGAACTTGAACAGCGCAAGATCGGGGCGCCCCCACGTGCCATAGACGGTGAAAAACCGGAACATCGTGGTCGGGATATCCCAAAGGTGGGCATAGGCATGGGCCATATGCTCGTTCGCCTTTTTCGTAGCGGCATAAAGCGTCAGCGGCGTGTCGGTATTCTGTCCTTCATTGAATGGCATCACCGTATTGCCCCCGTAGACCGAAGACGTCGACGCCATCAAAAGATGTCCCACCTGCATGGTCCGGGCTTGCTCAATGACATTGAACGTTCCGATCAGATTGGCATCGATGTAGGCGCGCGGGTTTTCAAGGCTGTAACGCACGCCGGCCTGTGCGGCGAGGTGAACGATCACATCAGGCTTTGCATCGCAGATCGCCTGTCCTAACGCATCCGCATCTTCCAGCATTGCCACATGCGCCTGAAATCCGGGGTGGGCCGATAGCATGCGATGGCGGTGCTTTTTCAGTTCAACATCATAGTAATCGGTCAAACCGTCATAACCGACGACACGGTATCCGTGGCCCAGCAATTCGTTTGCAAGGTGGTAGCCGATGAAACCTGCTGTGCCCGTGATGAAAACCGTCGTCATGATGAAGCCTCTTCTGTCTGTGAAAATAGCGCGGCGGTGCGGTCCAGAATATGATCCAGCAGAAACCGTGGCGGGGCTGTGGTCGCGGCCAGATCGCCCATCAGTTCCAGCGTTTCGGAATCGGACAGCATGGCCGTCAACCTTGCAGCGACCTCCGCTGCAACCGGGGCGTCTGCGTCCGGTAAGATGTGACCTGTGGCACCGTCTGATATGACCTCTCCCGTTCCGCCTGCCGGGGTTGCCAGAACGGGAACGCCTGCAAGTTGCGCTTCGATCAGGACGTTGGGCAGGCCTTCCATCTGCGCAAGGTGCATGACCAGATCGGCCTTGTGCATGAAAAAGCCGACGTTCTCCTGCACGCCGGTCAGAAAGATGCGGTCGGTCAATCCCAGCTCTGCGATGCGCGACCGGCAGGCAGCGAACTGATAGCCCGTGCCGACGATGACAAAACGCGTGTCAGGCTGGCGTTTCAAATGCGCGGCGGCGACATCGATCCAGAAAAGAGGGCGCTTGTTATCGTCAAAACGAAAGACACCCAGAACGGTTTGCGTACAGTCAGCACTGGCGCGGACAATCCTGTCCCAGGTCGTGGCGTCCTCTGGTTCGCCATCAGGCAGAACAGGCAACATGGCGTTCGGTAAAACGATGACAGTCCCCGCAGGCAGACCAAGCCAGTCCTCATACGCGGTCGCTGCAATCTGGCTGTTCGCGGAAAAAGTCACGTGCGGCAAGGCGGCGAGCGCCTTGTAAAGCACCGGCAGTTCAGGGCGAAACAGGTTCGGGCGCAGGTTTGGCGGCAGCCCGCGAAAGGACGTCAGGATGCGTGGTACACCGGCGATCAACGCGGCAAGCGTCGCAAACAGTACGCCGCCATCCTGCCAGATATAGGCAATCTGCGTGCGCCGTTCCTGAAAGTGGGGGATCAGTTTGCAGGTCGTCTCGAACACGTCACCGGGAAGCAGTTCAAGCAGATTGATGACTTCAGGCGTAACGTGCTTGAGTTGATCGAGCGGAACAGGCGCGACGTTGGCAAGCGATGTCGTCATGACGCGCGCGCGGCGCAGAACCGGCACATAGAAATCCGCACCGGTCTCTGGCGTCGTGTGCTTGACCACCACATCCGTCGGTGCAGTCAGCGCAAGGCCACCGACCGTCTGCCCCCGCTGGAACTGCGCCTGAAAAGCCGAGGCGATACGGGTCATCTGACGCTCAGCCCCGCCTGTCCCCAATTGACCCGTATAAAAAGTGATCGCGCCCAATGCGTTCCCGACCGCACGCTCAGGCACCGGTAATTCCGCGATGATGCGTGCGAACGTATCCGCGGCGTCGTTTGAATACAGCAGCGCCATCTTTGCAGCACGCCGTTGCGCAGTGTCGATCAGATCGCGTGACGACGGTCCCATCTTGTCGACATCGGCCACGCTGTCTGCGACGGCTTTGGCTTCCAGATAACGCGTTTGCTGGTTCAGGATCTTGATATACCGCATCCGGATCGCCCGCGCGTCCGGATAAGCAGGCAGGACCGCGTCCATGATCCGGTCAATCTCGTCAAAGGCGCGCAATTCGGCAAAACCCAGACAGGCGCTTTCGGCCTCGTCGACATCACTATGACTTTCAGGAAATAGCAGGTGCAGTTTTGCGATGCCGGACGATACGCGCCGTTCGCGGCGATACCAACGCATCATCATGCGCAAGGCGGTCTGATCATCCGGAAACAACCCACGCAGATCAGACCAGAATTCCAGCATACCATCGGTGTTGCGCTGTTTCTCGACCAGCATCGCGCAACTGACGCTGAACACGCGGTCAGGCTGGTACTGCTGCAGGGCAGGGGCCAGTCGTTCGAATGCCGCTTTTGCCCGGTCGGGTTCTTTCACATCGCGGCTGGCATCAAGGGCCTCTGCAACCAAACCGCTTGGAACATGCGGGGCCTGCGCATCGAAATTCAGCCTATCCGACATCAGCATGACCATCACGCAACGACCCGCTTGCTTTGAAAACGGACCAGTGTCAGTTTACTTGCGCCTTCGCGCGGCAAGGACCTGCATTGGTCCAAAAGCCGGTTGGCTTCGATCCGCAACCGTGCGGTCTTGTCGTCTGAGAGCGCACAAACCTGTTCCGCAGCACCGATTGCCGTAACCAGATCACCAGACCGCATCGCAGCGCGCATCAACAAGACACGCACCGAGATATTGTCAGGCAGGTCCGTGGCAACCTGATCTCCAATGCGGATCGCCGCCGCATCATCGCCCGCCGCAAAACAAAGCCGCGCGCGATATAACCCAAGTTCATGAAGCGGATCGGGCAATGCCGTATTCGCCGCGACAAAGCTATCCAGCATAGGCAGATCTTCCGCATCAAATGCCGCACGGATTTCCAGACGCAACTTCCGGCGCAGATCACGCAAGGCAGTGCGCGCTGGGCGATGCTGCGGCACCAGAAACAGGATATCCGCCAGTATCGAAAGCGCCACCTCCCTGTCCTTGACTGTGTCCACAGCGGCGCTCCAGCGATCGAACATCGGGTGCAAATCGGCTGGCAAAGGCCCCGCGTCTGTTTGCGCTGTCCGCCAGTCGCGCACCGCCCGCGCAGCACCAGCAATATCATCGACGACCGTCAAATGGGCCGCGATGGCGACAATCTCTTCTGCCGAAGCCACAGCCGTATCAACCGCGCACGCCACCCCCGCCGCATGACATAGCTTCAGCTGCAAAAGTGGCCCGATATGGCGCAGCAATGTTTCTTTGGCTTGCGGCGCAAGATCGGTCAACATCTCCGGACGCTCATCCAAAAGACGCTGCGCCAGATCATGCGCGATATCGGAATTGTTTGGTTTGGCCTCCCAGGCGGCTTTCAGAATTTGTAGCGCTGCCGCAGCGGTTCCGAACTTCGCCGCAATCTCGACGATCTTGCGTAACGCGAAGACAGACCCAAACCCGCCTTTGGCCACATGATCAGCAACCGCATCGAACCGGCCTAGTTGCAGCGCAAGTGCTGCCTTCTTTCGCACAGCAGATAACGCGCTACCGGTTTCTGCGGCATAAGCCTCAGCCGTGTCCGCCCTCGCGGTTGACAGCAAATCCCTCACCGTCTCAAGGCGCGGCACATCAGGGCGACTACGGATCAGATCGTCCAGCTTGTCCCCGACCTCTAACAGATCACCATGGGCGAGGCAATTTTGCGCATAGGGCAAAAATACATCCGCCGCCCGGTCGGGGGCCGCGTGACGCACAACATCACGCACAGCGGGTGCAATCGCGACAGTCATCCAGTCCGCGACAAGGGCTTTCGCAAAATCATCGGAGAAATGCGCCAGCCCGGTACTGTCGTCCGCGATTGCGTCCTTCTGGCCAAAGGACAACATCAGCGCAGTTGGATCGTAAACGCGGGCTCCGGTCTTTCGCGCCGCGTCTTTGACATCTGCAATGTAGGATGAACGCGATGCAATCGGGACGCCATCCGCCTGCCGCGCGTCCACATGGGTGACGAACAGCGTGCGGGGCAGCAAATCTTGCAACGCTTTGATATCAGCACGCAGATGCTCTGGCGTTGTGAACTCCATACGCAAACGCCGCAACAGCGCAAAATCCTCATCCGACAAATCGCGCGCTTCAAGGAATGCGTCGATCAGCGACTGGTCACCATCCGCAGCACAATCCCAAAAGGCGCGCGCAATTGATTGATCACCAAAGACGTCAGGGTAAGCATGAGCAAGATAGTTCAACTGAACGAAGAACCCGTCGACAGTGATACGCTTGGCGGATGAAAGCTCGACGACATAAAGATCGGACAGATCGTGGGCTTGCCCCGCAAGAACTCCGAAATCCGCATTGCGCGCGATCAGCGGCCAAAGCTCTTCAGGCGGTGTTTGCAAACCCAGCATGAAACGGGCCTGCTGCACCGCTTCACCGGACGCGTGGCAATAGCCATAATTGCGGGCACGGTTCACCACATAGCCGTACCGGTCCTGCGCCATCGCCAGCGGTCCCGTGACCCGGCATGACCCTATGGGCGTGATCGCGAACACAGGTTAAAGCGACCAGTATCGCAGGCCACGCGTTGCAGCCTCTTTCGCAAAGACACCACGCACATCGATCAAGGCACCCCCGGGCTTGAGCCGATCAAGAAAGTTGGATTCCTTGGCATAGGCATCGTGCGGCGTGGTCAGGATCAACACGTCCAGTCGCCGCATCTCTGCCTTGTTGCACAGGGCGATATCAACGGCTGCGGCATCCCGCTTGCTGCAAACCGGATCATGCACCATCGGATCGAACCCGAAGGCGCGCAGGCGCTGCACGACTTCCACCGCTTTCGAATTGCGGGCGTCGGGTACGTTTTCCTTGAAGGTCATGCCGAACACCCCGATGCGCGCGTCCCGACCCGCGCCCTTGGTCTGTATCAGCAACCGGACAGCGGCCTGTGTCACATGCTCTGCCATCGCGTCGTTCAAACGGCGGCCCGCAAGTATCACCTGCGGATGCAGCCCGACCTGTTCTGCAGCAGATGCCAGGTAGTAAGGATCGACCCCGATGCAGTGACCGCCGACAAGACCGGGCGTGAACGGGACAAAATTCCACTTCGTCGCCGCCGCATCAATCACATCGAACGTGCTGATCCCCAGCTTGTCGCAGATCAGCGACATTTCATTCATCAGGGCAATATTCACATCGCGCTGGGTGTTTTCCAGAACCTTCGCCCCTTCCGCCACCTTGATGGACGGGCAGACATGCAATCCCGCATCAATGATCTTGTGATAAACGGCCTTGATCCGGGCAAGCGACGCTGGCGTATCGCCGGACACGATCTTGGTGATCTTGTCGACTGTATTGTTGGGATCGCCGGGATTGATGCGTTCCGGGCTATAGCCAAGGAAGAAATCGCGCCCGGCCTTCATATCGGAATATTCCTCAAGAATGGGCCCGCAGAAGTCCTCGGTCAAGCCGGGATACACAGTCGACTCGAACACGACGATATCGCCGGGCGACAGCCATTGACCGATCATGCGGCAGGCGGCTTGCAACGGGGCAAGGTCCGGCTGATGTGTTTTCGTAATCGGTGTGGGTACGGTCACAATATAGAATGTCGCATCCGCCAATGCAGCATCATCGGTTGTCAGGTCCAGACCGCAGGTCATCAGCGTGTCATGCGCGACCTCTTTGGTGTGGTCGCGGCCACGGCAAAGGGCCGATACGCGCTTTTCTGAGACGTCATAGCCAACAACAGACTTGAACTTCTGCGCAAGGCTGGTGGCAAGCGGCAGACCGACATAGCCCAGACCGACGACGGCGATGGACTCCGACTGATCCTTTTCCCGCGTCGGCAGATATCGAAGCACCGTTTCTTTTTGGTCGTGTGCAAGGCCATCAAGAAGAAGTGTCATCAGCGTCTATCCCAAGGTTTGAAGTTCCTTAAGAGAAGGTGCTGTTAATCCTAATATTGCGTTAATATGGAATAGGGATGGCTTATCGGGATAGATTGAAACCCACAGGCGCGATCAGATTCGCCTTGCAAATAAAGGCAATCCATCGGCGTTGCGATTGGCAACGCTTTCTCAATTTCCGTTAATGCGACGCGCGAAATTAACCACCCGTTCTGTCCCTGTTCTGATCCTGCCAGGTCGGCAGCAGGTCATTCGGCGCGTGAGTCGCGCAAAACACACCGCGGGCAATGGCACGGCTTAGACACATGGCCGCTGCAGCTCCGACATCGCGGACAAGATCGGCACTTGCGACGTCCTGGCCCGTGTGCGTTGAAACAGCAAAGACAAGGTCCCCATCCAGCGGGGTGTGCGACGGGACAATGGCGCGGGCCATACCGTCATGGGCAGCGACGGCCATGCGATGACATTGTGGTTTCGACAGCGGGGCGTCGGTTGCGACAATAGCGATGGTGGTGTTGGCCCGCTGTGCGACATGCTCACCCATGGCCGCCAGCTTGCGGCTTGGATCAGGGCGCACAAGCCCGCCGCGTGAATCGACCCCCTGACCGCCGAATTCGGTGTCCAACTCAAATGGGGCGGCCCAGAAATGACGATCCCCCGGGGTGGTGACGCTCCCCAGCGGGTTTGCCGCGACCAGCGCCCCGACCACATGGCCGCTGTCCAGAACAAGGGACGCGGACCCAAGCCCACCCTTTTGCATCGCGGCCAACGCTCCGGTGCCGGCACCATGGCTACCCAGCGCAAAACGCTGTGATGCCGAACCAAGCGCGGCACGGCCCAGCGCCCGATAGGGGTTCTCGGACCAATCCTTTGTTCCACCGTTGATCAGATCAAAGATGATGGCCCCCGGTACGATTGGCACGGTCATATCCCCGATGGCAAATCCCCGACCCATGGCCCGCAACCCGTCTGCTACACCCGAACAGGCATCCAAACCAAAGGCAGACCCACCCGACAAAACAAGGGCATCGACAGCATCGACCGTCTTGTCAGGGGCCAGCAGATCGGTTTCCCGCGTTCCCGGGGCCCCGCCCATGACATGCACGCTGGCCCGAAAGGGGGCATCGCCCACCAGAACGGTCGCGCCCGATTTCAACCGGTCATCCTGCGCATTCCCGACACGCAGGCCCTTGACGTCGGTAATCAGATTTCGTGGTCCCGATTTCATGACGTAGCTTCCTCCAGATCAGGCAGGGTCGGCACGGCTGCGATCAGCGCACGTGTATAAGGATGACGCGGATTGCGAAAGACATCCTCTGTCTGGCCTGTTTCAACAATCGCCCCCGATTTCATCACCAACACCCTGTCCGTAACACTCCGCACGACGGACAAATCATGACTGATGAAGAGATATGACAAGGGATAGCGGCGGCAGAGGTCCGCGATCAGGTCCAGCACCTGCGCACGCACAGACACGTCGAGCGCTGAAACTGCCTCGTCGAAAATAATCAACTCGGGATGCGTTATCAGTGCGCGGGCAATTGCGATCCGCTGGCGCTGGCCGCCGGAAAAGGCATGGATGTACTTGCCAGCATCGGACGCGTGCAGCCCCACAGCCTCAAGTGCTTCAGCAACTGATTTGTCCTTGTCATGAACACCGCCGAGCAAATCAAAGGGTTCGGCCACCAGCCTGCCGACCTTGTGGCGCGGATTGAACGATCCGTATGGATCCTGAAAAACCACCTGCATCTTTTGGCGCAATGCCAGATCAGGGGAAGCGACCGATTGTCCATCCAGCAGGATTTCACCGCCCTGCAACCGTTCAAGCCCCAGAATTGCCCGCGTCAGGGTCGATTTTCCGCAGCCGCTTTCACCGACCAGCCCGACGCGCTCGCCGCGGTTCAGCGTGAAACTGACGTCGTTCAGGGCAACGAACGGTGTCGCGCGATCAAACAGATGCTTGCCCGCACGCTTGTATGTGCGGCGAACTTTGCGCACCTCCAGCAAGGGCGCAGGGGCGGGGCGGGGCGGTAGTTGAACACGATGGGTCGATGCTGCGAACAAGGCCCGGGTATAGGGATGCTGCATATCCGCCAGCAGTTGACGGGTCTCGCCCTGCTCGACGATGCGACCTTTTTGCATAACGACAATCCGGTCGGCCAGATCACTGACGACAGCCAGATCATGGGTAATCAACAACAAACCCATTCCGAATTCGTTCACCAGCTCTTTTAGCAAGGCAAGGATTTGCGCTTGCGTCGTAACATCCAGGGCGGTTGTCGGTTCATCAGCAATCAACAGCTTCGGGCGCAAGGCAATGGCCATCGCGATCACGACGCGCTGGCGCTGACCACCGGACAACTGGTGCGGATAGCGATCCAGTGGAAACTGGTCGTTGGGCAAACCGACACGGGCAAGGGTCTCTGCGGCTCGCGCGCGCGCAGTGCGGCGGTTGCCCTTGCCATGCACAAGGATCGTTTCGGCAACCTGATCGACGATGGTGCGCACGGGGTTCAGTGCTGTCATCGGTTCCTGAAAGACCATGCCAACATCATCGCCGCGCATCGCGCACAGCTTGCGTTCCGGCGCACCGACAACCTCCGCGCCATCCAGCCGGATACTGCCCGTCGGATGCGACCCCTTGGGCAGCAAGCCAATCGTCGCAAAGGCGGTCATCGATTTGCCTGACCCGCTTTCGCCTGTGATAGCGACGATCTCGCCAGGTGCGACACGCAACGACACGTCATGCAGAACAGGCGTGCCGTGGATCGCCAGATCAAGCGCGGTAATCTCCAGCAAACTCATATCCGCTGCACCCGCAGCTTCGGATCCAGCCAGTCGCGCAACCCGTCGCCCATCAGGTTCAGGCCAAGGACGGTCAGCACGATCGTCAGGCCGGGAACAAGCGCGACATGCGGGGCGATCGTGGTCAGCGTTTGGGCATCCGCCAACATCCGGCCCCAACTTGCCGTTGGCGGCTGCGCGCCAAGGCCGATATAGGACAATGCCGCTTCGGCCAGAATGCCCAGACTGAACTGGATCGTCCCCTGTACGATCAACAGATTCGTGATGTTCGGGAAAATATGCTCCCACGAAATACGAAACGCGGATTTGCCACAGACACGGGCGGCAAGTATGAAATCCCGCTCCCAAAGGCTCAGGGCACCCGACCGCGACAGGCGCGCAAAGACGGGGATGTTGAAAATTCCGATAGCAATAATCGCATTCACGGCCGATGCACCGAATACGGCGGTGATCAGAATGGCGATAACAAGGCTTGGAAACGCGAAGACAAGGTCATTGGATCGCATGATGAATTCATCAAGGATCGAACCGCGCCACGCCGCGGCTGTCAGGCCTAATGGCACACCCAGCACCATGCCGATGCCGACAGCGACAACCGCGACGGCAATCGACGTGCGCGCGCCCATCATGATCATCGACAGGATATCCCGCCCGAACTGATCGGTCCCTAGCAGGTGCTGCGCCGATGGGGTCTGCAACCGGTTGGGAATATCCAGCGCCGTGATGTCGTAAGGTGTCCAGACGAATGACAGTCCTGCCATCGCGACAAAGAACAGCGACAAAAAGCCACCGATGATCATGCCGCGCGACATCATTTGGTCCTCAGTCGGGGGTCGACAGCGGCATAGGCCAGATCGACCGCGAAATTGACCACGATGACGACAAAGACCAGCAACATGACGACGCTTTCCACGACAATTAGATCGCGGGCGGATATGGATTTAAAGATCAGCTGCCCCAGCCCGGGCAGATAAAAGACCTGTTCAATAATGATCCCGCCGGCCAGCAGGAACGAAAACTGCAAACCGATGATGGTCAGCACCGGAATAAGGGCGTTGCGCACCGCATGTCGCCACAGAGCCTGCCGGGCGGTCAGCCCTTTTGCGCGGGCGGTGCGCATGAAATCTTCGTCCAGCATATCCAGCAGTGACGACCGCATGACACGCGCAAGGATCGCGGCTTGCGGAAGCGCCAGTGCAATCGCTGGCAGGGTCAACGCCTTGATGCCTGTCCAGAGGCCCTTGTCCCAACCGGGAAAGCCGCCTGCGTTAAAGACCGGCCACTTGATCGCGAATAGCAGCACAAGAAACATCGCGAACCAGAAATTCGGAATCGCAACGCCAAGCTGGGTCGCACCCATGACAGTCACGTCAGCGGCCCCACCGCGGTGGCTCGCGGCAAGTATTCCGGCAGGAAAGGCAATCAGCGTGGACAGAGTCAGCGCATAGACTGCCAACGGCAAGGATACCCAGACGCGGTCAGCCACAAGATCGGCGACAGGTGCCTTGTATGTCCATGATTGCCCGAAATCACCGCGAAGCATCCCGCTGACCCAATCAAAATACCGCACGATCAGGGACCGATCCAAACCCATTTCCGCGCGTAACGCGGCGATGGTGTCTTCGCGCGCATTCACACCCAGCATAAAGGCAGCCGGATCACCCGGGATCACCTCGATCATACTAAAAATCACGACCGAGGCGACGAACAGGCTGATCACCAGCGAGGCAAATCGCCCCAAAGCGTAGGCGATCATGCTTCCAGTGCCTTGGCAAATACGACTTCACCCGCGGGTTTCGCCCCTGACAGGCTGTACCACTGCACCAATTTGTCAGGCAGATCACGATAGGTAATCCGTCCGTCGCTGACAAAACCCATGGGCGCATAGACTGCCGGATTGCCGATCAGAATGCAGCCGTCCACGCCACGCGCGGCCATCTGTTCCAGTCCTGCCTTGATCAGTGTGGTACCGATACCCCGACGCTGGCGATCATTGCGCACTGAAACCGGACCCAGCCCGACCCAAACGCCAGACGCGTCCTGTTTCAGGGGTGAAAAGGCCACATGACCGATCAGTCCGTCGTCCTCCACGACAAGGGACAACATTAAATCACCGGCTTTGCGCAGGGCATCCGTCAAACCAGCATCTGATTCTGTTGCGAAAGGCATCGGGGCAAAGGCGGCCCGCGTCAGATCATGGATCGCCGCATGGTCGTCTTCGTTTTCCGGACGGATGATCACGCTGCGCTCTGTTCCTACTCTGCCCAGCTGACGCCAGTCAGATCGACAGCGGCGGTCGGCTGGTTCAGCCAAAGCCCGTCTATCCCGGCCTTGGCGACGGTGGCGACGGCCAGCTCGAACAGATACCCGTTCACGTAATCCTCTGAAATGATGGTCTGCGCCTCGGCCAGCATCTCTGACCGCATATCAGGGTCGGTGGTGGCATTCAGTTTGTCCATCAAGGCCTGAAAATCCGGATTGTCATACTGGAAATAGTAATCGGGGTTGGCATAGATCCCGATATCCATTGGCTCGGTATGGCTGACGATGGACAGGCCGAAATCCTTGTTCGTGAACACCTCTTCGATCCACTGCGCCCATTCCAGATTGGTGATCTCGGTTTCGATCCCGACCTCGCGCAATTGGCTGGCTATGATCTCCCCGCCGCGACGGGCATAAGACGGGGGCGGCAGCTTCAGGGTTGTGGTAAAACCATCGGCAAACCCGGCTTCGGCCAACAGCTCTTTGGCACGCTCTGGATCGTAAGGCGAATTCGCAAGCAGATCGACATAGTCGGGATTATGCGGTGCAAAATGGGTGCCGATCGGGGTGCCATACCCGAACATGGCCCCGTCGATGATGGCCTGCCGGTCAATCGCATGGGCAACCGCCTGACGGACCAAGACATTGTCAAACGGTGGCATCTTGTTGTTCGTCGACAGGATCGTTTCACCTTCGGTATTGCCAACAAGAACCTGAAAACGCGGATCAGCCTCGAACTGGGGCAGGTTTTCCGGGGCAGGGAAACCGATGAAAGCATCGACATCCTCGGCCATGACAGCACCAAAGGCCGCGGTCGGATCGCTGATAAAACGGAACGTGGCAGAGGTCAGCGCTGGGGTGTCGCCCCAGTAGGCGTCATAGGCCGATATCTCGATCCGGTCACCCTGCACCCAGTCATCAAACTTGAACGGGCCGGTGCCAATAGGGGTCTGGGCGATAGTCTCAATGCTTTCAGGGGCGACAATGACGGCATCACCCCATGCGAGGTTGAACAGCATCATGCCGTTCGGCTCTGACAGGGTCACCTGCACGGTCAGGGGATCTATGACGGTCACATCAGAAATCGCGGCATAAAGCGCCTTCTGGGCGTTCGCACTGTCTTCCGCCCCGATGCGATCAAGCGAGAATTTCACATCCTCAGCATCCATTGTCGTGCCATCGTGAAAGGTAACACCATCGCGCAACGTGAAGGTATAGATCAGACCGTCGTCCGATATCTCCCAGCTTTCAGCCAGGCCTGGAACAACGGACCCGTCCGCCATAAAGCGCGTCAGCCCTTCGAACACATTCGCATAAAGGACAGAATCAATGGCCTGCGCGGCACCGCCTGTCGGATCAAGGTTCGGCGGTTCCAGCTGGATGGCAACGGTGATGCTGTCGTTGGCCAACGCACCGCTGGCACAGATCGCTACGACAGAAGATGCGGCAAGGCGCTTGAAAAAATGCATGATGAACCCCCTCTGGTTGATAATCAGTCTTGTCGGAACCCTCCGTCAAATCAAGCCCTTCGCGCTGGCAGGGGCGGGACCGCTTTGCTATCCATCGACAAACGCCACTGGCCAAAGGACCCCGGTATGAGCGCCACCGCGAAGAAACGCGCACCCGTGCCCGACGATATTCGGGCGGCAAAGGGCGGCACACCGCTTGTCAGCCTGACAGCCTACACCACGCCAATGGCACAGTTGATGGATGCACATTGCGATTTCGTGCTTGTCGGTGACAGCGTCGGCATGGTGCTACATGGCCTGCCCTCTACGCTCGGCGTCACGATGGAAATGATGATCCTGCACGGTCAGGCGGTCGCCCGCGGGCTGACATCGGCCATGATGGTGACCGACCTGCCATTCGGGTCTTACGAGGAAAGCCCGCAGCAGGCATTTCGCAACGCGGCCCGTCTGATGCGTGAAACCGGTGCGGGTGCGGTCAAACTCGAAGGCGGTGTCGGCATGGCGGATACCATCGCGTTCTTGGTGCAGCGCGGCATCCCTGTGATGGCGCATATCGGCCTGACACCGCAATCAGTGAACACGCTCGGCGGCTACCGCGTGCAAGGGCGGGGTGCCGCACGCGATGCATTGATGAAGGACGCCAAATCAGTGTCTAACGCAGGGGCTTTTGCCGTGGTTCTGGAAAAAATCCCGGAAACGCTCGCCAATGATGTGACGGCAAACATTCCGATTCCAACCATCGGGATTGGGGCGTCTGCCGGATGCGACGGACAAATCCTTGTGTTGGACGATATGCTGGGGCTGTTCACGGCGTTCAAGGCCAAGTTCGTCAAGCGTTACGCCCATCTTGGCGATGATGCCGAAGCCGCGATTGCCGCATACGCCGCCGAAGTGCGGGCGCGGGAATTTCCGGGCAAAGAGCACGTGTTCGCGGATAAGGCTCCAGAAAAATGATTGCACCCATCGAACGCACGGTCGCCGGATTGCGCGCGCAAACGTCTGCTTGGCGCAAGGCCGGCGAAACCATCGGCGTGGTTCCAACGATGGGTGCGCTGCATCAGGGCCATCTGTCGCTTGCGCGCGCTGCGCGTGCAGCTTGCGACAGGGTCATCGTCACGATCTTCGTGAACCCCAAGCAGTTCAACAATCCAGACGATCTCAAGAATTATCCGCGCACCGAGCATGATGATGCGAAAAAGCTGGAATCAACTGGCGTCGATCTGATCTATGTGCCCGATCCCGATCAAATCTATCCTGACGGTTTTGCAACAAACGTCTCGGTCAGCGGCTTGACCGACATGCTGTGTGGCGCGCACCGCCCCGGGCACTTTGACGGGGTTGCAACAGTGGTGGCCAAGCTGTTCCTGCAAACAAGCGCCGATCAGGCATTCTTTGGTGAAAAAGACTATCAGCAACTTCAAATCGTGCGGCGCATGGCTGACGATCTGAATATCTCGATCGACGTCATCGGTTGCCCTACCATCCGCGAAGAAGACGGGTTGGCCATGTCATCGCGGAACTTGCTGATTTCCGACCGCGCACGCACCAAGGCCCCGATCCTGCCCGACGTCATGCATGATGTACGCACAGCGCTATTGGACGGGGCGGCAATGTCCGACGTGATTGAAGATGCAAAAACGCGCATTCTGAATGGCGGCTATAACGAAATTGACTATTTCGAACTTCGCAGCGCAGATCTGCAATTGCTCAACAAAACAGAGCCTAACGCAAGGCTTTTCGCCGCTGCATGGCTCGCCGGCGTGCGCCTGATCGACAATATCGCGGTGTAATCAAACCAGAAGCTTGACCAGACTTCGCGCCATCACCTCGGCACTTTCCAGCATATCGTCGACGCCCACATACTCATCCGGCTTATGCGCCAGCTCCAGAATACCGGGGCCATAGGCGACGCAATTTTTCAGTTTTCCGATCCGGTCAATATGCTTCTGGTCATAGGTACCGGGCGAAGCCACGAACTCCGCCTCCTTGCCCATGACAGCCGCAATCTCTGCCGCGACCGTCTGCGCAACAGGCGCATCCCGATCGGTCATGGACGGCAGCACATAGTTTAATTCGCGTAATGCATATTCAAACGACGGGCGTTCAGATTTCAGGCCATCCAAAATCCCCGTCACCTCGCTGCGCACATCGTCCAGGGCTTCTTCCACAAGAAAGCGACGGTCAATCACGATGCGACAACTGTCCGGCACGCAATGGGCGGGCAGGCCGGTAAAATCGGCATCCTGCTCTGCTTGACCGCCATGGATTGAATTGATGTTCATGGTAGACGACCGCGCGCCTTCGGGCACGACGGGCATGTCGGTGCGCCGCTGCGCCATGGCTGGAAACAAATCAGTCTCGAACTTGGACAAAACCGCCCCCATATGGCGCACTGCGCAATCGCCCAGAAACGGCATCGACCCATGTGCAATCTCGCCAAACGTCTCGATTTCGGCCCACCAGCCGCCGCGATGGCCAAGGCACACCCGGTCCTTGTTCAGGGGCTCAGGAATGATGACATGCTGAACACGCGCAGGACTGAAAAACCCCTTTTCGGCCAGATAAGCGACACCACCATAGCCGCCCGACTCTTCGTCCGCCGTACCCGAAATCTCGATCGCACCCTCAAAATCAGGAAAGGTCTCGATGAACGCCTCTGCCGCGATGATCGACGCCGCAAGACCACCCTTCATGTCGCAAGCGCCGCGACCATAGATCTTGCCATCGACCAGCGCGCCGCCAAACGGATCGTGGGTCCACCCGTGTCCCACTTCGACCACGTCAATATGGCTGTTGAAATGAACGCAATCACCCGGGCCGCTTTCATAGCGGGCCACGATATTCCAGCGCGGGTATTTCTCTGAATCACCCGGCGTGCCGTGCGCACGAACCAGTTCTGTCTGAAACCCCGACGCACGCAACCGCCGGTCCAGATAGTCACAGATCTCGCGATACAGCGCCCCCGGCGGGTTCAACGTCGGAATACGGATCAGATTCTGCGTCAGGGAAATCAGGTCATCCCGACGGGCGTGAATGGCGGTATGCAGCGCATTCAGGCGGGCGTTGTGTGTGGCGGTTTTGGTCATACCGCAACTATTGGCCAACAAGGTGAATTGGGCAAGGACCCGCTGCTCGCCACAAAATGATGGACGTTCATCATTTTGGGTGCAATGCTCTCATCTAGTGGAGGAATCATGACAAGACCAACGATTCACGACGTCGCCGACGCCGCGCAGGTCAGTCTTGCGACCGTCGACCGCGTTCTGAACAACCGTGGCGGGGTCGCCGCAAAATCGGTCAAAAAGGTGAAACAGGCGATTGCGCAAACCGGATATGTGCGCGACCGCGCCGCCGCAAACATGTCGCGCAGCAAATTCTACCGGATCACCTTTATCATTCCCGATACGACCAACGCGTTTCTCGACCAGCTTTGCGATGCAATCACACTGCAGGACGCGATGCTGCGCCAAGACCGGGTCTCGCTCACGATCCGATACGTTGCGGCCTTTTCGGCACCGGCCTATTGCGCAGCGCTGCAAAGCCTGTCCGCTGATACCTGCGACGCGGTGGTCCTGATGGGGATCGAAGACGCTGACGTGCACGCGGAAATCCAGTCGCTGACAGACACAGGGGTCCGCGTGGTCACGATGGTGTCCGACCTGCCAGCGGCCCGGCGGGCAGACTACGTCGGACCGGACAACGTGGCAGCCGGACGCACAGCGGCAGCCTTTCTCGGGCGGTTCGTGCGGCAAGGAAACGTCCTCCTCCTCCCCGGCGCGAAAGCCGTGCGCGACCATGTCGACCGCCGACAGGGGTTCCAAGACATAATGGCGCAGGACTTCCCAGCTATCAGCGTCCATGTTGCCGACGAAGGTGCCGATGATGCCGTCCAGACTTTTGACCGGCTCCGGGACAATTTCGCTGAAAAAGCCCTTGTTGGTGTCTATAATGTCGGGGCCGGCAACTCTGGCTTGCTGCTCGCCCTGCGGGAAATTCCGGAACACATGCGGCCCGTGACGATCCTGCATGAACTCACCCCCATGAACCGTGACGCCCTGCAAAGCGGCCTGATCGACCTCGTGATCGACCAGAACCCGGCAGAGGAAGTCGCCCGGGCCATCAGCATGATCCGTAACCTCATCGACGGGCGCAGTGTCGCCAGCGATGCCGGTCTGATCCAGCCGCAAATCTTCGTTAAACAGAACCTGCCCTAAGGAAATCACATGACCTATTTCGCCGATATTGCGCCCGTCACCTACGAAGGGCCAGACAGCACGAACCCGCTGGCCTTCAGGCACTACAACCCTGAAGAGGTCATCATGGGCAAAACCATGGTAGAGCATCTGCGCTTTGCCGTCTGCTATTGGCATAACTTCGTCTGGGAAGGAAACGACCCGTTCGGCGGCCAGACGTTTGAACGGCCCTGGTTCCCCGCGGACACGATGGCGTTGGCCAAGGCCAAGGCGAACGCTGCCTTTGATATGTTCCGTATCCTTGGCGTGCCCTACTACTGCTTTCACGACCATGACATCCGTCCCGAAGGTGCCAGCCTTTCCGAAAGCAATGCGCGGCTTCACGACATGGCGGACTATTTCGAAGACAAGATGAAAAGCGGCCCAAAACTGCTCTGGGGCACCGCGAACATGTTCTCCAACCGGCGCTACATGTCAGGCGCATCGACAAACCCGGACCCGGACGTATTCGCCTACTGCGCCTCCATCGTGAAAAACGCGATGGACGTGACCCACAGACTGAACGGCGAAAACTACGTGCTTTGGGGAGGCCGCGAAGGTTACGAGACGCTGCTCAACACCGACCTATCGCGCGAACTCGAACAGATGGGCCGGTTCCTGTCGATGGTCGTCGATTACAAACACAAGATCGGATTCAAAGGGACGATTCTGATTGAACCGAAACCGCAGGAACCGACAAAGCACCAATACGACTACGACGTCGCCACGGTTTACGGGTTCCTCAAACGGTTCGGCCTCGAAAACGAAGTCAAGGTGAATATCGAACAGGGCCACGCAATCCTCGCGGGCCATTCTTTCGAACATGAACTGGCGATGGCCAACGCGCTGGGCATCTTCGGATCAATCGACATGAACCGGAACGACTATCAATCCGGCTGGGACACCGATCAGTTCCCGAACAACGCACCCGAAGCGGCACTGGCCTACTACGAAGTCTTGCGGGGCGGCGGTTTCACGACAGGCGGCACAAACTTCGATGCAAAGTTGCGGCGTCAATCGCTCGATCCCGAAGATCTCATCGCAGCGCACGTCGGCGGCATGGATATCTGCGCACGCGGCCTGAAAGCAGCGGCGAAAATGCTAGAAGACGATGCATTGGAAGCCGCCCGCCGCAAACGTTATGCCGGTTGGGAAGATGTCGATTATCTTTCGCCCGCCGCAACGCTTGACGGGATTGCAGCCAAGGCCGAAACCCACGCACTTGATCCGCAACCGGTCTCGGGCAAGCAGGAAATGCTCGAGAACACCGTGAACCGGTACGTCTGATGATTCACAACCCGATCCTGCCGGGCTTCAACCCGGACCCGTCGTTCTGCCGGGTTGGCGCGGACTATTACATCGCGACTTCGACATTCCAATGGTATCCGGGGGTGCAGATCCACCATTCCCGCGACCTTGCAAACTGGACGCTGGTCAGCCGCCCGCTGAACCGCAAAAGCCAGCTGGACATGCGGGGCAACCCTGACGACTGCGGGATCTGGGCCCCGTGCCTCAGCCACGCAGACGGCAAATTCTGGCTGGTCTACACAGATGTGAAACGCCACGAGGGCGATTTCAAAGACGCGCATAACTACATCGTCACCTGTGACACAATTGACGGCGATTGGTCCGACCCGATCTATGTCAATTCTAGCGGATTCGATCCGTCGCTCTTCCACGATGACGACGGGCAGAAATACTTTATGAACATGCGCTGGAACCACCGGCAAAAGGGAACAGGCTGTAATCCGACGCATGACGCTTTTGACGGCATCATTCTGCAAAAGTGGGATGAAAAGCAGGGTCTAAACGGACCTATCCGCAATATCTATGCAGGCACCGAACGCGGCCTGACCGAGGCACCCCATATCTTCAAGCGCAACGGATATTACTACCTCACCACCGCTGAAGGCGGCACGACGTATGACCACGCCGTCACGCTCGCGCGGTCCCGCGACATCTGGGGACCCTACGAAACACATCCCGATCTACATGTCATGTCCACGCGTGATGCCCCCGACCATCCGATCCAGCGAACAGGCCACGGCCAGTATGTCCAAGCACCTGACGGCACCGCATGGCACACCTACCTCATGGGGCGGCCGATCACCGTTGACGGCACGCGCAACTGTCCGATGGGGCGCGAAACGGGTCTCGCGCGCTGCGTCTGGAAAGATGACTGGCTTTACCTCGAAAATGGCGGACTGCTGCCTCCCATCACAATCGGCGACGCGCCGTGCACGCCCGGTGCACGGGTTGTGTACGACTTGTGCGGCCCACTTCACGCCGATTTTCAGTGGCTGCGCACACCTGAACCCGATCGCATTTTCAGATGCGAAGATGACTGTCTTGTCCTCATCGGCCGCGAAAGCATCGGCAGCTGGTTCGAACAATCGCTCGTCGCGCGGCGGCAGGAACATTTTACCTATCATGCTGAGACAACGCTGGAATTCGCACCCGACAGCTATCAGCAAGGCGCAGGGCTGACGACCTATTACGACCGCCACCGTTTCCACGCTGCTCTCATCACGCAAGAGGCCGGAAAACGTGCCGTGATCCTGATGTCCTGTAACGCGAACTGGCCCGGCGGATCGCTCGATTTCCCTTTGTCAGACCCTGTTTTTATCCCTGACGGCCCCATCACATTGTCCGTCGAAGTGGACCGCGACTCGCAGCAGTTTTACTGGGCATCAGGGCCGGATCGCCACCCGCTCGGCCCACCGCGCAAGGCCTATCTGATATCCGACGAAGGCGGGCGCGGACCGGAACATTCATCCTTCACCGGCGCATTTGTCGGTATGGTCTGCTATGACATCACCGGACAAGGCCGCGAAGCGCGGTTTTCCTCCTTTGGCTATTATCCGGCTTGAGTGTCTTTTCAGCCTATGTAATCGTTTTCGTTAGCGGTAAAGGCGACAGCCAAACGAAAGGTCCAGCATGAAAACCATCAAAGGCCCCGCGCTCTTTCTGGCGCAATTCGCGGGTGATGAAGCTCCGTTCAACAGTTGGGGCAGCATCACGAAATGGGCCGCCGATTGCGGCTACAAGGGCGTGCAAGTGCCAAGCTGGGACGGTCGCCTGTTCGATCTTGACCAGGCCGCCCAAAGCAAAACCTACTGCGACGACTGGAAAGGGCAGGCGGCGGACAACGGCATCGCCGTCACGGAATTGTCGACCCACCTGCAAGGCCAGTTGGTCGCCGTGCATCCCGCCTATGACGCAGCCTTTGATGGCTTCGCCGCTGAATCCGTGCGCAACGATCCCAAAGCCCGGCAGGTCTGGGCCGTCGATCAGGTCAAGAAAGCGCTGACCGCATCCAAGAACCTTGGTTTAACCGAGATGGCGACGTTCTCAGGCGCGCTTGCATGGCCCTATGTCTACCCGTGGCCGCAACGCCCTGCTGGACTGGTGGAACAGGCGTTTGACGAACTCGCCAAACGCTGGATGCCGATCCTGAACCACGCGGAGGATTGCGGCGTCGATGTCTGCTACGAAATCCACCCCGGTGAAGACCTGCACGACGGGATCACTTACGAGATGTTTCTTGCGCGCGTGAACGATCACGCACGGGCGAACATGCTTTACGACCCGTCCCACTATGTGTTGCAGTGCCTTGATTATCTGGACAATATCGACATCTACAAAGACCGCATCCGCATGTTCCACGTCAAGGATGCAGAATTCAATCCGACGGGGCGGCAAGGCGTCTATGGCGGCTTTCAGTCATGGGTTGATCGGGCCGGGCGGTTCCGGTCACTTGGCGACGGGCAGGTCGACTTTGGCGCGATCTTTGCAAAAATGGCAGCGAATGATTTCGATGGCTGGGCCGTTGTGGAATGGGAATGCGCGTTGAAACACCCCGAAAACGGGGCCCGCGAAGGGGCGCAGTTCGTAAAGGATCACATCATCCGCGTGACGCCCCACGCCTTCGATGATTTCGCGGACGGCGGTGCAGATGCCGCGATGAACGCCAAGATGATGGGACTGGACAGATGAGCAGGATCAGACTGGGCATGGTTGGCGGCGGAAACGACGCCTTTATCGGGGCAGTTCACCGTATAGCCGCACGCATGGATGACCGGTTCGAACTGGTTGCTGGCGCACTGTCATCAACACCCGAAAAGGCCATGGAATCTGGCAAAGCGCTTGGATTAGACCCTGATCGGACCTATGCCGACTTCACCGAAATGGCCAAACGCGAGGTGCGCCTGAAGAATGGAATCGAAGCTGTCGCCATCGTGACACCGAACCATGTGCATGCGGTTGCGGCCAAGGAATTCCTCAAGCGCGGTATCCATGTGATCTGCGATAAACCTCTGACAGCAACGATGGCAGATGCCCGCAAACTGGTCAAAGCGGCCGAAGCGTCCAAGGCACTGTTCATCCTGACCCATAACTACACCGGATACCCGATGATCCGGCACGCGAAACAGATGATCGCGGACGGAGAGCTGGGTGAAATCCGCGTTGTACAGGCCGAATATGCACAGGACTGGCTCACCCAGCCACTTGAAACCGAAGGGCAGAAACAGGCGGCTTGGCGGACAGACCCCGAACGCTCTGGCGCTGGCGGGTCGATTGGCGACATCGGCACCCATGCGCATAATCTGGCCTGCTTTGTCACGGGTCAAAAGGTGGAAAGCCTGTCGGCTGATCTTCATGCCTTTGTCCCCGGGCGCCAGCTTGATGACAACGCACATATGATGCTGCGGTTCGATGGTGGTGCCAGGGGGATGCTGTGGTCATCGCAAGTTGCGCCCGGCAATGAAAACGGACTGCGACTGCGCATTTACGGCGAAAAGGGCGGTCTGGAATGGGCACAGGAAGACCCGAATTATCTGTGGTTCACACCATTTGGGGAACCGAAACAGAAACTGACACGCGGCGGTGCCGGTGGGCCGACGGACGGCACGCGCATTCCGGCAGGCCATCCCGAAGGTTACCTTGAAGGCTTTGCCAACATCTATACCGAAGCCGCGAACGCAATCGCTGGCAAACCCGCTGTCTACCCAACGATCCACGATGGACTAGATGGTATGAAATTCATCGACGCTTGTGTGAAATCATCCGGCCGCAACGGGGCCTGGGTCAAACTGTAAGGAAGACACGAACATGGCAAAACTCGCATTTCTGGGCCTTGGGGTCATGGGCTACCCGATGGCGGGGCACCTGCAAAAGGCAGGCCATGACGTGACCGTCTACAACCGGACGACGGCCAAGGCCGAAGCCTGGGTCAAGGAACATGGCGGCAGCATGGGCAAGACCCCGGCAGAGGCCGCGAAAGGTGCCGCGTTCGTTATGGCCTGCGTCGGAAATGACGACGATCTCCGATCGGTCTGTCTTGGCGATGACGGCGCATTTAGCGCGATGGACAGCGGCACGACATTCGTGGACCACACGACGGTATCGGCCGCGGTGACACGCGAATTGTATGCGGCTGCCAAGGATGCGGGCATCGCCTTTGTCGATGCGCCGATCTCGGGCGGGCAGGCCGGTGCGGAAAACGCCCAGCTGTCTGTGATGTGTGGCGGCGATCAGGATGCCTATGACAAGGCCGAACTTGTGATCGATGTCTATTCAAAGATGTGCAAACGCATCGGCGACAGCGGTGCCGGACAAATGACCAAAATGTGCAACCAGATCGCGATTGCCGGTCTGGTACAGGGTCTGTCAGAGGCGCTGCATTTCGCCCAGAAGGCCGGATTGGACGGCCGCGCGGTGGTGGATGTGATCAGCCAGGGCGCTGCGGGCAGTTGGCAGATGTCGAACCGCTATGAAACCATGCTGGATGACAAATGGGACCACGGCTTTGCCGTTGACTGGATGCGCAAGGATCTGGGTATCTGCCTGTCCACCGCGAATGAAAACGGGGCCAGCCTACCTGTCACTGCTTTGGTGGATCAGTTCTACAAGGACGTGCAAAAGCTGGGCGGTGGGCGTTGGGATACGTCATCACTTCTCAAGCGCTTGCAGGCAATGGGCTGAGCAAAGCGCCTAACCCGAGCTGTCCCTGTTCAGCAGATCGAATTTGCGCAGCTTGACGTAAAGCGACTGGCGCGACAGCCCCAGCATTTCGGCTGCCGCCACACGGTTGTTCATTGTGAGTTCGACGGCGGTTTCGATACACATCTTTTCAACGACGTTGGTGGTTTCCGCGACGATTTCTTTCAGCGTCGCGCTACCAACCAGCTCGATCACCGAATTGATGTTGTCTTCTGACGGCGCTGCCGCAGGCCGCCCCGGTTCAACCCGGTTGGCGTCGCGGATGATGAAGGCATAAAGTTCTTCCTTGCCCGCTTCGATCCGTGTGACAGAGATTTCAACGTTGCGCGGGCTGCCGTAATCGCCGGCAAGCTTGGTTGCATAAAGCCGCATACGACCGGACCGGCCGGTGTTGTCGATCATGACTTTCAGATCGACAGACCCCCGCAACAGGTAATCCGCGAAACTGCGCCCGCGAATGTTCACATCATGCGCGACGCCGATCAGGTTCAGAAAAGCCTCGTTTGTCGACAGCATCTTGCCGTCTGCTGTGGCAAACACCATCGCATCCGGTGCGCGGGCAAAAAGGGCCTGCACGTTCGTTGCAAGTGAATCCAGGGGCCGGTTTTCGGGATCATCCTTGTGCAGCCTGCACAGCATGAAACGTTCGCCAGCCGCGCGGAAAAGCGTGGGATATAGCAGAACTTTCACGCCACCATTGGAAAGAGTCAGCGCAATCGCCCGTTCGGAATCAGCGATCGCATGAGCCGCCAGTTGGTCGATCAATGCATCGCGGCCTTTGCCTTCGAACAGATCGCTTAATTTCTGGCCAACAAGACTGTCGTGGGATTCGCCGATCAGCGCGACAGCACTTTTGTTCATCTCGGTCATCTGGCCCGACTGGGTTGATACAAAGATGACCGCATCCGACGTGCTTTCCATCAAGACGCGGAAGCGGGTGTCGTATTCGCGCTGCTGTTCATAGTCACGCTCAAGCGCAAGCTGCGCACGCACCAGTTGTTGCTGCATTTCCGCGACCGGGCGCAGATCACGCCCCAGTAGCAGGATCGCACCATCCGGCCCGATCCGGTGAAAACTATAGCGCACGGGATAGTCGAACCGCTGCGACGGATCAGAATGGTTCAGCTCCAGCGGGCGCACAGGTCCGGCATCATCAAGAAACTTCGCGAGCCGTTCTTCGAACTTCGGGACAGACTCGACGGAAAGCGAAGTCTGAAACTGCTTGCCCTCCAACTGTTCCATCCGCTGATAACCAAGCGAATTGGGGTTGATAAGGACAGAAAGCACTTCTGCCTTCTCTGTCATGACAACGCCGATGTCAGAAACTTCAGAGATAATGCCGCCCAAGACATCGGGGGCGATCAGGGGGATCGCACCGTTCTCCCAATACTTGGTTCCGCGCGATGTCATGTGCGCGCCCTTTCGGGACTGTGAAAGCCCACCACTTATTGTCCCATCATGTTGGCTGGGATTGGCTTTGTCTTTAGGTTGCAAAGGGTAATGGCCTCTTCAGCAATACTCGTCACATAATCCGCACCAGTCAGCGCGGCGATATCGGGTTGCAGTTCCAGCAATGTTCCACCCACAACAACAGGTATCGTGCTGGCCGACGTTGAACTGCGGACAGACTCTACCATTCGCCGAAGTGTTTCAAGGCTTTCGCCACGTACGGCGGATACGAAAACGGCATCGAACGCCGAATTGTCACACGCGTATTTCACATCATCCGGTGTTGCACCCAACATCAGGCGCACGGACAATCCGTTTCGCCGCAATTGTCCTGACAGAACCATCGCGCCCAGTGTGTGATGCGTATTCTCGGGGACAACCAGCAAAACGGTCGAGGCGTTGGGTTCCGGCGTACGGCTTTCGAATGAAACCCGTTGCAGATCGCGCAACATGGATTGCAGCCGTGCCGTCCCGATCGTCACATCTGCAAAGCTCAACGCGTCCTCGCACCAGCCGGCACCCAGTTCGCGGGCGACAATCGGAATGAAGTGTTCGCAAAGCTGTTCAGGCGACACGCCAGACATCTGTGCGAGCGCCATCGCATCGCGACACTGCTGCGCGCTTGGCGTCAGCGCGGCGGCCTTGAGGAATGCAACAAGGGAGTCATCACAACCCGGTTTCGGAAGCTTATCGAGCGGCGAAAGCGGTCCGTCGTCGCCTGATAGATCAAGCGACGTGAAGCTCTTGTCGGCGTTGCGATAGTCATCCATTCGCAGGTCCTTTCCGTTAGGCTCTGTAACGTGCCTAAGCGGGTCGTGCCACATATTGTCTTATCTGCACCTCATATTGTCAAAGCAAATTGACAATAATCACCTGAGTCTTGCACAGCTTGCGGCTAACCCACTCAAATAGCGAAATAAACACTTGCACCGGCGCGATCGGCGCAAGTGCGAGAAAGTGCCACATAGGTGTAACGCAAGGTTGACACTTATGTAATCTGACACCTAAGCTTTACACAATAAAGTGTCAGGGAAACGATACATGTCAGATATCAGCGCAGGGAGCGTCGGGAAATCCCGCAGTGCTGTTCAGCTTTACACGGCTGAGCAACGCGCGCGTCGGGACAGTACCGTTTGGACCCTCGTTCAAGGCGTACTTGCGCCGGTGCAGTTCCTTGTCTTTCTGGTCTCTCTCGCCCTTGTTGCCCGCTACCTTCTGACAGGTGAAGGCTATGCTGTCGCAACAGTGTCTATCGTGCTGAAAACCGCCGTTCTTTACCTGATCATGGTGACCGGCGCGATCTGGGAAAAGGTCGTCTTCGGACAGTATCTTTTTGCGCCTGCGTTCTTCTGGGAGGACGTGTTCAGCTTTGGTGTTATCGCATTGCATTCATTATATATTTACTTCCTCATTGTCGGTGGTCTGTCGCCTACGGCGCTCATGTTTCTCGCGCTGGCTGCCTATGCGGCCTACGTCGTGAACGCGGGGCAATTCCTCTGGAAACTCCGCATGGCGCGGCTTTCGGCAGAGGGCGCGGCATGAACGATCTGACACCTCCGATAAATGGCGGTTGCCGCACCGCGCCTGTCCTCAAGGAACGTGGCCAGCGCGAGGTCTTCTGCGGTCTGACAGGAATCATCTGGCTGCACCGTAAAATGCAGGATGCGTTCTTTCTCGTTGTCGGTTCGCGGACCTGTGCGCACCTGCTGCAATCCGCTGCTGGCGTCATGATTTTTGCCGAACCGCGATTCGGCACTGCGATTCTCGAAGAAACGGATCTGGCGGGGATGGCGGATGCGCACACGGAACTTGACCGCGAAGTCGCGCGCCTTCTGTCACGTCGACCTGACATCCGTCAGTTGTTTCTTGTCGGATCCTGCCCGTCCGAGGTCATCAAGATCGACCTGCAACGCGCTGCCGAACGGTTAAGCCAGGTCCATGCGCCGCATGTGCGTGTGGTGAACTATTCCGGCTCGGGGATCGAAACGACGTTCACAGAAGGTGAAGATGCCTGCCTTGCATCTATGGTGCCAGTCCTGAAAGACACGACCGCCCGGGAACTGCTACTGGTCGGCGCTCTTCCCGATGTTGTCGAAGATCAGATGCTCGCCCTTCTGGCGGCCATGGGCATTGACAACATCCGCCTATTGCCCGCCCGTCGGATCGACGAAACAACGGCTGTTGGTCCGGGAACGGTCTTTGCGTTGACGCAGCCGTTCCTTGGCGAAACGCACGCTGCGCTCGAACGCCGTGGTGCGCGGCACATCGCGGCCCCGTTTCCGTTCGGCGAAGAAGGCACAACCGCCTGGCTGCAAGCCATTGCCACAGAATTCGGCGTCGATGCCGCGACATTCGACAAGGTCACAGCCGCGCCACGCGCCCGCGCCCGCAAGGCAATCGCGCAAGCCGCCAAAGTCCTTAGCGGCAAATCTGTATTCTTCTTTCCCGACAGCCAGCTTGAAATTCCACTTGCCCGCTTTCTGACCCGTGAATGCGGAATGACAGCGATCGAGGTGGGCTCGCCCTACATCCATGACGCATTGCATGGTCCTGATCTGGATTTGCTGCCTGCTGGCCCGCAGATCAGCGAAGGGCAGGACGTCGATCTGCAACTTGACCGCGCCCGCGCCGCGCGCCCTGATCTGACAGTCTGCGGCCTCGGCCTCGCCAACCCGCTGGAAGCCGAAGGACTGACCACGAAATGGGCCATCGAACTGGTCTTTACGCCGGTCCATTTCTACGAACAAGCCGGTGATCTTGCCGGACTTTTCTCGCGTCCGGTGCGCCGCAAGACACTTTTGAACCTCGAGGCCGCAGAATGAAGCTGACGGTCTGGACATATGAAGGCCCGCCACACGTAGGTGCCATGCGCGTCGCCACTGCGATGAAGGGCCTGCACTATGTTTTGCACGCCCCGCAAGGCGACACATACGCCGATTTGCTTTTTACAATGATCGAACGGCGCGACCATCGCCCGCCCGTCACCTACACCACCTTTCAGGCCCGTGATCTTGGTGCTGATACGGCCTATCTGTTCAAGGATGCCTGCCAGCAGGCGGTGGACCGTTTCAATCCCGAAGCGATCATCGTCGGCGCGTCCTGCACCGCTGAACTGATCCAGGACGATCCTGCCGGGCTGGCCGAAACCATGGGCCTGTCGATCCCGGTGATCCCGTTGGAACTGCCAAGCTATTCGCGCAAGGAAAACTTTGGCGCAGACGAAACGTTCTATCAGATCGTGCGCACATTGTCGGCACCGCAAGAGCGGACCGCGCGGGTGTCATGCAACATCCTCGGGCCGACCGCACTTGGCTTTCGCAACCGCGATGATGTTGAAGAACTGACAGCACTGCTGTTCGATCTCGGGATCGACGTGAATGTCGTGGCACCTTTGAACGCATCGCCCGCCGATATCGCGCGTCTGCCCGCCGCCCATTTCAACGTTCTGCTTTATCCTGAAACCGGTGAAGCTGCGGCGCGCTGGCTGGAAAAGACCCACGCCCAGCCGTTTACAAAGGTTGTCCCCATCGGCGTTGGCGCGACCCGCGATTTCATTGCAGAGATCGCCCAGATCACCGTCAAACCCATGAAGGCCGACGAAAGCCGCCTGCGCCTGCCATGGTGGTCGAAATCCGTGGACAGCACCTATCTGACCGGCAAGCGTGTTTTCATTTTTGGCGACGGCACCCATGTCGCCGCCCACGCCCGCATTGCCCGCGACGAGATGGGCTTCGAGGTTGTCGGGATCGGCTGCTACAACCGCGAAATGGCCCGCCCGATCCGCGCATTGGCACGCGAATTCGGGGTCGAGGCCTATATCACGGATGACTACCTTGAGGTCGAACAGGCGATCGAAACCCTGTCACCCGAGATGATCCTTGGCACGCAGATGGAACGTCATATCGGCAAGCGGCTGGGTATTCCTTGTGCCGTGATTTCCGCGCCGGTCCATGTACAGGACTATCCCGCCCGCTATTCCCCGCAGGTCGGGTTCGAAGGCGCGAACGTCATTTTCGATACGTTGATCCATCCGCTTGTCATGGGACTGGAAGAACATCTGCTGACGATGTTCCGCGATGATTTCGAATTCCATGATGCCGCCGGGCCGAGCCATCATGGTGGCCATAGCCCCTTGCCGACTGCGGATGCCTCCGGCGGGAGTTTTTCCGGCCAGATGAAGGAGGATGCCACGCCAGGGTCCGACGTGCTGGTCTGGCTGGCGGATGCCGAAAAAGAGTTGAAGAAGATTCCGTTTTTCGTGCGCGGCAAAGCCCGCCGCAATACCGAAACATTTGCCGCCGAAAAGGGGCTGGCAGAGATTTCGCTGGATACCTTGTACGAAGCAAAGGCCCATTATGCGCGATGAGGTGATCCATAAGCCCTACCGCGTGGTCATTGTCACGCTGGACCAGCACGCCGCTGGCCCCGCGTCCCGTGTTCTGCCCCGCCTTGCCGCCGACTTTCCGGGGCTTGAGGTGTCGGTTCACGCCGCTGCGGAATGGGGCGAGAGCGAAGCAGCCCTGGAGGCTGCGAGGTCCGCGGTTGCAACCGGCGACATCATCATCGTCAACATTCTGTTTCTTGAGGAACACGTCAGCGCCATTTTGCCTGCCCTTCAGGCCCGTCGCGACCATTGCGATGCGATGGTTGGTCTGATTGCGGACACCGCCATCGTGAAGATGACCCGTATGGGT
The DNA here is from genome assembly GCF_900109295.1 of Cognatiyoonia koreensis. NCBI lineage: Bacteria > Pseudomonadati > Pseudomonadota > Alphaproteobacteria > Rhodobacterales > Paracoccaceae > Cognatiyoonia > Cognatiyoonia koreensis. The sequence goes on from NZ_FOIZ01000002.1 coordinate 762,349, forward strand.
GATCTGGACATGGCCAAACCTGCAAGCGGTGCGATGGCGCTTTTGAAAAAGCTGCGCGGATCGGCCAAACCATCGGCCAGTTCCGGTGCAAAGCAGATGAAAACGCTGCGCCGTCTGCCAAAGATACTAAAGCTGATCCCAGGCAAGGCGCAGGATCTGCGCGCCTGGTTCCTGTCCATGCAGTATTGGCTGGGCGGCTCTGACGACAACGTCGAAGGCATGATCCGGTTTCTGATCGGGCGGTATGCCGACCGGCGCGACTGGCAAGATCTACAGGCGCCGCTGCCCGTGGAGTACCCTGATGTCGGGCTGTACCATCCCGATCTGCCGGACCATTGCATCACCACGGATGTGGCTGCCTTGCCCAGGATTGCCAACCCTGTCGCCACTGTCGGCGTGTTGATGTTGCGATCTTATATCCTTGCCTCTGACATCGCCCATTACGATGCGGTCATTCGCGGGTTCGCGGCCAAGGGTGTGCAGGTCATTCCGGCGTTTGCGGGCGGGCTTGATGGCACACCCGCGATCGAAACCTATTTTCAAGGCAAGGTCGACGCCATGGTGTCGCTCACCGGTTTTTCGTTGATTGGCGGGCCGGCCTATAATGACAGCGATGCGGCCGTCGCGCTGCTCCGCCGACTTGACGTGCCTTACATCGCGGCCCAACCGCTTGAATTCCAGACGCTTGCGCAATGGGCCGAAAACGCCCAAGGCCTTGGTCCGATCGAAACGACGATGCTGGTCGCCTTGCCGGAAATCGACGGCGCAACGAACCCGACTGTCTTTGCCGGACGACATGGCACAGACGGTTGCAAGGGATGTGCGCACGCCTGCATCGGACAAAGCGATTGCAAAGCCATGGCCCCCTGCCATGAACGCATCGACACGCTGATTGAAAAGACACTGCGCCTTGGCCTTTTGCGCCGCAAACGCAACGCGGAAAAGAAGGTCGGCATCGTGCTGTTCGGCTTTCCGCCCAATGCCGGGGCAGTTGGCACGGCGGCCTATCTGTCGGTCTTTGAAAGCCTGTTCAACACGCTCACCCGCATGCAGGCCGAAGGTTATCAGGTGGATGTGCCCGAAAGCGTCGATCATCTGCGCGCTGCAATCTTGCAAGGCAATGCCGCGCAATACGGTCAGGAAGCGAACGTCGCCGCCCATGTTTCTGCCGAAAGCATCGTGCGGGATGCAGCACATCTCAAAGAAATCGAAGCTGTCTGGGGCCCTGCCCCGGGGCGCATCCAGTCGGACGGCAAAGGCGTGTTTGTTCTGGGCCAGCATTTCGGCAATGTCTTTGTCGGTGTCCAACCTGCATTTGGCTACGAAGGCGACCCGATGCGCCTGCTGTTTGAAAGAGGTTTCGCGCCGACCCATGCTTTCGCGACCTTCTATCAGTGGCTGCGTGACACGTTCGATGCTGATGTTCTTTTGCACTTCGGGATGCACGGTGCGTTGGAATTCATGCCGGGCAAGCAAGCCGGCCTTAGCGGTGCCGACTGGCCAGACCGACTGATTGGCGACATGCCGAACGTCTATCTTTATGCCGCCAACAACCCATCCGAAGCGACGCTGGCCAAGCGCCGGTCAAACGCTGTGACCGTCACCCATCTGACACCCCCGTTGGCTGTTGCAGGTCTTTACAAGGGTTTGAGCGAACTCAAGGACAGCTTGACCCGCTGGCGCGAAATGCGGCCCGAGGATGCAACCCGCCATGATCTGGAAAAGCTGATCCGCGATCAGGCGAATGCGCTGGACCTGAACGCGCGTGATCTGGACACGCTTTGGCTGAAGCTGCTGGAAACCGAAGGATCGCTGATCCCGGAAGGTCTGCATATCGTCGGGCAACCGATGAGCGCTGCGGCACAAGCGGATATGATCAGCCAGATGCCCGATGGCCCGGCGACAGAGGCTGCAAAGGCGCTGATGGCCGAGGATCATGAATTGCCTGCGTTGATGGCGGCCTTGTCAGGCCACTACATCCCGCCGGTGCCCGGTGGTGATCTGATCCGGTCGCCTGAAATCCTACCGACGGGCCGCAACATCCATGCGTTCGATCCGTTTCGGATGCCGACTGCATTCGCACTGCAGGAAGGCGCGAAGCTGGCTGATGTGCTGCTGGAAACGCATCCCGGATTTCCGCGCACGGTCGCGCTGGTCTTGTGGGGATCTGACAATATCAAATCCGACGGCGGGCCAATCGGGCAGGCGCTGGCCCTGATGGGCTGTGTGCCGCGTTTTGACGGATACGGGCGTTTGTCGGGGGCTGATCTTGTTCCGCTGGATAAACTTGGTCGCCCGCGCATCGACGTGGTGATGACCCTCTCGGGCATTTTCCGTGATCTGCTTCCTTTGCAGACCAAGATGCTGGCAGAAGCCGCGTTGAAATGTGCGACGGCTGATGAACCGCTCGACCAGAATTATATCCGCGCCCATGCGTTGACCTATGCCGCGCAGATGGGCTGCGATCTGGAAACTGCGGCCTTGCGCGTTTTTTCGAATGCCGAAGGTGCTTATGGATCCAACGTGAACCAGTTGATCGACAGTTCGGCCTTTGGTGACGAGGACGAGTTGGCCGATGCATATCAGGCGCGCAAGTCCTTTGCTTATGGTGTGAACGGCAAGGCGGTACAGAACGCGGAATTGCTGCAGAAGACGCTGAAGGACGTCGATCTGGCCTATCAGAACCTTGAATCGGTCGAGTTGGGTGTCACAACGGTTGACCACTATTTTGACACGCTGGGCGGGATCGCCCGTGCGGTGAAGCGCGCCAAGGGCGGTGTTTCGGCACCCGTTTATATTGGCGATCAAACGCGCGGCACGGCTAAGGTCCGGACCCTGCAGGATCAGGTCGCGCTGGAAACGCGCAGCCGGTCGTTGAACCCGAAATTCTACGAAGGCCTGTTGCGGCACGGGCACGAAGGCGTGCGCCAGATCGAAGCGCAGATCACCAATACGGTGGGCTGGTCTGCAACAACGGGCGAAGTGGAACCGTGGGTCTATCAGAAATTGTCCGAGACTTTTGTGCTGGATGACTCCATGCGTGAACGTCTGGCCGCTCTGAATCCGCAGGCATCCGTGCGTATGGCAAACCGCCTGCTGGAAGCATCTGACCGGGATTACTGGTCGCCCGATGCGGCGACGCTGGCGGCCTTGCAGGATGCTGCGGACGCTTTGGAAGACAAGATGGAAGGAGTCGCTGCAGAATGACTTTTTCCCCAATGAATACAACAGGAAGGACTCTATCATGAGCCCCAGAGACGAAGTTCCAAGCCTGAAGGGATTGGACGGCGAAGGGTCCGTTCAGGTGCATCAGGATGAAAGCACCAAGATCGAAGGCGCGAAGGTCTTTTCCGTCTACGGCAAGGGTGGCATCGGGAAATCCACGACATCGTCGAACCTGTCAGCCGCCTTTTCCATGTTGGGAAAGCGCGTCCTTCAAATCGGCTGTGACCCCAAGCACGACAGCACCTTTACACTGACCGGCACACTGGTTCCGACGGTCATCGACATCCTGAAAGACGTCGATTTCCATAGCGAGGAACTGCGCCCCGAAGACTTTGTTTTCGAAGGCTTCAACGGCGTGAAATGTGTCGAGGCCGGCGGTCCGCCTGCCGGTACGGGCTGCGGTGGTTATGTTGTCGGCCAGACAGTGAAATTGCTTAAGCAGCATCATATGCTGGAAGACACAGACGTCGTGATATTCGACGTGCTTGGCGATGTGGTTTGTGGTGGTTTTGCGGCCCCCCTGCAGCATGCCGACCGGGCTTTGATCGTGACGGCGAATGACTTTGACAGCATCTATGCGATGAACCGGATTATCGCGGCTGTGCAGGCGAAATCGGCGAACTACAAAGTGCGTCTCGCGGGCTGTGTTGCCAACCGGTCCAAGGACACTGATGAGGTTGATCGCTACTGCAAAACCGTCGGTTTCAACCGCATCGCGCACATGCCTGATCTTGATGCGATCCGCAGGTCGCGCCTGAAGAAAAAGACCCTGTTCGAGATGCCGGACGATCAGGAAGTCGTCGAAGTGCGCAAGGAATATATCCGACTTGCAGAAACGCTTTGGGCCGGAACAGATCCACTTGCGCCAGCGCCACTGCCGGATCGTGAAATCTTTGAATTGCTTGGTTTTGACTGATGCACAGGACGTACACCGCGCGTGCACAAGGCGTGCACCGCTGAAATGAAAAACAGGACGACGACATGACGGGCTATGCCACCACACGCGACCGGGTCGAGCACTACTTCGACCGCTCTGCGACCAAGGTCTGGGAGCAGCTGACGTCTGATGCCCCGGTCTCGGGGATCAGGGCGACGGTGCGTGCGGGTCGTGACCGGATGCGCGACTTGATGCTGGCGCAGTTGCCTGACGATCTGCGCGGGATGCGTATTCTGGACGCCGGGTGCGGCACGGGTGCAATGGCCGTTGAACTGGCCAAGCGTGGCGCGGACGAGGTCGTTGCCGTTGATATCTCGCCAGCCCTGATCGACATCGCGAAAAAGCGGATGCCGCAGGACCTGTCCAACAGGATCACATGGGTGGCCGGTGACATGTTCGAGGCGACCCACGGGGCGTTCGATCACGCGATGGCGATGGATTCGCTGATTTACTACACCGCTGCCGACATCTCGCAGATCATGAGCAAGGCGTCCAAGCGGGTGACGGGCAAATGTGTCTTTACACTGCCACCCCGCACACCGGCGCTGATGCTGATGTGGCGTGCGGGCAAGCTGTTTCCACGTGCTGACCGCAGCCCGCAGATGGTGCCACATACCACAGCGGGCGTCGCCCATGCCCTGCGCATCGCAGGCGTGCATGGCCGCCTGAAGGAAATCGAACGTGTGAAGTCGGGATTCTATATCTCGACCGCGCTGTCATTCGAGGGGCGGCGGTGATGTTATTCAAAGCCTCATCCCTCAAGTCCCTGTCGACGAACCTGTTGCCCTTTGCAGATGCGGCGAGCGACGGTTTGCCGTTGCGCCAGTTGCTGCGCCTGTCCTTGTTCCAGGTATCGGTCGGGATGGCGGCTGTCATGCTGCTGGGCACGCTGAACCGCGTGATGATTGTAGAGTTGGGTATTCCGGCGATGCTGGTCGCGATCATGATCGCCATTCCGGTGCTTGTTGCCCCCTTCCGCGCGCTTGTCGGGTTCAAGTCGGACACCTATCGCAGTGCGATCGGCTGGAAGCGCATCCCGTATTTGTGGTTCGGGACCATGTGGCAGTTCGGTGGTCTGGCAATCATGCCGATGGCCTTGCTTGTCCTGTCGGGTGATCGCGCAATTGATGCCGATTGGGCCGGTTATATCGGGGCCGGGCTGGCGTTTCTGTTGACCGGTGTCGGGATGCATATGACCCAGACCGCGGGTTTGGCGCTGGCGGCGGATCGCGCGACCGATGAAACCCGCCCCAAGGTCGTTGCCTTGCTTTATGTCATGTTCCTTGTCGGCATGGCCGTGTCGGCCGTTATCATCGGCGCGCTACTGCGAGACTATTCCGCCCTGCGTCTGGTGCAGGTGGTGCAAGGCACCGCCGTCGTCACCTTGCTGTTGAACCTGATCGCCCTTTGGAAGCAGGAAAAGGTCGCCCCCATGTCCAAGGAAGAGCGCGAGGCACCGCGCCCGTTCTTCAAGGATGCCTGGGATGATCTGGTCAAAGGCGGTGATGCGGGGCGACTGCTGGCGGTCGTATTCCTTGGCACCATGGCCTTCAACATGCAGGACGTGTTGCTGGAACCTTACGGTGGTGAAATTCTGGGCCTGTCCGTGTCGGCCACGACCCTTTTGACAGCGGCCTGGGCGGGTGGCGCGATTGTCAGTTTCTGGATGGCCGCCCGCTGGCTGGCCAAAGGCATCAGCACCTACCGGATGGCCGCGCGCGGTATCCTTGTCGGGATCGCCGCCTTCAGTGCCGTAATCTTTGCGGCCCCGATGGGGTCATCGATTCTGTTTTACACCGGAGCCACGTTGATCGGTTTCGGCGGTGGTTTGTTCGGGGTCGCCACCCTGACAGCTGCCATGACGATGCCCACGATCGGGACAGCCGGTCGGGGTTTGGCACTTGGTGCCTGGGGGGCCGCACAGGCCACCGGGGCCGGGCTGTCCATTTTCTTCGGGGGCACCATTCGTGACCTCGTGAACCATGCCGCTGGGAACGGCACATTGGGAGAGGCGCTCGCCACGCCAGCAACGGGCTACTCGGTGGTTTACCACACCGAGATCGGCCTGCTTTTCGTCACCCTGATTGTCCTTGGGCCTTTGGTAAAGGTCCGGGCCATGACATCGGAAAAATCTGCCAAGCTCGAGCTGGCAGACTTTCCGACCTGACCACTGAAAGGAAACACAATGGTTGGAGTAGAGTTTTTTGGTAATTTCGACTTGGCGAGCGCAGCGATCTGGTTGTTCTGGATCTTCTTCGCGGGCCTTGTCTATTACCTGCAAACCGAGAACATGCGCGAGGGATACCCCCTGCGCGATGACAAGGACGGCGTTCCGGCGAACGAGAGCCTGTTGCCCTTGCCAAAGGAAAAGACGTTTCATCTGCGTGATGGCAAAGGCACGCTGACCGTGCCAAGCCGCGAATACGAAGACAGCAAGATGCGCAATGATCTTGCCCTTGCGCAGTCATCGCCGTCGAGCGGTTCCCCCTGGGTGCCGACCGGTGATCCGATGCTGGATGGTGTTGGCCCTGCGTCATGGGCCCCGCGCCGTGATGCGCCCGAACTGGATGCCCATGGTCACGTCAAGATCCGGCCCATGGCCACGCTTCCCGATTTCAAGATTTCCGCCGGACGCGATCCACGCGGCAAGCCTGTTGTCGGTGGTGATGGCGAAGTGATCGGTCGCGTCACCGACATGTGGGTCGATGTGCCCGAAGCGCTTGTTCGTTTCCTGCAGCTTGATCTGAACCCCGAGGGCACCGGCAAGATGCGTCTGATTCCGATGAACATGGCAAAGATCGGCACCGACCGCGTCACTGTCCGTTCGCTTTACGCCCATAACTGGGAAGGTGTGCCTGTGACCAAATCTGCGGATCAGGTCACCCTTCTCGAGGAAGACAAGATCATGGCCTACTACGCCGGCGGCACGATGTACGCCACCGCGGCGCGGTCGGCCACTGTTCTTCCCTGAACCAATTACTGGCCCCGTCTCGCCAACGGGGCCGGTATCCACCTTATGCAGAGGGATGCTGCGATGAGCCACGATGATTTCAATTTCGAGCCTGTCCGGGGATTGCCGGAGGCACTGCCGGAGGATGAGTATATCCTGTGGCAAGGGTCCCCTGACCCCGGCCGCCTTGCCCGCGAGGCGCTGGGCATTCGCTGGGTTGCCGGCTATTTCCTGCTGCTGGTGATCTGGCGCGTTGGCGTGTCGGCTGCTGAATACCCCTTCGGGATCGCGCTGGCCCATGGCTTGCCTTTCGTTGTCGCCGGTCTGATCGCCTGTGGCATCATCTATGCGATTGCCTATGTGCAGGCCCGGTCCGCTGTTTACACGCTGACCAACAAGCGCGTCGCCATGCGCATCGGGGCCGCCCTGACGATGACCCTGAACCTGCCCTATACGTGGATCGGGAACGCGACTGCCGATGTCAAACCATCCGGTCATGGCACCATTGCCTTTGAGCTGATCGGGCAGGACCGTTTGTCCTATCTGATGACATGGCCGCATGTGCGCCCGTGGAAGATCGCCCGCACGCAGCCTGCGCTGCGCTGTATCCCCGACGCGGCCAAGGTCGCCAAGCTGTTTGCCGAAGCCGCCGAAACGCGCGTCGCCCAGCCCCAAGTCATACGCACACCTCAATCCGGCCACGATGCCGTCGCCGCGGAGTAATTGTCATGAGCAACCTAGAACAACAGATGCGCCACCGGGACAAGGAAATGGTCCCGACCTTTCTTGTCAAAGGCATGTTCGGCCTGATGATCGCGACCACAGCACTTGTCGCTTATGCCCAGTGGATGGATGTCCCGAACCGCGGCGTTTTGATCGAAGCGCCTGTCGCGCAAAGCGTCGAAGTCACGCTGTCGGGCAACCGTAACGGTCTTTACGAGGTGCGCGATGCATCGGGGGCGCTGCTGGTGACCTCGGCTGATGACCGTATGGGATTCATTGGCGTCATGGGACGTGCCGTTGATCGTGAACGGGAAGTGCGCGGGATTACCGAAACGGCACCGATTTCGGTCATTCGCCGCGAGAACGGTCATATAGCCGTGCTGGACGAAGCGTCCGGACTGTCGGTGGAACTGATCGGATACGGGAAAGACAACGTCGCTGCCTTTGCGCAGCTTTTGGACCAATAGACGCCTCGCCAGCGTCTTTCATGTGAAAGGGAACCACAATGGGACTACTGACCAGAGACCGCGAAACCGCACCGTGCACGGTGACGATATCGCATCGCTTTGAAGAACTGTCCGCGCATGTGCGCCTGAACAACGGGGCGGTGATTCACCCCGGTGACACGGTGCAGGTGCAAGGGCCAGAAATCATGGCCGCATTTGGCGAATTGGTTGAAGAAGACCGCACCGCCATCATCACCCGTGCGTCCAAGCTGGAACGCATGTGGACACGGGCCACCGGTGATTTGGAATTCATGGAACTGTGTGAATTTTCGTTCAGCGAAGAGGTGATGTCATGAATATGCATTCATCAAACGCCGCCACAGCCGAAGAAGCCATTGCCGCCCAAGAAGCCCTGCCGCCGCTGACGAACGAGGAAGCGACTCAGGTCGCGATGCAGAACACGCTGCTGACCCCGCGTTTTTACACCACCGATTTTGACGAGATGGACGCGATCGACGTCACCCCTGTCCGTGCCGAGTGGGACAAGCTGATCGGGCAGATGAAATCAGACCCGAACAAGGGCCATTTCCGCAAGAATGAAGATTGGGACACCGTCGATTGGGACGGGATGGAACCCAAGCTGAAGGCGGAGTTTATCGATTTTCTGATCTCTTCCTGCACGGCGGAATTTTCAGGCTGCGTCCTTTACAAGGAAATGAAGCGCCGCGGGTCCAACAAGGACATCACCGAGCTGTTCCAGCTGATGGCCCGTGACGAGGCCCGCCATGCCGGTTTCATCAACGATGCTTTGCGTGAAGCCGGAATTGCTGTGAACCTTGGGTTTCTGACGCAGGCCAAGAAATACACCTATTTCCGGCCCAAGTTCATCTATTACGCGACCTACCTGTCCGAGAAGATCGGCTATGCCCGCTACATCACGATCTATCGCCATCTTGAAAAGCATCCCGAACATCGGTTCCACCCGATTTTCAAGTGGTTCTGCGAGTGGTGCAATGACGAGTTTTCGCATGGTGAGGCCTTTGCCCTGCTGATGAAGACAGATCCTTCCCTGACCGAAACGCGTGTGAACAAGCTGTGGATCAAGTTTTTCCTGACAGCCGTGTTTTCCACGATGTGGGTCCGCGATGCGCAGCGCCCGGCGTTTCATGAAGCTTTGGGCGTCGATTCTGCCTGGTACGGACAGGAAGTTTTCCGCAAGACGTCTGACATCTCGCGGCAGGTCTTTCCGATGGTGCTGGATATCGACCACCCCCGCTGGATCCCGAACCTAGACCGCATGAAAGACGCGAATGCGCAGATTGCCGAAGGCAAGAAGCAAGGCGGAGCGGCCGGTATGGTCAAAAGGATTGTCGGTTCCGCCAAGGCTGGTTTCGCATTCGTCTCGCTGCTCACCATTCCGGTCGAGAAAAGCGAAGTGCCCGAAAGCCCTAGAATGGAGCCTGCATATTGATCTTTGCATCCGTCATTGCGGCCGTTTTTGTCTGGTGGTTGTCCACTGGAACCCTTCTTCTGGTCGTCCGCAGGGCCGACCGGAAGGGTGGTGACGCGCATGCAATGGCGGTGCTGATTGGTTTGCCGTTCCTTGCACTTGGGATTGCTGCAGTGGTTCTGTCACTGCAGCAACAAGACCTGATGAGTGTCTATCTTGGCTTTTTGGGCGCGCTTGCCGTTTGGGGTTGGGCCGAACTGGCGTTTCTGACGGGCATTATTGCTGGTCCCGTGCGGCAGGACTGCCCCGATGATCTGGACCCGCAGACCCGTTTCGGACGCGCCTTTGGCACGGTCGTCTATCATGAAATGCTGTTGCTGGTTGGCCTTTTGGGCTTAGTCGTCGTTTCCAGCGGTGCTGCCAATCGCATGGCCCTGGCGACCTATATGATCCTGTTCCTTGCCCGGATTTCAGCCAAGCTGAACCTGTTCTTCGGTGTGCCCCGGATCAATACGGAATTCGTGCCTGACCAGCTGCACCACTTGAAAACCTATTTCCGCAAAGGTCCGGTGACGATCGCCTTTCCGATCGCAATCACTGTCCTGACCGCCTTGCTGGCCGTTTGCGTCGAGCGTCTTGTCGCTGCTGAAACCGTTGTCACACAGACCGGTTTTGCATTGCTGACGGCGTTGTCCGCGCTGGCCCTTCTTGAACACTGGCTGATGGTTGTTCCGCTGCCAGATGCGAAACTTTGGCGCTGGATGTTGCCGGCGCCCAAACCGATCACGACGAAGGACGAAAACCATGGATTTTGACGCACTGTTTGAAGAGCAGCTCGATATTCTGAAGAGCGAGGGCAACTATCGCTACTTTGCCGAGCTCGAGCGTAAATGTGGGAAGTTTCCAAGGGCGGCGAACCATGCGGAGGACGGCGTGCGCGATGTCACCGTCTGGTGTTCCAATGACTATCTGGGCATGGGACAGCATCCCAAAGTGATCGATGCCATGTGCGAGGCGGTCAAGCGGACCGGCACCGGCGCTGGCGGCACCCGTAATATCAGTGGCACGAACCATGACCACCTGCTGCTGGAGGCCGAGTTGGCCGATCTGCATGGCAAGGAGGCGGCGCTGCTGTTCACGTCCGGCTATGTGTCGAATTGGGCGGCCTTGTCCACGTTGGGGTCGCGTCTGCCCGGGTGTGTCATCCTGTCGGATGCAGGCAACCATGCATCAATGATCGAGGGCATCCGCCATTCCCGCGCCCAGAAGGTGATCTGGAACCACAACGATGTCGTCGATCTGGAAGCGAAACTTGCGGCCCTGCCAGAAGATGTGCCGAAAATCGTCGCGTTCGAGTCTGTTTATTCCATGGATGGCGATATCGCCCCGATCAAGGACATCGTGGATGTTGCCGAAAAGTACGGCGCGATGACCTATCTGGATGAGGTCCATGCGGTTGGTCTTTATGGTCCGCGCGGTGGCGGTGTCAGTGAACGCGAGGGCGTTGCCGATCGGATCACCCTGATCGAAGGGACGTTGGGCAAAGCTTACGGCGTTGTCGGCGGCTATATCACCGGGTCTGCGCCGCTCTGCGATTTCATCCGGTCATTTGCCTCCGGCTTCATCTTTACTACCGCCTTGCCGCCCGCCGTTGCGGCTGCGGCCCGCACGTCCATCGCCCATCTCAAGGCATCGGATATCGAGCGTGCACGTCATCGCCGCCAGGTCGCCCGTTTGCGCGCGGCGCTGGACCGCGAAGGCATTCCGCATCTCGAAAACGAAAGCCATATCGTGCCCGTGATGATCAAGGATCCGGTCAAGACCCGGATGCTGGCCGACTATCTGATGAACGAATGGGATATCTACGTGCAACCGATCAATTATCCGACGGTTCCCAAAGGCACCGAACGGCTGCGGTTCACACCATCACCACTGCATACCGACGCGGATATCGATTTCCTTGTCCATGCGCTGTCTACGCTGTGGCGGCAGTGCGCTTTGGCCCACGCGGTGGCTTGATATCGCATATCACATCACTTTTTGGGATGAACACTAGACCCCGTCCAATGAAACGCTAAGTTCCAGTTCAGCCAGGGCCCGCAGAGGTCCTGAAATTGTCGAAAAAGGAAGGCAGATATGAAGAAATTTACACTCGCAGCCGCACTTTCGGTGCTTGCCGCACCTGTCTTCGCAGACGGTCATGCATCCACGCAAGGGGACGCAGCCGCCGGTGAAGAGCAGTTCAATCGCCAGTGCGTGGCTTGCCACGTTGTCGCAGACGCATCCGGCGAAGTGCTTGCAGGCCGCAACGCGAAAACCGGCCCGAACCTTTATGGCGTCGCCGGTCGCACGCTTGGGAGCGTCGAAGACTTCCGCTATGGCGATCCGATTGTGGAACTGGGTGAGGCTGGCGAAGTCTGGACCGAGGAATCCTTTGTCGGTTACGTACAGGACCCAACAGGTTGGCTGCGCGAAAAGCTGGATAACCGTCGTGCGCGCGGCAAGATGGCCTATCAGGTGCGCGAAGAATCCGACGCCTACGATCTCTATGCATATCTGTCGACATTCGAGGCCGAATAAGCCACAGCGACATTGTGACACGAAGGGTCACCAGCGATGCTGGTGGCCCTTTTTTATTGTAGAATATCCCTGATCAGCGCGGCGACCTCTTCGGGGTTTTCTTCGTGGGCGAGGTGTCCGACGTCTGACAGCGAATGCAGCGTGGCGTGCGGCAGTTTCTTTGCGGCATCGGCGCTGGTTTCTGGCGGAACTGCCTTGTCTTGTGTGCCCGTGATCAGATGCACGTCCGTGTCGATTTTGGAAAGCCGCCCCAGCAGCCCGTCAAGCGACCATTGCGCCATCATCGACAATGTGGCGTCGACATGTCTGCTGTCTTTCGCAAGCCGGTAGTAGAGCGCCTGTCCCTGTTCATCAAGCGGTGAGCCGGTTCCGGCAAGCAGGTTCTTGACGCTGGAGCGTGTCGTGCTGCCTGCAAAGAGTGAAGCGCTGAACGGTGTGATCGCCAGTAGCTTTGCCATTGCGGGAAAGAGCCAGCCTGCCACCCCTTTGAAGTTGCCCAAGGCCGCATTGATCCCGATCACCGTTTTCGGACGCAGCCCCAGCTCGACCATCCGCAATGCAATCGCCGCCCCGGCGGAATGGCCGATCAGCGCGGTGGGCTGCCAGCCTTCGTGCCGGACGAGCGACAGCAGGTCTTCGGCCATGTGATCAAGCCCGCAACGTTGTTGCGCACCGATTTGCGTGAAACCCTGCCCGGGCAGATCGACGGCGACGACGTGGTAGGTCTGCATCAACAGCGGGAAAAGATGTCGCCAGCTTTGCGTCGCCCCGCCTGCGCCGTGAATCAGCAGGAGTGTGTCGCCAGTGCCTGCTTCCTGCACGTGCCAGCGATGTGGCCGGTGCAGTACCATGCGCGAATACTGCCGCAGCGGCCAGCCATCGGCGTCTTGCGGCCATTTCATCTAGGCGTCTAACGCGGCTGCGACCGCGGCTGACATTCGTTCCGCCTTGGCGCGGGGCATGGGCAGGTAGGTCGCATCAAGGGAGTGCGCGAGGTCGCGCAGTTTCGGCTCGGGCCGGTTTCCAGTGTCTATTACAATGGAATCGATGCTTTGTCCGCGTATCGCCCGTGCGATTGTCTGTGCATCATTTGCGGCCTGTTGACGGTTCGCCGTGCCGTCGCGGGCGATGTTCGCCCGTCCGTCCGTCAGGATACATATCGTCGGTGTCATGCCTTTGCGCCGCGCGTGCAGCGCCTGTTCGAGTGCCGCTTCCATACCGGCGGCAAGGGGCGTGCCGCCGCCACCGGGCAATTCCGCCAGCCGCCGTTTTGTTTGCACGAGCGAGCGGGTGGGGGGTAGCAGGGCTTCGGCCTTGTCGCCCCGAAAGGCGATAAGTGCGACGTGATCGCGGCGCGCGTAGGCTTCGGCAAGAAGAAGTTCGACCGCGCCTTTCGCCTCTGCCAAACGGGCAAGCGCGGCAGAGCCCGAGGCATCGACGGCAAAGATCAGGAGCCGGTCGGACCGGTCTTCGAACCGCTTGATCTGGATATCGCCGCTGCGGATGTGAATCCCGTCGCGCCCTGTTTGCTGCTTGCGGATGGTTTGCCAGGGGGCGGCGTTGCGCAGAGTGCCGATCACGTCGATCCGTGCGCCGTCTGCCTTGCGCCCGTTGCGGGATGGAAGCGGCCGCCCGCGCCGGTTCCCTTTCAGTCGCGCGCCGGACCCGCTGCCCTTGCCTGTGCGCGATTTCGTCTGCAATTGCGCAAGCAGGTTCGGTGGCAAGTTGGCGAGCACCGCGTCGAGCAACAGATCATCCGGCAGGGTCAGCGTATCGTCGGTTGCTTTGTCGCTGTCTTGCGCTTGGGTGTCTTGTTCATCCGGTGCCTCGGATGGTTCTGGTTCCGGGATACGTGTCGCGCGATGCGACAGGACCATCTTGCAGGCGAGGGCAAGAAGATCGTCCGAGACGTGATCCTTGCCAAACAGAACGGCCAAGGCGCGGGCGGCGCGTAGGACGAATTGCAAGGCACGACCGCTTTCCACGCCAAGTTCGCCTGCAATAGACACTGTTTTTTCGATCAGATCATCTGGTGTACGCACCGGTGTTTTGACAACTTGCCCAGCTGGCGGGATGATCGCATCTGTCGCTGGCGTCGCGTTCAGGTCCACATGGAACGCGACCCGTTCGATCAAGCTGGCGGGGGTTGCTTCATCGTTTTCAGCCCCTTCATCAAGCAGGATCAAAGTATGCCCCGCTTGCCGGTCGAGCGTTTGCCCGAGAAGTGCTGCCATTTGTTGCGGCGTGCGTTCTGCCATCGCCAGCAAGAGGGGCCCAGGCGCTGAAAGCAAGCCTGCCTGCATGACCATCCGGCCTTGTGCGAGTGTCGCAGACAGGTCGAGGCCGCCTGTCAGGACATCGGTCGTCATGGTGGGGTGCAGTTTGACAGGATTGGGTGGAAACGCGGCCATCAGGGATTGCCGCACGGAACCGGCGCGGGCACGGATGCAGACACCGCCGAGCATGGGATCAATCGCGATGAGCCGCAGCGCCAGCACGGCCATGTCCCATTGCGACGTGACCTTAGCCGAGCACATCTTCAACCACACGGCCGACGCGTGCGCCGCTTCCAGCTTCGTCCAGCGGATCGCGCCGGAGCCGGTGACGCAGGGCCATGCCTGCGACGGCTTTGATGTGTGCCTTTGTTACCGTCTTGTCATCGCGCCACGCCGCGAATGCGCGGGCGGTCTTGAGGATTGTCAGCTCTCCTCGTAGGCCGTCCGACCCGAGCGCGAGGCAGAGTTCGGCGACGTCATGCAGGGTCTGATCCGGCGTCTTCAGTTTTTTCAGCGCTTTGCGTGCTTTGAGGATGTTGTCGCGAATTGTCGCGTCTTCGGCCTGCCATCGCAGCATGAAAGCCGCGTTGTCGTTTTCGTAGGCGTCGCGCCGTTTTATGACCTCGACCCGCGTGGCGATGTCTTTGGGCGATGCGACCTCGACCGAGAGCCCGAAGCGGTCGAGCAATTGCGGACGCAGTTCGCCTTCTTCGGGGTTACCGGAGCCGACCAGTACGAAGCGGGCAGGATGGCGGATCGAAAGACCTTCGCGTTCGACCACGTTTTCGCCTGACTGTGCGACGTCCAGCAGCAGATCGACGATGTGGTCTTCGAGCAGGTTGACCTCGTCAATATAGAGATAGCCGCGGTTGGCCCGTGCCAGCAGCCCCGGCTCAAACGCCTTTTCGCCTTTGGTCAGCGCCTTTTCGATGTCGAGCGCACCGGTTACGCGATCCTCGGTCGCGCCAAGGGGCAGATCGACGACGGGGGTGGGCAGCGTTTCGGTTTTTTTCGACCCTAATTCAGCCCAATCTGGCACCTCACCGGGTTTTTCGCTGTTGAGCGGGCACCCCTTGACCGCCTTGATTGACGGCAGCAAGGCGGCGAGCGCGCGCACGGCTGTTGATTTGCCGGTGCCGCGGTCGCCGAACACCAGCACGCCGCCGATGGACGGGTCGATCGCGGTCAGGATCATCGCTTGCTTCATCTCGTCCTGACCGACGATTGCGGAGAATGGAAAAGGGGTCATGCGGCCTCTAACGCGGCGAGGGGCGATGTGCCGCCCCATGTGCCGCTGTCTGATTGAATGGTGAAACGGGCATAGAGTTCTTCGCGGAACCACCCTTCGGTGCGCACGGCGCGGATCGCATCGCTATGTGCGCCGGTGCGGGCAAAAGCGGCCATGGCCTGTTCGGATGGCCAGATCGAGAATGTGACCTGCTGGAGCAATGGCACTTCGCCGATGCCGATCTTGAAGATGACGTTCGGATCCTGACCGATGATTTCAGAGATACGCGGCACCCGGCCCCAGAAGCGGGACATGATACCGGGGCGCACGGTGGCGCGGGTCAGGGCCGCAAGCGGGCCGATGGATTTTGCACCGCTGGGTTCAAACGGTGTGACGCCTGACCAGTTGCCCCGCGCTGTTTCGGGCGAAAGGAAGACTGTCCATGTTTCTGATGCCCGTTCTGCGTATTTACGGAAGATGGGTGCAGTGGCTGTGCGGTCCCGCGCGATGGCTTCGGACGGCCATGTCGCCAGTATCGCGATCACTTGGGGGAAAAGCGTTGGGGAGAACCCGACGCCAGTGCCCGATCCGCAGAGTTTCCAGAATCCGATGTCTGCCACCTTTGCCAGTGGCCGCCGCGCCGCCCCCATCATCCACAGCGCCCACGCCCGGTCTGCCACGCTGGGCAGTCGGAAAAACGAAAGGCTGACGGTTTGACCCATGGTGGCTATCCTAAAGGTGTCAACTTAGTCTGACATATTCTGTTTTACTTGTGAAGACTTGCGGTTATCATAGGGGTACGATTGTCAACTTAACCTGACACATAAAGGCTGCCGCACATGGAATCATCCCACACCGACAATCGCGCCGTGGTCATTGGTGCTGGTCTTGGCGGTCTGTCCGCCGCGATGCGCCTTGGTGCGAAGGGGTATGCCGTCACGGTTGTGGACAAGCTGGATAAGGTTGGAGGCCGTGGATCATCGATCACAAAAGGCGGCCATCGTTTTGATCTTGGGCCGACGATTGTCACGGTGCCGCAAGTGTTCGAGTCGCTTTGGCAGGAGTGTGGTCGCGATTTCCACAAGGATGTCGATCTGCGTCCGCTTGATCCGTTCTATGAGATTCGCTGGGATGACGGGTCTGTTTTCACTGCCTCGGGCGATCACGATACGATGGTTGAAGAGGTTCGCCGCCTGTCACCGGGTGATGTGAAAGGCTATGAGAAATTTCTGAAAGACAGTTACCGTCGTTATGTTGTCGGCTTTGAAGGCATGGTTGCCAAGCCGATGCACAAGCTGTGGGAAACGATCAAGGTTCTGCCCGAGTTTGCCGTTTTGCGGGCTGACCGGTCCATTCTGGGTCTTGCCAAGTCCCGCGTCAAAGATCACCGCCTGCGCATGGCGCTGTCTTTCCATCCGCTGTTTATCGGTGGCGATCCGATGAATGTGACGTCGATGTATGCCCTTGTGAGCCATCTGGAGATGAAGTTCGGCGTTCACTATGCGATGGGGGGCGTGCAGGCGATTGCCGATGCGATGGCACATGTCGTGCTGTCGCAAGGCGGGCAGATTCGGCTGGGTGTTCAGGCTGATGAGATCCTGGTTGATGACGGTGCCGCAAAGGGCGTGACGCTGAAGGGTGGTGAAACGCTGTCTGCGCCAATGGTCGTGAGCAATGCGGATGCCGGTCACACCTACAAGACCTTGATGCGCAAGCAGAGCCGCAGCCGCTGGACCGACCGCAAGGTCGATAGCCGCCGCTGGTCGATGGGTTTGTTCGTCTGGTATTTCGGCACGAAGGGCACGCGCGACAAATGGCAAGACGTTGGGCATCATACCATTATGTCCGGCCCCCGCTATGAGGGTCTGTTAAAGGATATTTTCATCAAGGGGCATCTTGCTGATGATATGTCGCTTTATGTGCATCGCCCCTCGGTGACTGATCCGAAGGTTGCGCCTGAGGGGGACGATACCTTTTACGCCTTGTCTCCTGTGCCGCATCTTGGGTTTGGCAATCCTGTCGACTGGGCTGCTGAAAAGGACGCTTATAAAGCCAAGGTCGCGAAGGTGTTGCAGGGCCTGATCCCCGGTTTCGAAGAACACCTGACCAGCGAAGTGGTCTTTACCCCCGAAGATTTCCGCGACCGCTATTTGTCGCCACATGGCGCAGGCTTTTCGATCGAACCGCGCATTCTGCAATCTGCCTGGTTCCGTCCGCATAACATCAGCGAGGAAGCCAAGGGCTTGTATCTTGTTGGCGCTGGCACGCATCCGGGTGCCGGATTGCCCGGTGTCGTGTCGAGTGCGGAGGTGTTGGGCAAATTGGTCCCCGATGCGCCTGTGATGCCTGAATTGAAAGTTGCCGCTGAATGATCCGTGCTGACGATCTGGACCATTGCCGCGAAGCGATCCGCACCGGGTCGCTGTCGTTTCACGCTGCCAGCAAGCTGTTGCCTGCCAAGGTCCGTGATCCTGCGCTGGCCCTTTATGCGTTCTGCCGTCTGGCTGATGACGAGGTGGATGAGGGAGATCAGAAAGCAAGCGCCGTCTTGCGGCTGCGCGACCGTCTTGACCGTGCGTATGCCGGGACACCGATGGATGCCCCGGAAGATCGCGCATTCGCTGCGATCATCGCCGATTTTGATATGCCGCGGGCCTTGCCAGAGGCGCTTTTGGAGGGGCTAGCCTGGGATGCCTCAGAGCGGCGCTATGACACGCTGTCGGATGTACGCGCCTATTCTGCCCGTGTGGCGAGTGCTGTTGGCGCGATGATGTGCGTTTTGATGCGAGTCCGCGATCCTGACGCGTTGGCCCGTGCCTGTGATCTGGGTGTCGCGATGCAGCTGACCAATATCGCCCGCGATGTCGGAGAGGACGCCCGCGCGGGGCGAATCTATTTGCCGCTGGATTGGCTGAAAGATGCCGGTTTAGACACTGAATCCTTCCTATACGACCCTAGGGCGACGCCAGCTGTCCGCATAATGGTACGCCGTCTTTTGGCCGAAGCGCGCCGCCTTTATGTGCGGTCCGAAGCGGGGATCAATGCATTGCCGCGGGACGCCCGTTTGGGCATTTGGGCTGCGCGGTTGATCTATGACGGGATCGGGAAAGAGGTGCGCAGGCAGCAGTTTGATTCCATCACATGCCGCGCCCACACGAAGACCTGGCAGAAACTGGGGTGGATGGCGCAGGCCGCTGGCCGGACCGCGTTGTCTGCTGTGACCCCGCGGTCGCCTGTCATATTCGCCCCTGCGCTGGGCGAAGTGCAGTTTCTTGTCGATGCCGCCGGTCGCAAGACTGGCACACAGGGCCGCACGAAGGCCGTTCTGGATATTCTGTCTGATTTGGCTGCGCGCGAAGCAGCGATTGGAAAAGGTCGCCCGATTGCCTAGATAGGGGTGTGTCCCAGAAAGGTGCATCACATGGATATCTGGCTATTTCTGATTTTCTTTGGCGCGACATGCGCTGCAGGCACCACCGGTGCGATGTTTCCGACGGGCACGTGGTACAAATCCCTGAACAAGCCCACGTGGGTGCCGCCGAACTGGATGTTTCCGGTTGCGTGGACGTCGATCTATCTGTTGATTTCATTCGCCGGTGCGCGGGTCGCGCCGCTTGACGGGAACGCCTATGCGATGGCGTTCTGGGGATTGCAGATTGCGCTGAACACGCTTTGGACACCTGTGTTTTTCGGGTTGCGTCACTTGAAGGGGTCTTTGCCGATCATGGCGGGGCTTTGGATTGCTGTTCTTGGTGCGACAATCACCCATTTCCAGCTGGACACATGGGCCGGGTTGGCGTTCGTGCCATATCTGGCTTGGGTCACTGTCGCGGCTGCGCTGAACCTTGCAATGGTCCGCCTGAACCCCGATCAAAAGCCGTTGCCGATCGCAGAGATGTCGAACCCCTCTTGAAGCGCCTGTGACCCCGTGCAATTTTCGGGGATGGAACATAACGTGAAATCATGGGCTGACGTTGCCCCGCGCCTTGTCGATGTTGCGGCGGGCCGTGCCCCTGGGGATCTGGTTATTCGCGGCGGGCAACTGGTGAATGTTCAATCGCGCGAGGTTTTGCGGTGGGATGTCGCGGTGGCCGAAGGGCGGTTTGCGTATGTCGGGCCGGATGCGAGCCACTGTGTTGGCCCTGAAACCCGTATCATAGACACTGAATCTTTTCTGATCCCCGGCTTGTGCGATGGGCACATGCATATCGAGAGCGGGATGCTGACCCCTGCCGAATTCGCCGCTGCCGTGATCCCCCACGGCACGACGACCATGTTCACCGACCCGCATGAAATTGCCAACGTGCTTGGGTTGGATGGCGTGCGGATGATGCATGATGAAGCCTTGATGCAGCCGATCAACATCTACACGCAGATGCCATCTTGTGCCCCGTCTGCCCCCGGCCTTGAAACCACGGGGTTCGAAATTTCCGCCGAGGATGTCGCTGAAGCAATGGCCTGGCCCGGCATTATTGGTCTGGGCGAGATGATGAACTTTCCCGGTGTAATCAACGCCGATCCGCAGATGCTGGCCGAGATGGCCGCGACCATGCACGCGGGCAAGACCGTGGGTGGGCACTACGCCTCGCCCGACAAGGGTGTCGCGTTCAGTGCCTATGTTGCGGGTGGTGCAGCCGATGACCATGAAGGCACCGCCGAAGCCGATGCGATAGCGCGTGTGCGGAACGGGATGCGGTCGATGATGCGACTGGGCTCCGCTTGGTACGACGTGGAAAGCCAGATTACGGCTGTCACGGAAAAGGGGCTGGACCCGCGAAATTTCATTTTGTGCACGGATGACTGTATGGCGGGCACCCTGGTCAATGACGGGCATATGAACCGCGTTGTCCGGCATGCAATCGCCTGCGGCTGTGATCCGTTGATTGCCCTGCAGATGGCGACGATCAACACCGCCACCCATTTCGGGCTGGAGCGCGAGTTAGGGTCGATCACGCCCGGTCGTCGCGCGGATGTGATCCTGACATCCGATTTGACCACATTGCCTATCGACCACGTGATTGCGCGCGGTCAGACCGTCGCGCAGGATGGCAAGATTTCCGTCGACTGTCCGCACTACGACTGGCCCGCTACGGCCCGTCAGACTGTACGCATGGGCAAGACCGTGACGGCTGAAGATTTCGGTGTGCCGGCCCCCGAAGGCAAGAATACAGTCAAGGCGAAGGTCATCGGTGTTGTCGAAAATCAGGCACCTACGAAGGCTTTGACCGCTGAACTGCCCGTCGTTGACGGGTTGGTTCAGGGCGAGGGCGATGTCTGCCAGATTGCCTTGGTCGAGCGTCATCGCGCGACCGGTGACGTCACGAATGGGTTCGTGTCCGGTTTCGGCTACAGCGGGTCGATGGCCATGGCATCAACCGTTGCCCATGACAGCCACCATATGATTGTTGTCGGAACGGATCGCGCACAGATGGCGCTGGCGTCCAACCGGCTGGGCGAAGTGGGTGGTGGTGTTACCGTGTGGAAAGACGGTAAGGAGATCGCACTGGTGCCCTTGCCGATCGCCGGATTAATGTCTGACCGGCCCGCGGCGGAGGTTGCTGCAGCCGCCGATCGGATGGTCAAGGCGATGGCCGAATGTGGTTGCACGCTGAATAACGCCTATATGCAACACTCGCTGCTTGCCCTTGTCGTCATCCCCGAATTGCGGATCAGCGATCTGGGTCTTGTCGATGTGACGAAATTTGAACTGACCGAACTGTTTGAGGACAACGTATGAACGCCACTAAATCACTGCCTGTCGAATCCCCTGATGCATTGCGGGCAGAGGTTTTCACGGATGCAAAGAAAGCCGTCGCGCGGCTGACGGAGCTTTATCAGCAAAGCGTCCGGTTCCTGTGCGGACACTTCAGCGATGTCATCCTGAACGGTGAACCAAAGGCGCGCTATCGCGCCTTTTACCCCGAGATCAGGTTTACGACGACCAGCTTTACCAAGGCCGACACCCGCCTGTCCTTTGGCCATGTTTCCGAGCCCGGCACATACAAGACGACCGTGACCCGCCCTGACCTTTTCGCCAGCTATCTGGAACAACAGATTGGCCTGTTGATGAAGAACCACGGTGAACCGGTGGTCATTGGTCCGTCGGACACCGTCATGCCAGTGCATTTTGCCGTCGCGAATGATGAGTCCGTCACGGTGCCGCAGGACGGCGCGATGGAGTTTTCCCTGCGTGACGTGTTCGATGTCCCCGACCTTGAAATCACGCACGACAATATCGTCAACGGATCAGGTTTTCTGTATCCCGACGGCGCACACGCACTGGCCCCGTTCACCGCGCAGCGCATTGACTATTCGCTGGCCCGTTTGCAGCATTATACGGCGACCGCGGCTGAGCATTTCCAGAACCATATCCTGTTCACGAACTACCAGTTCTATGTTGAAGAGTTCGAAGCCTACGCCCGGATGGTGCTGGCGGACCCGAAGAGTGGTTACACCAGCTTTGTGAGCACTGGAAACGTCGAGATTTCGGATGCGACGACGCCGATTTATCCACCGACGAAGTTACCACAAATGCCGACCTATCACCTCAAGCGTGAAGGCGGCGGGGGAATTACCCTTGTGAACATCGGTGTCGGTCCGTCGAATGCGAAAACCGCGACCGATCATATCGCGGTTTTGCGCCCCCATGCGTGGCTGATGGTCGGGCATTGCGCAGGTCTGCGTAATTCGCAGCGGTTGGGTGATTTCGTGCTTGCCCACGCCTATTTGCGCGAAGATCACGTACTGGACGATGACTTGCCCGTTTGGGTGCCGATCCCGGCTCTGGCTGAAATCCAGATCGCGTTGGAATCCGCGGTGGCAGAGGTCACGGAACTCGAAGGTTATGAGCTGAAACGGATCATGCGAACAGGAACCGTGGCGACCATCGACAACCGGAACTGGGAACTGCGCGATCATTCCGGGCCTGTCAAACGGCTAAGCCAGTCCCGCGCGATCGGATTGGACATGGAGAGCGCGACCATCGCCGCGAACGGGTTCCGGTTCAGGGTTCCCTACGGGACGCTGCTGTGCGTTTCTGACAAGCCATTGCATGGCGAATTGAAGCTGCCGGGTATGGCCTCTGATTTCTATAAAACGCAGGTTTCGCGGCACCTGATGATCGGAATCCGGGCAATGGAACAGCTGCGCGAAATGCCGCTGGAACGCATTCACAGTCGGAAATTACGGTCATTTGAGGAGACTGCGTTCCTCTAGAACGCCGGATTCACGTAAAAAGTGCAGAAAAATCGCGTTTTTCCCTTGTAAAATGCGACTAATGATTGTGGTGTCCCACAACATAACGTTAAATATGTGACCAGAGGCCCTAATTGTCGGGCAGAAGAGGGAGACCATTTAAATGGCGACAAAACCAATGACAAAAGCGCAGCTGGTTGCTGCACTGGCCGAAGAAACCGGCATGGACAAAAAAGGCGCTGCAGGCGCGTTGGATGGGATCGTTTCCATCATCACCAAAGAAGTGTCCGGCGGCGGTGCCGTCACACTGCCAGGCGTTGGCAAGATTTACTGCCGTGAGCGTCCAGAGCGTATGGTTCGCAACCCAGCCACGGGTGAGCAGATCAAGAAGGACGCTGACAAGGTTGTCAAAATGACAATCGCGAAAGCACTCAAGGACAGCGTGAACGACTAAGTTCCGCCTTCCGAGAATTACGAAAGGGTCGCCCACTTTGGCGGCCCTTTTGCGTTTTCATCGCCCAACTGACGGAGTATCGCTGACATCATGGATATCCGCGCGATCTTGATGGGCCTCGCCTTTGCATTCATGTGGTCCTCGGCCTTTACGTCGGCACGGGTGATTGTCGAATACGCGCCGCCGCTGACGGCCCTTGCATTTCGCTTTCTGATCTCTGGCTTGCTGGGTGTTGCTATCGCATGGATGCTGGGGCAGGCCGCGCGGCTGAGCCGCAGGCAATGGTTGGGGGTTCTGGTTTTCGGTGTCTGCCAGAATGCGCTTTACCTGGGCCTGAATTTCATCGCGATGCAGACGGTCGATGCCTCACTCGCCGCGATTATTGCGTCCACGATGCCGTTGCTTGTCGCGCTGGTCGGCTGGCTGTTTCTGGGGCAGCGGTTGCGTGCGATGGGCGTTGCCGGGCTGGTCGCCGGGTTGGTCGGCGTGACGTTGATCATGGGCGCGCGGCTGCAAGGCGGGGTTGACGTCTACGGACTGGTCCTTTGCGTGATTGGTGTGGTTTCACTGACGATTGCAACTCTGGCGGTTCTGGGTGCGTCTTCGGGTGGCAATGTCTTGATGATCGTCGGCTTGCAGATGCTTGTTGGCAGTCTTGTCCTGTGGGTCCCGGCGTTGGCTTGGGAAAGCTTTGACGTGCAATGGACCTGGCAACTGATTGTTGCGTTTATCTACACGACGCTTGTACCGGGTCTGTTGGCG
This sequence comes from Cognatiyoonia koreensis, assembly GCF_900109295.1. Lineage (NCBI taxonomy): Bacteria > Pseudomonadati > Pseudomonadota > Alphaproteobacteria > Rhodobacterales > Paracoccaceae > Cognatiyoonia > Cognatiyoonia koreensis. The sequence continues at coordinate 786,574 of NZ_FOIZ01000002.1, forward strand.
ACGCTTGTCTGGTTTTTGCTGGTGGGTCGGATCGGGGCGGTCAAGGCGTCGACCTTTCACTTCCTGAACCCGTTTCTGGGTGTCGCGGTCGCGTCTGTGCTGCTGGGCGAACAGCTGGGTATCTGGGATATTGTCGGTGTGGTCGTAATTGCGGCCGGTATCCTTGCCGTGCAGGTGTCCAAGCAGCCGCTGCCCCGCTAGCCGATCTGGCCGCGCACGCCGCCGGTCTGCCCGCGATCAAGCAACAGGTGATCGAGGATCACGCAAGCCATCATCGCCTCGCCTACGGGCACGGCACGGATGCCGACGCAGGGGTCGTGGCGGCCTTTGGTGATCACCTCGGTCGCGCTGCCGTCAATGCGGATGGATTTGCGGGGGGACAGGATGGAGGACGTCGGTTTGACTGCGAACCGCACGACGATGTCCTGTCCGGTGCTGATGCCGCCAAGGATGCCGCCTGCGTGGTTGGACGCGTATTCCGGCCCGTTTGGTCCCATAAAGATTTCATCCGCGTTGTCGCGCCCTGTGAGCGCGGCGGCGGCCATGCCTTCGCCAATCTCGACGCCTTTGACGGCGTTGATAGACATCATCGCGGCGGCCAGATCAGTGTCTAACTTGCCATAAACCGGCGCGCCGATTCCGGCGGGGACGCCCCGCGCAACGACTTCGATGATGGCCCCGACAGAGTTGTGATCATCCTTGCGCAGCCATGCGAGGTAGTCGTTCCATTCGGACGCAGCGTCAGCGTCTGGGCAGAAGAAATCGTTCTGGTCGATTTGGTCCCAGTCCATTTTTGACCGATCAATCTGCTTGACCCCCATCTGGGTCATGTAGCCTTTGATCTGCACACCGGGGGCGACTTTTTGGATCGCCTCGCGCGCCACACCACCGGCGGCGACGCGGGACGCGGTTTCGCGGGCAGAGGACCGCCCGCCGCCACGATAATCACGGATACCGTATTTCTGGTGATAGGTGATGTCGGCATGACCGGGGCGGAAGGTGTTGGCGATATCGCCGTAATCCTTGGACCGCTGATCGGTGTTTTCGATCATCAACTGGATCGGGGTGCCGGTGGTCTCGCCTTCGAACACACCAGACAGGATTTGGACCGCGTCAGCCTCTTGCCGCTGCGTGGTGTTCTTGTTCAGACCGGGGCGGCGTTTATCAAGCCACTGCTGGATCATCGCAGGTTCAAGCGGCACACCTGGAGGACACCCGTCAACAGTTGCCCCTAATGCAGGTCCGTGGCTCTCACCCCATGTGGTAAAGCGAAAGAGATGGCCAAAGCTGTTGATTGACATGAAGATGCCTCCTGATCCGGAGATCAGATAAACAGCCGTCGCGCGGATGCCAAGCTATTCTCGCAGGCGATCCCGTCGGTGTTTGGCGAATGTTGAGATAAAATTGATCGTGCAGTCGACGACAATTACCAGAACTGCGGTGAGCCAAAACGGCATGTCGTGTGCTGAAAGCAGTCCGAACGAATAGGTGGCGAGCCAAATGAAGCAAAGCTCAACGCATAGGATTAGTACAAGCGTTCTCCCAAGGACGCCTCTTTTCTCCTGAATTTCTGAACAGCTAATTGTTTCAGCGGATCACGAATAAAAACCATTAAAAAGTGCCGTTTAGAGCAGATCCTGTGCATAAACGCGACTGCTCTTGGACGCAGTGCTCTGCACCCGCGAGAAATCTGATATCGCAAATTCAAAAGCGCTTGCGCTCTCGTATCGTTGCTAGCGGTATTCTGCTGCTGCAATGAACTCTGAGAATGCCTCGCACCAGACGACGACAGTTGTATAGGCTTCCAGATCAACAGCCTCTGGAATGTCCAAAGCAAAGCCTTTGAAGGTTTTGACCGGTCCAATAACGACGCTGTCTGACTTGAGCCTTTCAAAACCGTCTTCGTGATCCACGAATTCTGGGACGAGATAGACCATGTAATCGGGTCCAGGTGCCAGTTCTCCGGTATGGACGATCTGGGTTGGCGTGAGGCTGACTGTGCCCTTACCCCAATGTAGAAAATCGTTTCCGGGCAAGTCTTCTGCGATTTCGGCGGTAAAGGTGGCGTCTTGCGCCATTGCCTCCAAAGTCGCCGTGTCCGGTGAAGGTGGTGCGGTCAGGATCGGCAGCAAGTAAATTCCCAACCCAAACCCAACTCCTAGCGCCATGCCGTGCGTCAACAGCCCGATGATGATCCTTCGCATGATATGATCCCCAGCTTTGTTATCCGCTGAACATTAGGCACCGTAATTTGGCTTGCAAAGGGTAATCCGTTTGCGCGGGGATGGTTGGTCAATATCCGCGGCTCTGTTGAATGCGATTTGGTCCCCGCACATCAGTGACGCGATGCCCCTTGCCCCTCCCACATCAACGCTCTACCTAAGTCCTACCTCGGGGGGCCAATCTGGCTGAGATGCGCAAGCGGACCCGTTGAACCTGAACCGGTTAAGACCGGCGGAGGGAAGGTCTGGCAATGCTGCTATTCCCCCAATCCGCCCGTCGCATTTGGAGGAATAGAAATGAGAACTCTCCCTTATGTCGCGGGATTTGTGCTTTGTGCCAGCGTGGCCACAGCCCAAACCCCTGTTCTGACAGTTTTGACATACGACAGCTTTGTCACCGAATGGGGCCCCGGCCCGGCGGTGGAAGAAGCGTTCGAGGCGGTCTGCGCCTGTGATCTGCAATTCGTCGGTGCTGGCGATGGTGCTGCGCTGCTTGCCAAATTGCAGCTTGAAGGCCCGCGCACGGATGCTGACATCGTGCTGGGTCTGGATACGAACCTGACGGCTGCGGCCGAGAACACTGACCTTTTCGCACCTCATGGCGTTGATGCGGCGCTTGATCTGCCGGTTAACTGGGATGATCCGACGTTCCTGCCATTTGACTGGGGCTACTTTGCTTTTGTCGGCAATGCCGGCGGTGCGGCCCCTGCATCGCTGCAGGAGCTGGCCGAGAGCGATATCAAGGTCGTGATACAGGATCCGCGGTCTTCGACCCCCGGTCTGGGCCTTCTGATGTGGGTGAAAGAAGTTTACGGCGATGACGCGCCGCAATTCTGGGAGGCCATGGCCGACAATATCGTCACCGTCACCCCCGGCTGGTCAGAGGCATATGGCCTGTTTCTGGACGGTGAGGCGGATGCAGTGCTGTCGTATACCACGTCGCCCGCTTATCACCTGATCGCGGAAGAGGATGACAGCAAGGTCGCTTGGGCGTTCTCTGACGGGCATTACATGCAGGTTGAAGTTGCCGCAAAGGTCGCGGGAACGGATGTGCCGGAATTGGCAGATCAGTTCCTTGCTTTCATGGTGTCTGATGCGTTCCAGTCCGTCATCCCGACGACCAACTGGATGTATCCCGCGGTAACACCAAACGCCGGTTTACCGGACGGGTTCGCGACTTTGATTATCCCCGACACCGCCCTCTTGATGACCCCGGAAGATGCGGTCGATCTGCGCGCGCAGGCGCTGGAAGAATGGCGCACCGCGCTATCGCAATAATGCGATCCGTTCCGGGCGTTTTGTCCGTTGCAGTGGTGCTGGCGCTGACGCTTGGCACCCTTGCAGCGGTTATCGTCCGTGCTGATGGTATCGGTGGCCTTGGTCCGGCGGACTGGGCCGCCATCCGCTTTACCGTATCGCAGGCCGTTGTTTCGGCCTTGATCAGCGTGGCGCTGGCCATTCCGGTTGCGCGCGCGCTGGCGCGCCGGTCCTTTCGCGGGCGGGCGGCGCTGATCACCCTGTTGGGTGCGCCTTTCTTGTTGCCCGTGATCGTTGCTGTGCTGGGTCTGCTGGCCGTGTTCGGGCGCAGCGGCGTATTGAACAGCGTTCTGGCTTATTTCGGCCTAGAGGTGTCGATCTACGGTTATCATGGTGTCGTTTTGGCCCATGTGTTTTTCAATTTGCCGCTGGCGACCCGGTTGATCCTGCAGGGCTGGCTGTCAATCCCGGCAGAGCGGTTCCGGCTGGCCGCGACGTTGAACGCGCCCGTGGGCCGGTTTCTTGAGTGGCCGATGCTGCGTCAGGTCGTGCCTGGCGCGTTTCTTGTCATCTTTCTGATTTGTCTGACATCGTTCGCCGTTGCCCTGATCCTTGGCGGTGGACCGCGTGCAACGACGATCGAGGTCGCGATTTATCAAGCCGTCCGGGCGGAGTTCGATCTGGGGCAAGCGGCGTTGCTGGCCTGCGTCCAATTCGCACTGTGCGCTGCGGCGGCGATTGCCGTCTATTTTGTCAGCCTGCCGGACGGGGCCGGTGCGGGGTTGGATCGTGTTGTCCAGCGGTGGGATAGGGGGTCGGTGCCGTTCGACGTTTCCTTGTTGGTGGCTGTGACCGTTTTTCTGGCGGTGCCTCTGCTGATGGTGGTGTTGCGTGGCGTGCCCGGCCTCGCTGACATGCCCGTCAGTGTCTGGGCAGCGGCCTTGCGGTCGGTTGTCGTCGCACTTGGGTCTGCTGTCCTGTGCGTCAGCCTTGCCCTGGCACTGGCCTTGCAACGGCGGTTCGTTGCAACAGTGGTCGGGGCCTTGCCGCTTGCGGCGTCGGGTCTTGTCATGGGCACAGGGCTGTTCCTGATCGTCTTTCCGTTCGTTGCGCCATCGGACGTCGCCTTGCTTGTCACGATGCTGGTCAATGCGGTGCTTGCCTTGCCATTTGCGCTGCGCTCTGTCGCGCCGGCTGTCGCTGCGGCAGAGGCGGACTACGGGCGTCTTGCGACCAGTCTGGGAATGCGCGGCGTTTCGCGCTTGCGTTATCTGGTTCTGCCGCGCGTGCGCCGTCCGCTTGGGTTTGCCGCAGGGCTGGCGGCCGCCTTGTCCATGGGTGATCTTGGCGTCATTACCTTGTTCGCAGGTGATCAGCAGGCGACCTTGCCGCTGGCGATGTTTCGGCTGATGGGGTCTTATCAACAGGATGCCGCGGCGGGGGCCGGTCTGTTGCTTTTGGCGCTGAGTCTTGCGCTGTTCTGGGTGTTTGACAGGGGAGGGCGCGCCAATGCTGAAACTTGATGCGCTTGGACTGCGGCAGGGTGATTTCAGCCTGACCGTCGACTTTGAATGCCCTGCAGGTCTGACTGCAATTATCGGCCCTTCGGGCGGTGGGAAATCGACGCTTTTGGCCGCGATTGCCGGATTTTTGAACCCCGCCTACGGGTCAGTTCTGTGGAACGGCAAAGACCTGGCTGGTGTCGCGCCCGGTGCGCGTCCAGTCAGCATGCTGTTTCAGGACAACAACCTGTTTCCCCATCTGAGCGTTTGGCAGAACGTGGGATTGGGGCTGGACCCGTCCTTGCGCCTGTCGCCGGCCCAGAAGGATGCCGTGATGCAGATACTGCGCGATGTTGATCTGGATGGCATGGATCAGCGCAAGCCTGCTGCTTTGTCGGGCGGGCAGCAAAGCCGTGTTGCCTTGGCCCGTGTTCTGATTGCGGACCGACCAGTCGTTTTGTTGGACGAACCCTTTGCAGCCCTTGGCCCTGCGTTGAAATCGGGGATGCTGAGCCTTGTTCGCGATATGCTGGTCGGTGCTGGCAAGACGGTCTTGATGGTGACCCATGATCCGGATGACGCCCGCAGGTTTGCCGATCAGGTGATCGTCATTGCCGGTGGCGTGGCCCATGCACCTGTGCCGACAGAGTCTGCATTTGCCGATCCGCATCCTGCCTTGCGGACCTACCTGGGTGCGGCGGACGCCGACCACTCCAAATGAAAAGGCCCGCCGGAGGGGCGGGCCTTTGGATTGAAAGACCTTAGTCTTTCTTGTGTTTGTGCGGTGCCCAGATACGCTTGTTCGTCAGATAGAGCAGTACGGAAAGCACTGTCAGGAACAAGACGCCGGTCAGGCCTGCCTGCTTGCGAGCCATCATCTTTGGTTCTGCCGTCCACATCAGGAAGGCGGATACATCCATTGCGACGTCTTCAAGATCTGTCGAGTGACCATCGGCGAATTCAACGTCGTCACCGTAGAGCGGTGGTGCCATCCCGATCCATGAACCGGGCACCTTGTGCTTGCCATGGTCGTCCTTGCAGCTTTCGGGGAAGCCACCGTTGGCGAAAGCCACGTTATAGTAGCCGTCCATCGGTTCGCCTTCGAGCGCGCATTCAGGTTCTTCGTGATACCCCGTCAGCAGTGATGCGATGTATTCGGCACCGCCCATCCCGTTTACGAACTGGCTGATGCCAGTGCCGTAAGGACCGTGGAAACCAGCACGCGCCTTGGCCATCAGGGACAGATCGGGTGCGTTTGCCGATGTCACGGCAGGGAATTTGTCTGCCGGTGTTGCCGGGCGGAAGTCGCCTTCGCCGTCAAAGAGCGTGGGATCGAACACTTCGTAGAATTCGGCATAGGCCCGCATCTGGTCTTCGGGCAGGGCTGGGCCGCCTTCGTCATGCAGGTTGCGGAATGCGACGTGTTCCAGTCCGTGGCACGCAGAACAGATTTCTGTGTATACCTGCAGACCGCGCTGGAGCTGCATCTGGTCGAAGGAACCGAATGGCCCTTCGAACGAGAATGCATAGTCTTCAATTTCGACTTCGACTTCGGCAGCGTTGACGTGCCCTGCAGTAAGGGCAAGCGCCACGGCGGCGGAAGTGGTGAGTTTGCGGAACATCTTCATTTGTCCTTTCCTCACTCGGCCGGGTTGACGATGGTTTTGGTGCCACCGACTTTCGGCGCGTAGTGCGCGTTGAAGTCATCTTCGATTGTTGCCGGCTGTGGCAGCGGTTTCTCGATCACGCCGAGCAGTGGCAGGATCACGAGGAAATACGCAAACCAGTAGGCCGATGCGATCAGCGCAATGTAGGGATAGATCCCTTCTGCCGGACGTGCACCGACCCACATCAGCACGATGAAGTCGACCACAAGCAGCGCGAACCATACCTTGAACATCGGGCGGTACCGGCCGGACCGGACAGAGGATGTATCCAGCCAAGGGGCCAAGGCCATCACCGCAATCGCACCGAACATCGCCAGAACACCGAAGAATTTTGCATCGATGATGCCGAAGGAAATCCATTCGACAAAGATCACCAGCCAGACTTCGTTATCGAAGGCGCGCAGGATCGCGTAGAATGGCAGGAAGTACCATTCGGGCACGATGTGCGATGGTGTCGCCAGCGGGTTCGCCGGGATGTAGTTGTCAGGGTGGCCAAGGTAGTTCGGCATGAACCCGACAACAGCCATGAACAGCACCATGATGATGCCCAGCGCGAACAGGTCCTTGATCACGAAGTAGGGCCAGAACGGCAGCGTGTCTTTGGCTGCGTCTTCCTTGCTTGTGCGGCGCACTTCGACACCGGTCGGGTTGTTGTTGCCCGTGGTGTGGAAAGCCCAGATATGCACGATAACAAGGCCTGCGATTACGAATGGCAGCAGGTAGTGCAGCGAGAAGAACCGGTTCAGCGCAGGCTGACCGACCGCAGATGCGCCAAGCAACCATGTCTGGATGCTGTCACCGATGAACGGGATCGCACCGAAAAGCCCGGTGATAACCGCCGTCCCGTGGAACGACATCTGTCCCCATGGCAGCACGTAACCCATAAAGGCTGTGCCCATCATCAGCAGATAGATCAGCATACCGATGATCCACGTCACTTCGCGCGGGGCCTTGTAAGATCCGTAGTAAAGTCCGCGGAAAATGTGGAGGTAGACTGCAAAGAAGAACAGGGAGGCCCCGTTCATGTGGAAATAGCGCAGCATATGTCCGCCGTTCACGTCACGCATGATGTGTTCAACAGAAGAAAATGCCAGATCAACGTGCGGTGTATAGTGCATTGCCAGCACCACGCCGGTGATGATTTGCAGCGCCAATGTGAATGTCAGAACGATGCCCCAGATCCACATCCAGTTCAGGTTTTTTGGCGTGGGGATCATGATCGTATCATACAGAAGCCCGATCACAGGAAGACGCTTTTGCATCCCCTTTTCAAAGCTGGACTGCGGTTCGTAATGGTCGTGAGGAATTCCACCCATGGGTCTTCTCCTTAACCGAGTTGAATCGTTGTTTCGTCGACGAAAGCGGCGACGGGCACAGGCAGGTTTCGCGGCGCTGGACCTTTACGGATCCGGCCGGATGTATCGTAGTGCGACCCGTGGCATGGGCAGAACCAGCCGCCAAAGTCGCCCGCATCGCCCAGAGGCACGCAGCCGAGGTGTGTGCAGACACCCATCTGCACCAACCATGTGCCGTCTTCCGACAAGGCGCGGTTTTCGTCTGTTGCCGGAACTTCGCCAAGGTTTTCGTTGTTGGCGTCTGCATCGGGCAGTGCGCTGACATCGACAGACCGTGCTTCGGCGATTTCTTCTTCTGTCCGGTTGCGGATAAACACCGGTTTCCCCTGCCACAGCACGGTGATCTGCGTTCCAGGATCAACAGCGCTGACGTCAACGCGGATCGAGGCGAGCGCAAGAACGTCCGCCGAAGGGTTCATCTGGTTTACAAGTGGCCAAACTGCGGCGCCTGTCACCACTGCGCCGGCACCGGCGGTGGCATAATACAGAAAGTCGCGGCGTGTGCCCTGGTGGTCGTCTGCATTTGACACGAGAAGCATCTCCGTTTGATGTGCTGACCTTGCGGCCGGGCACGGTTCGACATAGGCGACAGGGCCCTGTCGTCCAGTTGGGGGCTATTTAGCTACCAAATACAGGGGCGTCCAGCGGACATTCCCGCGCAGCCCCCCTGAAAAGAGGCAGATAACCCCGTTTGATCTTTTATTCGTAAACAAATGCGGATGCTCATGAAGGTGTTCGGCTAACGGTGGAATCCACGCGACAATTGTAACTTTCTGATTCTCAACGCATTTTCTGGCTGGCATAGTGGACAACCCTTGTGAATCCCATTTCCGATGTTGTGCGCGCCGTTTTCGAGGGGTCGCCAGCCGGCAATTCTGGTTCGTCGGCGTTGCGCCATGCTTTGCCCGCAGAACCTGCGGCGCGTGGCCGCATATTGCGGTCATGGTGCCGAATCCTTTCCAACGCGCGTACTGTTGGCGAAATCTTGATCATTCCTGACCTGCTTGGGGTTGAGGCAAACGCATATACACACTACTTCTGAGATTAACTGAATATGGACCCGATGATGCGTTTCACCACGACCACATTTCTGGCCTGCCTGATCTGCGCCCCCGTGGCCGCAGTGGCAGAGGTCGAGCTGAGCTTTTATGGCGGGGCACAAAGCGCGCCGCATTCGGATGTCATCATCAGTGGTGATGACGTGATTCCATCAGATGATTACTTTATCGGGTGGGAAGGTCGGTCGTTTGAACCGCCGCCCTATTACGGGCTTCGCGCGACGGTCTGGAATTCACCGACCTTCGGATATGGCCTCGATTTCACCCACACCAAGATTTACCCGCAAGAGGGTGATCTTCCCGATGGCTTTGACCGGCTTGAGTTTACCGACGGGCTGAACACGCTTACTGTGAACGCTTATCGCCGCTGGCAGAACCAGTGGGGCAACGTGACGCCTTACGTGGGTGGTGGTGTTGGTGTCGCCATTCCGCACGTCGAAGTCGAGTACGAAGGTGCGGAAGAGACCGCCGGATACCAACTGACCGGCCCTGCCGCGACGTGGATCGCGGGTGCAAGCTATCCCATCAACGACGACTGGTCTGTGTTTGGTGAATACAAGGGCACCTATTCGATGAATACCGCCGATCTGGATTCAGGTGGGACGTTGGAAACCAATGTCATCACAAATGCGTTGAACGTCGGTGTCAGCTTCCGGTTCTAGGCGCGCTTTTTGGCGGACATCATCAGCGTATCGATCAGGATCACGGCTGCATAGAAGTGGATGACAGGCAGGAACATCCAAAGCACCAGCCAGTCCTGTGCCGACAGCGTCTTTATCAAGATCTCGTTCATGACCGCGTAGGCACCGAACAGCAGAAACAGGCCGATGCAGAGCTGGGGGCGGAACCCCGAGAAATCTTCCTGTGACCAGCGTTCTGCTGCCAAGGCTTCATCGCTTTGCAGCATCCCCGGGACGCACCGCAGCGCAGCAATGATTGCGACGACGGTGATCGCGTGCTGGCACCAGGTGAAATCGGACATTGATGTCAGCAGACCCAGAACACCCAGTTGCACGAAACCGGCAATGATCCAGTGTTTACGGGTGCCGAACATGCTCGTCCGGTTCAATGACATCAGATAGAGCGACATGTTGCTTTGCAGAATCAGGGCAAGCGCAAAGGCAACGACCATATGCCCGCCTTCCAGTGTGCCGCCGTTGGCAATCGCCAACAGGACGCAAAGCAAGGCTGCCACAATTCCGGGCAGCAGTTTGTACGCCGGAAATCGCGGGAAGTGCGCGATTCGGACGGAAACTGAGTTTAGAAGGCGCGACAGCGGGTCCATTCCCCTGATTTAGCAGAGGTTTGGGGCAAAATATTGGCAGGTTCTAGGCAGGAGCCGTTTCTGCCATCGACGGCCGTTCGCAAAATGCGGCATGCCAGTCTGCCAGCGCAGCATGTCCATCGCGCCAGTTGCGCGCATCATGCCGCAGATCGACATACGAGAGCGCGCAGGCCGTCGCGATCTGCCCCATGTTGAGTGGCCCCTGAAGGTGGCTCATCCAACGTTCGGATATCGTGTCGATCGCCCGCGCGGCCTTGACCCATTGGGCTTCGATCCAGTCGCGCGATTGTTCGGTTTCGGGCCGGAGCCGTACTTCGTATGCCATCGAAACGGTCGCATCCTTGATACCGTCTGCCGTCGCCTCCAGCGTCAGGATTTCCCAGAGCCGCGAAGCGGGATAGAGGTTCGCATTGGCGTAGTCGTCCAGAAAGCGCGTGATGTTCCGGCTGTCATAGATTGCGGGTCCGTCGCTGCGCAGCAGGGTCGGGATCTTGCCGAGCGGGTTGGCGCTGACCGCTTTGGTGTCTGGCGCATAGGCCGTAGTGCTGACTTCGATTTCTTCGATGACATCGGTCAGATCAGCCTCTCGGATCATGACGCGCACCTTGCGCACATAGGGTGACGTCGGGGACATGATCAGCTGCATCGGGGACTCCTTGTTTTCAGGGGAAGTGAACAGGCGTTTGGCCCGGTTGCCAAGGGGGGTATTTCGCCATGATCTTCTTGAGGGCCGTGCTTTCCAAGAAAGTATCAAGCCACCGGATCAGATGCGGCCACGCTTGCGCATCGAACCAGGCCCGATCTGTGTTGGCGAACTGTCGCACGAAGGGCAGGATCGCCATGTCGGCCAAGGCGGGTGACGCCTTGAAAAGGTAGGTATTGTGCGCCAGCCGGTCATTCAGATCGGTCAGGAATGTGCTGGCCTTGGCCCGTTCCTGTTCCGGATCGAGATCAGGGAAGCGTACCGCGTATTTGGTGTGATCCAGCGCTGCCTTGAATGGCCCGTCGTTCGTGTCGATCAGCGCATGACCCGCGTCGGGCATGTCAAGCCAGCGATCCGGGTCGTGCTGGCGTAGCGCCCAGACCATGATGTCGCGCGACTCGTCCAGTGTTTCATCTGCTTCCAGCGCAGGTACCGTGCCTGATTGTGACGCTTTCAGAAACGCCGCCGGTTTTTCCTTGAGCAGAATTTCCCGAATCTCTGTCCGAATACCTGCGCTTTGCACTGCCAGCCGGGCCCGCATGGCGTAGGGACAGCGCCTGAAGGACCAGAGGATCGGTGTGGGTTGCATCTGTGGACGCCTCCGGCGGGAGTATTTCAGGCAAGATGATAATCAGGCGGCGAGCCGCTTTGAGGTCGCGCTTTTGATTGTTGCTTTGATGATCTGGCTTTCGGGTTGGTCGCTGTCGAACGTCACTTCCGCGAATTGCGGTGTGCGTCCCATGCGCGGATTTTCCATGAGGATCGCATGTGTCTGACCGATCTGGTTTTGCAGATGCGCCTGGACCTGCGCATCTCCTGCAGCACGCAACGCGGCAGCGCGCGCCTTGATCGTCGGCCCATCGACCGCAGGCATCCGTGCGGCGGGTGTGCCTTGCCGCGCGGAATAGGGGAAGACGTGCAGCCATGTCAGGTTGCAGTCCTTTACCAGCCGCAGCGCGTTTTCGAACATCGCATCTGTTTCTGTCGGGAAGCCTGCGATGATATCTGCCCCGTAGGTCATATCCGGGCGCAGTTTACTGGCAGTTTCCGTAAAGCGAATCGCATCGTCACGCAGGTGCCGCCGTTTCATCCGCTTGAGGATCAGGTCGTCCCCGTGTTGCAGCGACAGGTGCAGGTGCGGCATCAGACGTGGTTCGGTCGCGATGGCCTGCAGCAGGTTCTCATCCACTTCGATACTGTCGATCGAGCTGATCCGCAGACGCGGCAGGTCGGGGATCAATTTCAGGATCCGCATCACGAGGTCGCCGAGTTTGGGAGCAGACGGCAGGTCTGCCCCCCATGAGGTGAGGTCGACGCCAGTCAGCACGACTTCGTTGAACCCTTTGTCGACAAGCCGTTTGATCTGTTCGACGACGACGCCTGCCGGAACAGAGCGCGAGTTACCCCGTCCGTAAGGAATGATGCAGAACGTGCAGCGGTGGTCACAGCCGTTTTGGACCTGCACATAGGCGCGGCTGCGAGTCCCGAACCCGTCGATCAGATGGCCGGCTGTTTCTGTGACGGACATGATGTCGTCGACCTGGACCGGTTCGGTTTCACCGATCAGGCCGGACCATGTGCCGGGGTTCATCTTTTCGGTGTTGCCGAGCACGACGTCTACTTCACCCATGTCGGCGAAGGTTTGCGGTTCGGTCTGTGCGGCGCAACCGGTGACGATCAGTTTCGCATCCGGATGGGTGCGCCGCAGCTTGCGGATATCCTGTTTGGCCTTGCGCACGGCTTCGGCTGTGACCGCGCACGTATTTACTACCACAGCGTTCTGCAGCCCCGCGCTTGTCGCCAGTTCCTGCATCGCCGCCGTTTCGTAGGCGTTCAGTCGGCACCCGTGATTTGAAAATACGGGCGGTTTCATAGCCGCCACTGCCCGTCGAATACATGCGCCGTCGGGCCTGTCATCCAGACACCGTCGTCGGCCCAGTCAATGAACAACGTGCCGCCGTCGAGGTCGATCTGCACTTTTTTGCCCGTCAGTCCCCGGCGTGCTGCGGCGACAGCGGTCGCGCAGGATGACGAGCCGGACGCAAGCGTTACGCCGACACCGCGTTCCCAGACGCGCATCCGGATCCGGTCCTTGCCGGTCACCGTAGCGAACTGCACGTTGGTGCGTTCAGGATAAAGCGGGTCACATTCGAAACGCGGGCCTTGTGTGTTGATGTCCACGGCATCGGCATCATCCACAAAGAATGTGCAGTGAGGATTGCCCATGCCAGTGGCGGTCGGATGTCCTTCCAGGGGCAGGTGGAGCGTGTCCGTGGCGCGCGCTAGGGGGATATCCTGCCAGTCCAGCTGCGGCTGCCCCATGTTGACAGATACCAGCCCATCGGCGTCTTTCGCCTGTAGCGTTCCGCGTCCGGTCTTGATCGTCAGCGCTGCTTGGCCGGTCTCATCCATGACATGCCGCGCAATGCAGCGCGTTGCGTTCCCGCAGGCTGCCGATTGGGACCCATCGCTGTTCCAGAATGTCAGGTGCAGGTCCGCGCCATCTGTGTCGGACAGCACAGCCAGCTGGTCATATCCGATCCCGCGATGCCGGTCCGCCATGGCGACCGCGATGTCACGATTGACGCGCGGGGTGATTCCCCGTTCGTCCACGACGACGAAGTCGTTTCCCAGCCCGTGCATCTTCATGAACGGCAGATATGTCGTGTCGGTTTGGCCCATGCGCGCGGATATAGGGGAGTTGGGCTAACTATTCCAGACAGAACGCAATTACGGGGTTGACCGGGCCGTGCGGTGTTTCTAAGTAGCCCCCCTAGTGGGCCGTTAGCTCAGTTGGTAGAGCAACTGACTTTTAATCAGTGGGTCGCAGGTTCGAATCCTGCACGGCTCACCACTTTTCACTGATTTTTTCGCAGGATGCGCGTAATCGTGAGCGCAAACGCTTGAAGCCGAATGCTTTGTGACAACAGGGCTACGTAGGTTTCATGCGTGATACGTGTCCGGGATTATTCGGGCTGATGCCATCCCAGCGCTGATGTTGTTTCGGGCAACGTGACGCGCAATCGGCAATTCAATCTGCCTTTTTCGTCCAAGAACCGAAAATCTGCCGATTTTTCTGTGATGATTCTTGCTTATTTCATCCAAACCGCGACTGTGGTAAGAAATATCAACCGATTTTTGGAGCGCTGTTATGATTCTGAAATATTTTATTGCCGCAGCCGCCTTGGTTGCACTTTCAACGCCGAGCTTTGCACAAGACGCACTTCCGCCGATTGATTGTAACGATCCCGCTAACGCGCAGGAAGATGAGTGCGCTGTGCTGCTTCCGCCTGCAGGTACAGGAGCTGAGTTTGCGACTCTGGCACCGGCTGCTGCTGCAGTCGCTGTACTTGGTGTTCTTGCCATCTCCGGTGGTGGCGGTGGTGGAAACAACAACAATACCACAACGACAACCAGTACCACTGGTACAACAGACTGATCCGTCTTTGATGGCGTGATAGGGGTGCTCCGGACGGATGTTCGGGGCATCTTTCGTTTTGGCTGACAACATTCTATCCTGTGCCAAAACAAGCCATGACCGCAACGTGTCGGGCGCGTCCGGGCAAGACGGGGGACAACAGGTGATCTATAGATTGTCACTGTTCAAACAGGTTGGGCCGTGCAGCGCATGAGATCTGTCGTTTGCTCTCTGTTTCTTGGACTTGGCGTGGCGCTGCCCGCCATGGGCCAGCAATTGACCACTTACGGCACACCGGGCCTTGTGGACCTGCCGACGGCACAAACGCTGGATGACGGCGAGATTGCACTGACTTACAGCCAGTTCGGGGCGAACACCCGTCAAACGCTGACATTTCAGGTTTTGCCCCGTGTTTACGGTTCTTTTCGGTACATCATCATCGAAGGCTATGGCGGATTGCGCCAACCTGACCGGTTCGACCGGAACTTCGACATTCATTTTCAGGCCTTTGATGAAACCGATTATCTGCCTGCGATCGGGATCGGTTTGCGCGATTTCGGCGGCACCGGCATCTATCAAAGCGAATACGTCGTTGCGACCAAGACCCTGACGCCGCAATTGCAGGTGACGGGCGGGCTTGGTTGGGGGCGTCTTGCAGGGCGTAATGCGATGGGTTCACCTTTCGGCTTTATCGACAAGCGGTTTGAAACCCGACCGCGCGCCGATGAAGGCGGGATCGAAACGACTGGTCAGCTTGATGCTAGCAACTGGTTTCGTGGCGATGTCTCGCCGTTTTTCGGGGTCTCTTATCAGGCGACTGACTCGTTCCGGGTGGTCGCTGAATATTCGCCCGATCTTTACACCTCAGAAACGCAGCGCAACACGATTTCGGTTGAATCCCCTTGGAACGTTGGTCTGAATTACCAGTTCGACAGTGGATTGAACCTGACTGCGTTTGCAATCGGTGGAACAGAGGTGGGCGCGCAGCTGAGTTACGTGATCAATCCAGCTGAACGGCCTGTGCCGGGCAGCCGCGATCCCGCACCGCTGCCGATTCTGCCGCGCAGCAGTGTCGCCGCGGCGAGCTGGAACGTCAGCGGACAGCCGGATGCCGTGGAAGCCCAGCTTGCGCAGAACCTGCGATCTGAAGGATTCGTGCTACAGGGTGTCAGTCTGCGTGGAGATCAGGCCACGATCCGGGTCCAGAACCAGCGTTGGGACGCCAGTGCGCAAGCTGCTGGCCGTGCGACGCGCGTGATGGCGAATACACTGGCCCCAAGTTATGAGAATTTCGCTGTCGTGTTTCAGCAGAACGGTGTGCCAGTGACCCGTGTCAGAACGGCGCGTAGCGATATTGAAGATCTGCAGTATCACTACGACGGGGCGTGGCGCACCTTTGCCCGCGCCGCGATCGACGATCCCATCGGGATCGGTCGCAGTGGCGAGTTGGACGCTGCATTTCCGGTCTTTTCTTACAGCATATCGCCCTTTTTCTCTTTTTCCTTCTTTGATCCTGATGCGCCGCTGCGTGCCGAAACAGGCCCACAGCTTGACCTGACCTATCGGCCAAGCCCGGGTCTGTCGTTCTATGGCTCTTTTCGCTATCCGGTTGCCGGCAACATTGATGATGCAACACGCAGGTCGAATTCCAAGATCCAGCGGGTCCGGTCCGACGCGGTGCTTTATGCGATTGAGTCCGACTTTGAGGTCAATGTGCTGACGACGGAGTACATGTACCGCCCTGCGCAAGACATGTTTGCCCGGGTCACTGCCGGATATCTGGAAAACATGTATGGCGGCGTATCGGGCGAACTCTTGTGGTATCCCAACGGCAGCCGGCTCGCGCTGGGCGCAGAACTGAATTATGCCCGCCAGCGCGATTTCGACATGTTGTTCGGCTTTCAGGACTATGACGTCGTGACGGGTCACGCGTCCGCCTATTACGATTTGGGCAACGGGTTCGTGACCCAGCTTGATGTGGGTCGCTATCTGGCGGGCGACTGGGGCGCGACTGTTTCGGTAGATCGCGAATTCAACAACGGGTTCAAGGTAGGGGCCTATTTCACCCTGACGGACGTGCCGTTCGACGAATTTGGCGAAGGGTCATTTGACAAGGGTATTCGCGTTGAGATGCCGGTGTCCTGGCTGCTGGGCCAAGCGTCGCAAAGCAGCATCAGCCAGACGATCCAGCCTGTCCTGCGTGACGGTGGCGCGCGCCTTTCCGTAAATAACCGCCTGTATGGCGTCGTGCAGGACTATCGCGGTACGTCGATTGCCGACAGCTGGGGGCGTTATCTGCGATGATCAGACATGTCGCGGCATTGGCGTTCATTCTTTTTGCTGGTTGCGGCAACGCACCAACGGACGAGACACTCCTGTCTTCGGCGGTTCTGAGCCAGTTCACCGGTGGATCGTTTCAATCCCCCCGTTTTGCAGCCCTGCGGCAGCGCCAGACTGAGACTTTGCAGATCGGTATCGCGAGCCGGGAGCAGACGGGTGCGGTGCTGTTGGAAATGCGCGATGGGGCGTTCGAAACATGGTTGAGCGCGGATGACACGACGATCACGTTGGAAAACGGATTGCTGCACAGCACCCGTGGTCTTGGTGCCGGGCTTCTTGCGTCTGAACTGTCGCAAAGTCATGCCTTGATCAGTGCCCGCCAGAACGGTTTCGCTGACCGGTTTCACACATTCCTGACGGGTAATGACCGCACGGTCGTTCGCACCTATCGCTGTGCCATCTTCAATGAGGGGCCACGTGAAACGACCCTGAATACGGGACCGGTCCAGACTCAGCTGATGTCAGAGGATTGCAGCAGCCTGACCGAAAACTTTCGCAACCTCTATTGGGTGGACGGTCGGGGCCGGATTGTGCAATCGCGCCAGTGGGCCGGAGACTATCTTGGGCCGATATCGACGCGGGTCGTGCGTTAATCAGCGCCGAACAGGTCGCGGGTAAAGACCTTCTCGGCCACATCTGCCAGATCGTCGGTATGGCGGTTGGCGATGATCACTTCGGCCTCGGCCTTGAACGCATCAAGATCGCGGATTACCCGAGAGCCGAAGAACGTATTATCCGCAAGCGCCGGTTCATAGACGATCACTTCGATCCCTTTGGCTTTGATCCGCTTCATGATCCCTTGCACCGATGATTGCCGGAAATTGTCTGATCCGGCCTTCATAACCAGCCTGTGAACGCCGACGATCCTAGGTTTCATCGCGATGATCTGGTCCGCCAGATAGCCCTTGCGCGTCCGGTTCGCGTCGACAATCGCGGCAATCAGGTTTTGCGGCACTTCGGAATAGTTCGCCAGAAGCTGCTTTGTGTCCTTGGGCAGGCAATAGCCGCCGTAACCGAAGGATGGATTGTTGTAATGCGATCCGATCCGCGGGTCGAGGCAGACCCCCTGAATGATCTGCCGGCTATCCATCCCCCGCGACATCGCATAGCTGTCCAGTTCGTTGAAGAACGCCACCCGCATCGCCAGATAGGTGTTGGCGAAGAGCTTGATGGCCTCTGCCTCGGACGGTCCCGTAAAAAGAACCTCGACGTCTTTGCTGATGGCCCCGTCAAGAAGCAGATTTGCAAAGCTGCGCGCGTCGTCGGTCGTGTCGCCGACGATGATGCGGGAGGGATGCAAATTGTCATGCAATGCACGCCCTTCACGCAGGAATTCCGGCGAAAACATGATCCGGTTTGTGTTGTATTCGTCGCGTACCCGTTCGACGAATCCGACGGGGATCGTCGATTTGATGATGATCGTCGCGTCCGGGTTCGTGTTGTGCGCTGTTGCGATCACCTCTTCAACCGAGGAGGTATCGAAGTTGTTCGTGACGGCATCGTAGTTTGTCGGGGTGGCGATGATGATAAAGCGGGCGTCGCGATAGGCGTCTTGCGCATCCGTAGTCGCTGTCAGATCCAGATCATGCTCTCCCAGAAATCTTTCCATCTCGGGGTCAGAAATCGGGCAGGTCCGCGCGTTGACGGCCGCCACACGGTCAATGGCCACGTCAACCGAGACCACAGTGTTGTGCTGCGCAAGCAAAACAGCGTTGGACAAACCCACATAACCGAGCCCGGCAATCGCGATTTTCATGATGTTTCGTCCTTACTAGTTGGTCCAATCTGCTAACGGACCCACGGGATAAGGGCTAGGGATTATTTTCGAGATGGTCCGCCCGCGCCGGTTCCCCGGCGCAGGCGTTGGTCTTAGCCGATCACCAGCGGATCGTCGTTGAAGTCCAGACCGATGATCAATGGATCGTGGTCCGACGCTCCGAAGACATCGTCGCTGAAGAATCCGGCATCCGTAAACGCTGAGTCATAGCTGAGCAGGTCAGGTTCCTGCGCGTTGATGTGCCATTCCGTGGCACCGGTGATGTTGTCCGCAAGGCTGTTGCTTGCAAACCCCTGATCCAGCGTGCCTTGCTGCCCGTCGAAGACAAAGCTGAACGCATCGGCCTGACCGCCGGGCACGAAGGTTTCGATCACATCGACATAGTCTGCGGTTGTGTCACCATCGTCGCCGTCGAATTCGCGGAAAACTTGGGTCGGATCCTCTTGCGCATAGGCGTTGAAATCACCGAGCACCAGCGTTTCGCTGCCCACGCGTGGGTCCGCGGCAGTCGCATCCGGAAGGTAGCTGTCTTCGAGCCATTCCGCCAGTTCCAGTGACGCATCCGCGCGCACCTGGTTCCAGAAGCCTTGCCCATCCCCTTGGTCGTAGTTCGGATCGGCCCGCAGCCCGTCGATGGCGGCCTGCACCGCGGCGATCTGATCTGCCGGAACTGTCCCGTTTGACAGTGCGCTTTCCGCGTTGCTGACAAGACTATCGAGCCCGCTTGGCCCTTTCGATTTGTTATGCACCGAAACGACTGTGAAGGTTTCGCCGGTATCGTTCTCGGCGAAGGTGGCTGTGACCGCCGGTCTGTTGCGTTGGAAGTCACCAACCTGCGCACTTGTCGGCACGAAAGGGTTCAACACTTCGGCCAGTGCGAAGGTGTCCGCGGCAGAGGCTTCGTTGAAGACCAGCGCATCGGCGTGGACCAATGTGACTTCGTTCGCGTTATAGATGATCCCCGTGGTGATCGCGTCTGTTCCGATTGGCGCACCTGTGCCTGTCGGATCGACATAGGCCCAGTTTGCTGCAGGGTCTGCCGTGTTCAGGGCATCGACCAGCACGCCAATGGCGGCCGTATCCGTGAACCCGTTGTTTTCCAGTTCCTGCAAGGCCAGTACATCGCTGCCCGACGTCTGGATCGCGTTGACCATGTTGTCGGTCTGGCGTTCAAAGTCAGACGCACTGGTTGCCCCACGTTCACCCAGCGTGGTGAAATAGTTTTCCACATTGAAACCGGCGACGATGATCTGGCCATCCGCTTTTGGCGCACCGAGGTTGCCAAGCACATCTTCGGGTGCGGCGGGTCTAGCACCATCGTTTGTTGCATCGTCAATCACGAGCGTTTCGCTTGCGTAGACACGATAGTTCCCGAAGGCCTGCGCCATGATGCCGACAATTGGGGCCGTGATCTCTGTACCAAGTCGCAAGGTGCCGCCCTGATCGAAATCGTCTGCTGCATCAATGATGCCGTTCCCGTTGTCGCCGGTCGAGTTGTTCGGCAAGAAGGCAAATTCGTCCGGGTTTGATCCGAAGTCGCCATCGTCGATGATCAGCGTGTTGTTGGTGTTTGCTGCGATGACTGCCGCAACTTCCGCTGCTTCGGTCTGCGCGTCGAACAGCTGGGTTGCTTGCGTTTTGATGCCGGCACTGACCGCGATTTCACCGAACCGGTCGAGGTTGAAGTTCGTGCTGACTGTCAGTGTATCAGCCGTGCCGCTGATGACGGCAACGCGCATACCTTCGGTGGATTCATAGGATGCGGCATTATCATCGGGTGAGACCATGACCGTCACAGCATCTGGCAGCGCCGATATCGCGGCATTTGTTACGGTTGTCGTGCTGGTGGTGATCTGTGTCTGGTCACCAAATTCGGACACTGTTCCTTCGGCCTGCACCGTTTGGCCGACCGTGACAAGCCCGTCACCGGGGCTCGAATTGGAGCCTGTGAAGACAAAGATTGCTTCGGAGGTGGCCGCATCGCCGTCTTCGTCCGCTGACTCTTCCTGCAGGTAGTATCCGCTGCGGGTCGTGTAGGTGACGATACCTTCGACGATCACTTGCTGACCGACGAGCGTGCTTGCGGTGCCGTTGCCCTGCACGGCGGAAATGAGGACGGGGGTTGGCGTGCTGCCACCACCGCCATTCTCGGAACCTGGCGTATAACCGTCGCTACTGCTGAACGACGTGATTTCGAAACTGCCGCTGGTATCCGGCAGGCGTTCGACACCCGCAGGAAAGAACGACGGGTCAGTCACGACGTTTGTGGAATACGCGAATGGCGATCCAAAATCGCCTTCGATCAAGGCGACGCTGTCGACTATTGAAAGTGGCAGATCAAGCACGCCGTCATCGTCCGCATCCAGATCAAAGCCGCCAATGTCAGGATCGGGAAGGTCTTCAACCAAGAGAAACGTCGAGCTTGAGTTGGTAAAGGTGTTGTCTTCCATCAGCAGATCAATGTCGTCGCTGCTGAGGCTGAACACAGTCTCGGCCTGCGGACTTGCCACGAGGAAGTACCCATCATCACCGATCGATTCACCTTCGAATGTGATCACGGCCGTCACAACACCGCCGCCATCTACTTGGAGCAAGGTCTTGCCATCCAGAGACGCACCTGCGGTTCCAGCCAGTTCGATGAATTCCCAGTCTGTGCCAGTCGTGCTTGCGGCAAGTTCGTTGATGACGATGTCGCCACCACCGACAATCGGCGTATTTGCCGTGCCCCGTGTTTCGGTTTCTGGTCCGCGCCACGTGCCGTCGTCATTACGCTGAAGCGACTGGCCGGCCGGCGTCGATCCGGCTTCGGCGACGTTGATGTCTGTCGATGTCAGACCCGCTGCCGCACCGTCCGCAGCGGTGAATGTCCCTTCGTAGCTGAGGAATTCAATCACCTCGCCACCGTTAATAAGGGCCAGACCATCAGGCGCGCCGTTCTGGATTCCGCTGACTTCGACCACGTAGTAGTCGTAGATACCATCGCTGGATGCAGGCACATCGGGCAGAGATGTCGGGTTGTAGAGGCTGCCGTTGGAGCCGTTGTAAAACTCTACTACGGCAGCAGAAACGTTCGTTCCTGCATCGACCCGGATCTCGACGAATTCGCCGACGTCCGCACCGGCATTGTCATAGTGCAGTTCGTTGATGCGCCCTGCGAAGGGTGGAACGAAGTCGTTGGGCTGACCGGGTGAGCCGAGATCGCCGTCACCGTAGGGCGTGTCTGCTTCTTCCCAGTTTGCACCGACGTTGTTGTCGAGGCTTGGGTCGATCAGTTCCATCGCCGCACCTGTCGGGTCTGGGAAGGCAGGCCCGCCGTCGTATTCGACACGATCGATTTCGCGCCCGAAGGTATCGGTCAGGATGATTTCGTCGTCGCCATTGGCAAGGAAAACACCGGAATAGACGTAATCGACGGGAACGCCGCCGTTCGTGGCGCTGTCCCCGTTGCGGCCCAGCACGATGTATCCGCCCGCTGGTACAATCAACGGGCCGCCATTGTCGATGACATGGCTGTCAGCGCCGTTGTCGGAAATCGTGTATCCGTTCAGGTCAACAGGTTCGCTGCCCGCATTGAAGATTTCGAAATACTCGCCATTGGTATCAGAAACGGCTGACGGGTTCTGCATGATTTCCGTGATGACGAGCTGGTCGGGGTCAGGGGTTTCATCGACGTCGGTGACAGACACGCTGAGATCGGCGCTTGTCACGCCGCCATTGCCGTCATTGGCTGTCACCGTCACGTCATAGGTATTGTCTGCGTCCGCGTCCGCTGGTGTTTCAAAGTCGGGGGCGGCTTTGAAGCGGATGTCGCCTGTCGCCGGATCAATCTCGAAGAATACAGCGTCCGCACCAGACAAGGAAAGTGTTACGGCATCGCTTTCCGCATCGCTTGTCTGCGCTGTCGTCACGATATCGGTGCTGTTTTCCGCCACGGTTGCTGTGGCTGTCAAAGTCAGCATCGGGGCGTCGTTGCTTCCCGTGACTGTCACGGTCACTGTCGCGGTTGCAGTTCCGCCGCGCCCGTCGGACACGGTGTAGGTCAATGTATCGGTCGTTGTCTCACCGTCGCCCAGCGCATTGAAAAGATCACCGGCGTCATAGGATACCACACCACCAGATAGCGAAACCGCTGCACCGGCGGCACTTGTCGGGCTGACGCCTGTGATGGTCAGTGTGTCACCGTCGAAGTCGGAATCATTGGCGAGAAGGTCAGCGCCAATCAGTGTCAGAATTTCGTCCTCACCAATCGTTGCACTGTCATCGCCCGCGATGGGCCCGTTGTTCCGCCCGTCGACAAATACGGTGAAATCATCGAACTGCAGCGTTTCGAAGCCGCGCAGCGTGTCGCGCCCGTCCAGACCTTCGACAAGGATGCGTCCACCAATCTGCGTGATCGTGTAGTCGGCAAGATTTCCGGCAAAGACCGCCGTATCCGTCCCGCGCCCACCAAACAGCATGTCATTCCCGGCACCGCCACGGACAATATCGTCGCCGCGCCCTGCCCGGACCCAGTCGGCCCCGGCCCCAGAGTCAATGATATCGTCACCTGCGAAGGCAAAGACATAGTCGCGGGCATTGCTTCCCGTCAACATATCATCGCGAAATCCGCCAAAAATGAAGTTCACTGGCGATCTGAAGAAAGAATAAGTCATGGCAAAATGCCCCCCGGCTGTGTGCGTTATCGCTTATGTGCGAGAAATCTTGGATTTGTGAAAAAAGTATGTTGGGCCGGATCACATCCGGCAAGGCTAACGTTGGGTGGTTTTGCGGCAGGTGGCTTCTTTGCGCCTATCGGTCAACGCGATACGCCCCTGTGAATTGCTGCTGGACACGCGCGATGCGTCGGTGTGCTATGACAGTGTCCAGATGCGGTTAGCCAGTAATGAAAATCTCCTCCGACCTGCCGATTGCCCACACCGCCTTTGCTCATTGGCATACGGACGACAGGGAAGTGGGCATTGTCGTGGCAAAGGCTGTCTTTGAACTGACGGCCGACGGGAAGACCCGCCCGCGCGAAACGCCGCCCGCGCTTGAAATGGCAGATGTCTTTGCCGGAGAGCCTGCGCATTCCGCTCTTGTGACAGAACAGGAAATCGCACCGTTCAAGCCCAAGACTGATCTTGTCGTGCGCGGAATGGCCCGCAGTTTTGAAGAAAGACCGCGCACCGATTGGCCTGTTGTCATCGAAGTGCCGGATGTTCTGCATTACAGCTTTCATGTCCGAGGCCCTGCCACCTGGCTGAAACCCGCGTTTCGCTGGCAGTTGTCCCAACCAGAGCCGGTGACTGAAGTGCCCCTGATCTACGACCTTGCCTACGGTGGGCGCTGCGGCGAAGGCGAAGATGAGGTTTTCTTTGACGAAAATCCGGCCGGCACCGGCTTTGTGACGGAGGACGTGTTCAAATCGGTCGAAAGTATTGCCGCTCCGCAGATCGGCCTTCTGGCGGAGTTCGCAGCAGCCGAGCCGACAAAACCGATGAGTGTGGTTGGCACGATGCCACTGGCAAAGACATGGCTGCCCCGTCGCAGTCTGGCAGGTACGTTTGATGCGGCTTGGGAGCGCGACCGCCATCCGCGCATGCCATCCGATTATGATCTGGCGTTCTGGAATGCAGCGCACCCGCGCTTGCAGATCAAACCGCATCTGAAGGGTGACGAATACATCAACCTGACGGGTATTTCGCACAAACGCGAAACGGTGACATTGCGGTTGCCTGGTGCCCAACTGGCACTGAAATCGACAAATTCACCGGATGCAGATATGATCGCCATGAAACTCGACACCGTTGATCTGGACATTGACAAGGTAGACGAGGGCCGTGTCAGCATGACCATGCTGTGGCGCGCAATCGTGCCCGAGCGCGATACCTTCTTCAACGCGGAGATCGTGAGAGGATAGACCATGCAATCTGCCGCCCGCGACAGTGGCAAGAACGGCGTTATTACTTGCCTTGCGCCAGACGTCTGCAAGACGCAGGTCGGGAACGCCGTTGTGCCTATTCCCTACATGATAATTTCCAAGCTCGAATGGTCAAAACAGACTGTTAGCAAGATCGAGATGACGGGCCTGAAAGCTTTCAACATGAATAGTCGCACTGACAAGGTGACAGGCGATGAACCGGGAAAATTGGGCGGCGTCAAATCCGGCGTCAATCAGGGATGGTGCCGCCCGCAATCAAACAAGAGCAGCGTTTTCGTGGACGGGGCGCAGCTTTTGCAGAACAACAACCTGTATGAAATGAACTGCGCCGGACCGAACGGGCCGGGCAATACCGTCGGGCGATTGACGTACTTCGACTAGCTATCGTCGAAACAGAACGTGTGCGCCGCAAGATCGATACTGTGATAGGTCGCGACTGCCCCAAGCACTTTGACCATGTCCGGCGTTTCCTTGATCGTGCCGACCGAGTACTTCGTCCATTCCCACATATACTGGAACAGTTGTTCATAAACGTAGTTCAGCCCATCCCCTGTCAGATCACCGGCAGCGTTGATCAGGTCGCCCCCTTCATCGAGAATTTCGCGCCCCAGATCGCCAGCTTCGTCTATGACGTCTGACCCAAGGTCACCGATTTCATCTGCGACCTCTCCTGCCAAGTCACCCACGTTGTTCAATCCGTCCCGCGATTCATCATAGATGTCGTAAAGCACGCCGAAGAACCCTGTTGGCTCGTTTGCTTCGGCTTCGGCTTCTGCCGCTTCTGCCGCCGCTTCGGCTGCGGCTTCGGCGCGTTCCTCGGCTTGTTCGCGTGCTTCTTCTGCCCGTTCAGCCGCATCTTCGCGGGCGGCGTCGGCGGCTTCGCTGTCGCGTTCGGCCTGATCTTCTGCTGCTTCCCGCCTGTCACGATCGCTGCGTGCGTCTTGCACGCGCCGTTCGATTTCGTTGTGCAGGTTTTCAACGAATTCATCGAGGTTGCGCGCGCGGGCAAAGAGCGATGCAAGGTTTCCGTAATAAGCCAAGGGGTCGGCCCCGTTTTCGCGCGGGACCAGATCCTGTTCGCCGATGGGCAAGAGGTTGGGCATCCGCTCGCCCTTTGGTTTGAAGGTCTGGCCGTCGAATTCACCCGGGCTGATACCCCGCTTGGGTGCAAATGTGCCGATGGGCGGTGGCATCTTGTCACCGGTATAGCGGATCACACTGGAAATGATTGGTACCAGATCGGTGTCGTGTTCCATCGATGTCAGGATTTCGTCTTCGACTGCGCGCGCCAGGACTTTGGCATCAGATGCAAGATCGAGCGATGTGCCAAGCCGTCGCGCCGTCGCTGGATGCACGCCGGACGAGTCATAGGTCAGCCCGTAGATTTCCATATCGGGTTCGTGTTGTTTGGCATAGATTGCACCGGCGCTTGCCAGCCCGCCGCCTAGCGAGTGACCGGTGATCCGCAACTTGCCGTCAAAATCGGCTTTTGCGATTTCGATCGCTTCGTCCACAGCCTGCGGCAGTTCGTCGTCGTATTGGATTGTCCGCTCTCCGATGCCTTGCAGCACATTTGTTGCCCAGTCGCCTTCATCGGCGCTGAGCCAGAGTTCGACCTTGGTTGACACGACAATCGTGCGGTAATCCTCGGGGATCACGGCGCTGGAAAACAGCGGGACGCGCCGCTGCCGTTCTGTGTTCAGACCACGCCGTGAAAACAGTTCGATCCAGCTGCCTTCCGGTGTCAGGTTGTCGAGCCAGCCGAATTTCTCAAGGATCTCTGCGGCTTCCAGTGCCTGTCCTGCCATCCGCTGCTGATAGGTCAATGGAATGCTCTGTTGGTAGGGCCATTGCAAGATGTCGATCAGCGAGTGGCGATCTTCGCGTCCCGGTGCGAAACCGACAGCCGTTTCCAGCTTCCATTCAGGTTTGAACGCGGGCCAGGCCGCGCGGCGCACGGCAATCGCAATGCCGCGTGCGTCTTCGAACACCGTGCCGCGAATGGCGAGTGTGGGCGGGCACTGGTTTCCGTTCTTGGGCGTATAGAAAGATGCATAGAAACCGGAAGGTTGTTCCGTCCCGAGGATGCCTTGATTGACCTTGTCCCAGTGTTGGGAAATGCGTCTGACTTCTGCCTGGCTTTCCGGGGTCCAGCGCGACAAGCCTGCTGCGTGTCCGTCGGAATAATTGTCCAGCAGCATGAATGTGGCCGCGTCGAGGCAAACCTTGTCTTCGGCGCTTCCGTTGACGACCGTACTGTCGGCACCGACTACCAAAGTTCTGTTCCCAGAACGCTGCCCTGTCGCGGGTCGTCATAGTTTTGATGTAGCTGCCCTTTGGGTGTAACCCAGCCACCTTCGCTGTCCGGCACAGCGTGCGTTGTCAGCAATTCGGTCATGCGCGCGCTGGGCGTAATGTGCCCCTTGTCAATCATCGCGCCGACGACGCGTTGCAGTGTCCAGAGGTGGTGGCGCGCTTCGGGGCCTGACGAGTCGGACTCGCGTTCCAGCAGGTCCAGATAGACGTCGTGCACCATCGTGCGATAGCTGTCGGATTGCGGCATCCGGAAAAGGTCGCGGATCACGAAGGTGTACATTGTTTCGTTGTAATCGGCAGACAGCCCGCCGGTGATGTATTTTCCGAACATGGTGCGCCGGAACGCGCGGCTTGACTCCGGCAGGCTGGTCAACCAGCCGTTCGCACTGCGTTCCAGAAGAAAGACTTGCGCGGCGAGATTCTTGAACGGTGCATTGATGAGAGGATTGTTGTTGTATCCGCCGCCGCCGGTTGTGTCTAAAGCGCCGCCATAGTCGAGGTATAGCTCAAGAAACGGCACGGCCGGGCTGCCATCCTGAAACAGATGCAGCGGAGACGTCTTTGGGTGCCAGATGTTGTCGCTGGCCGTATAGGCCATCAGGCTGCCCGATGCGTTCGGGTCAGCACCGGCGTCAAGCAATGCTTTCGTCCAGCGGTAATTGGCCTGGCGCACCGCCTCGTTCAAAAGCGTGGTGTGGTTGAACTTGTCATCCGCCGTGCGCAACACCTGATCCAGTCGGTCCTTGCCAAGGCCGCGCAGCGCTTCGACATCCGGTTCGGCGTTCAGGTAAAGGTTCGTCAGCACAGCACGGGTTTCTTCATCAGCCGATGCACCGATGTTGGCGGCGCGTGCTTGAGCGTCGGCTGCGGAGTCAAAGCATTTTGTGATGTTCTGGGCGGTTTCTGCCATTGTCTGCTCCGACGTGGGTTGTTGGAAATACGCACGGTTTTCGGGTTGTTCGCCGCAAGCGACGTCCGAGGATGCATTGCCTTTTTCACAGGCAGCCAGTCCGGCGAGCAACGCGATGGCCGACATTGGGATCAACCCGCGCATATCAGTTTAGCTTGATCGTGTCTGATTGCAGTGAAATCAGCTGGTCACCCAGTTCGAGGATTTTCTGTCCGTTGATTTCAATCGTTCCGTTCTGAGACAGCTTGATGCGGGATTTGCCGCAGATCAGCAGGATTTCATCACCGGCGTTGATCTCGACCTTGTTCGCTACCTTGGCTTTGTAGGATTTGTTGACGTGGGTATCCTTGTCGCCTTCGACCGTTTCGAAATGATGCCGCCCGATGACCTGGGTCTTGCTTTCCTCGACCGAGATTTTCAGATCGCCGATCCCTTTCTTGGCGGTCTTCTTGGTGCCGAGCAAACCGGAGACGTTCTTGATCCCTTCGGTGTCTTTCGTGGCACCGGTGGGTGTGAACGACCCCTTGTTCGCGGGCCCGACACGCAGGTGCATGTCACCATCAACGATCTGGAACGAGTTATTGCCGATCTCGCTGGCCTTGTTGTGGCCCACGCTTTCGACCTTGTTCACGTTCACATGTTCGGTCTGGTTGTTTTCCACCTTCGTGTTGCGATCTTTCTGGGCGTGGAGGAAGATTTCTTCCTTGTTCTTCTCGTCCTCGAACCGCAGTTCGTTGAAGCCGCTTCCCTGATGCGTGTCGGTCTTGAAAGTGGATCGTGTCTTGTGTTTGGGCAGGTCATAGGGGGGCATGTTCTTGCCGTTGTAAACGCAGCCCGTGATGATCGGTTTGTCGGGGTCGCCTTCAAGAAATTCAACGATCACCTCCATCCCGATGCGCGGAATGACCATGCCGCCCCAGCCCTGTGATGCCCAGTTCTGGCTGACCCGGCAGCGCATGGAGTAGGCGTTTTCGAGGTCCCAGTGAAAATGCACCAGAATGCGCCCATATTCGTCGCAGTCGATTTCACCTTCGCCCACAACGACCGCTGTTTGAGGTCCGTGCACCAGCGGCACCGGCGTTTTGCGTTCTGGTGCAAGCGGCGCGGTATCGGGCATGAAGACATAAGCACCGGAGTAGGCGTAGCCATCACCTTTGTCAGCGCCGGTGCCATAGGAATCCGAAACGTAAGAATGCGTTGCGCTGAGGCACAGGTAGCGCGTGCCTTTGACGCCCGGCACTTGATCGCCTTCGAGATCGACGAGCATGCCCGAGCCGAGCGAGGTGCAGTCACCGATCGCGCGATGCCGTGCGTCCTGTCCGCGTTCTTGCAGCGTCCGCAATTTGGCGACTTTTTCCCCATCCTTCTGTTCAAGGTAGTCGCCGGGGTAATCGTAACTTTCGATCCTGCCTTGCTGGTGTTTGGCGTTGCCTTTGTGGTCGACCTCCATCGCGGCGTTGGGCTTTTTGAAATTGTAATCCGTGTGCCGGATGGCTCCTGTGGTCAGGCGCCGGTAGGGGTGCCATTCCCAGAAATGTTCATGTTCAGAGTTATGATCCCCGTCATATGCCTTGTAGACACGGCTGCCGCCGACAATTTTCGGGTGTGAGTCGATCCCGTCCGTCAGCACCATCGTGTGAGAGCCGACATCGTGGTCAAACCGGTAGGTGATGCCAAAGCGTTCCAGCATCCGGCAGGCGAAGTCCATATCGCTTTCACGGTACTGGACCGTGTATTCAAGTTCCGGATAGCTGCTTGTCAGATCGACCGTCAGCGCCGGTTTTCCCAAGCCGCTGTAGTCCTGAAACAGTTCTTCGATGATCTGCACGACCGTTTTCTTGTGAAAGATGCGCTGGTTCCGACGATGAGACGCCAGCCATAGCCACGGCCGCAGCGTCAACTCGTAAGTATTGCCGTTCTCGCCGACACCGGCCCATTTCGCTTCTGTGACGATCCCGTCAAACGGACGGGGTCCGTGCGTCTGACTTTCAATTTCGACAGTGGCGTGGGTGCCTATCAGGGCGTCAAAATCGATGTTGGGTTCGGTCGACAGCGCGTCGACAGTGTACGTAAAAACATCGTTGATGAAATCTGTGCCGCGAAAGCGCATGAGGACAAGTTTGTCCTTGCCTAACACCGTCGACAGCCGTCCGAGCCGCTTGTCCTGTGCGAATGCTACATTCATGCCGCTGACCTCGAACCAATCCCAAATACTCGGCAACTATACGCCGATCCGGGTTTTGGGCAAACAACCGTTACAAAAAACATCAATGGCCGACGCACGCTGGTCTGGAAATCGGACCGGTGCCGCGAAAACGGCGACCAATCAGTTCAGTCTTGCCTTGTCAGATGAACGATTCGTCGCAGCCGCGCCTAACTAGGCAACTTATGACCAATGATTGATCCTGAATTCTGTAGTAAAACCAGCTATTTCGCGTGATTGCATCGCCATGACTGCTAAATTCAACCCAAGATTGCCGTAACGGCATTTGACGCTTACAATCGATCCAAGAATTTCAAAAGACGGCGGCATTTGATGAACGCTCCATTTAAGCAGGACCTGCGACTTGGCAGGTTAACGACCGACCTTGGCAAGGATGTTCTGGTTTTGCTGCGTTTTGGCGGGACCGACCATTTGAATGGTTTGTTTGAATATGCTGTGGAAGCGCTTTCGACCAAGCAGAATATTGATTTTGATGCACTGATTGGCACCCATGCCAGTATCGAGATCGACAGCCAGAATGATGGCCCACGCCACTTTGACGGGATCGTGACGCAAGCCAAATGGGCTGGCGTCGGTGAAAACGGCAATCGCTATGAATTGACGCTGCGCCCTTGGTTTTGGCTTGCCGGAAGACGCCGCAATCAGCGTATTTTTCACGAAATGACAGTGCTGGAAATCGTTGAGAAACTGCTTTCAGCATACTCCGGTCTTGGCAAGCCGCATCTGACCAACCGGTGCAAGGGTAGCTATCCCAAGCTGGAGTACACGGTTCAGTACCGCGAAAGCGATCTGGATTTTGCGACCCGGCTTCTGGAACGGTTCGGGATCAGCTACCATTTTTGCCACGCGCCGGGTAACCACACGCTTGTTCTGACAGACACCATTGAGGAGCACGATCCGCTTGCCGGCACGACGCGTGAATACAAGCCCGTCGATGGGAACCGCCAAGCGGGCAAGGAGCATTTTTGGGAATGGTATCCGGAACGTAACTTGACCACCGGTGCGATGCGTCTGACTGACTATAACTTCAAGACACCGACGGCAGCGATGGAAGTCGATCGGGTCGGTGATGCGGCCTACGAACAGGGCCAGATTGAAAGCTATGACTACCCCGGCGACTATCTGGAGCAGGGAGAGGGCAAAGGCGTCGTTGGCCTGCGCACCTTGCAGGAGCGCGGACACGATCGCCGCCACCGTGCGGTTGGCGATTGCACGTCCCTCGGTGCCGGGATGACGGTCACATTAACGGGCGATCAGGTGCCCGGCGTGAAGGATCAGGATTATCTTTGTCTGACGGCCACCCATTCCTATGTCTCTGACGCGTATGGATCGGGCGGCCATGACAGCGACGGCTATGCCTATTCCGGTCAATACGTGCTGATGCCGACAACGGCCCCGCTTGCCCCGGAACGCAAGACACAGTTGCCCATCATTCAAGGCCCGCAAACGGCTGTCGTTGTGGGCGACGGTGAGATTGACTGTGACGAATACGGTCGCATCCTTGTCCATTTCCACTGGGATCTGGAAAAAGCCTATTCCATGCGCTGCCGGGTCAGTCAGAACTGGGCCTCGAAAGGTTGGGGTGGCATGGTCATCCCGCGGATCGGGATGGAAGTCATTGTCGAGCATCTTGAAGGTGATCCCGACAAGCCCATCGTGACCGGATGTGTCTACAACGGTAAGAACGATGTTCCTTATCCGCTGCCTGAACATAAGACGAAGTCGGTGTTCCGGTCTGATAGCCACAAATCTGAAGGATTCAACGAATTCACCTTCGAAGACGCGACTGGCAACGAGAACATCAGCCTGCACGCCCAGAAGGATCAGACGCTGAAGATCCTTCATGATCGCTCGAAACGTGTTGATCACGACCAGATTGAAAGCGTCGGCAACAACAAATCCATCGACGTGGGCAAGAACCATGCCGAAAAGATCGGCGGATCGATGAACCTGTCGATTGGATCAGGCGCAGGCATGGCGTTGTTTGCGGGCCTTGCTGGTCTGATGTCGACGTCCAGTGCCGCGATGAAGAATGCTTCGAATGAGAGTGGCGACAGCTTCGTCAGCCAGATCACCCAGGGTATGTCAAAGATGAGTACTGCTGCCGAAGCGCTGAGTTTGCCCGTGAACAAGGGGTTTAAGCGCGCCGGAGAGCATCGCAAGATCGCCGGACTTGCACAGGTCAATGCCGGTGCCGCCGTCGGCGCACTTGTCGGGCAGATTATGCCTGTCGGCGGGATCAAGAATACGATCGTCGAAAAGGCGGTGATTGATACCGTCGGTCTTGCCCGCACAGAGCAGATCGGCCTGATGAAGAACACCTTTGTTGGCAAGGTGCAGAATACGGTGGTCGGTGAGAAGAAGAACATCGAAGTCGGTGAGACATCAACCACGACGGTCGGCAAGCATATGGAGATTAATGTCGGCGATGACTTCATCATCACGGTGGGCAAGTCCCGTCTGATTATGACGAAGGAAGGTACGATCGTTCTGCAAGGCGTCAAGATCGAGATCGAAGGTGAGAAACAGATCCGTGCGCAATCCAAGCTGATCGATCTGAACTAGGCCAGATGCAGGTTCGAAACCTTACCCCCTATGCCCATCTGACCTATGCGAATGAGGACGCAGATCGGCGCTTGTTCGATATCCTGATCGTCAAAGCGACCTATCAATATGTGGACGGTAAACTGGTCACAGCGATCGAGCAGGAGCCGTTGAATTTCAGCGATACCTGTTTTGGCGCGGTGAATGAAACACCGCTGCGCTATCCGTCCGATCTGGTTCCTTACAAGCCCCGCGCAGATGTAATTGTCATCGCGGACGCCCATGCGCCTGACAGCAAGCCGGCCGCGCAATGGGATTGTACCGTGCAGGTCGGTGCCATGCGCCACAGTGTGACCGTAACCGGTCCGCGCATGTGGCGTTACAAGCGCCTTGGTGGCTGGACATTGGACGAAATCGAACCGGCCACGCACGTACCGCTGCGCTATGACTATGCGTTTGGTGGCGAACATCCCGGCCCCGACGACACGATTATCACGGACGAGCGCAACCCGCTGGGATGTGGGTTTATGCACGCGCAGATGACCCCGCGCGATGCGCCGATCCCAGCGCCGCAGGTTCTTGAACAGGGACAGAAGTTGCGCGATCCGTTCCGTCATCTGGTTCCAGCTGGTTTTGGTCCCATTCCGCCTGCTTGGCAGCCCCGCAGACCGCTGGGTGGAACTTATGATCAGAACTGGATCGATAACATCTGGCCGCACTGGGCACCCGACTATGACTTTGCTTTTCACAACTCAGCAGCACGCGGCATGAAGGCAGAGGGCTTTCTGCGTGGTGATGAATCCGTGATGCTAAGCAACATGCACCCTGACATGCCGGAATTGCGTTTCGATCTGCCGGGTGACCCCGTCATCGCGCATCTGGTTGATCACGACGATCAACGGCGCATGATCGGGATGGTTTGCGACACGCTGTATATCGACGTGCTGGCCGAAGATCCCGAAGACTGGCTGATCGCGCTCACATGGCGGATGCCATTTCTGGATGCGGGGGTGAAAGTGCTGGAGATTGATTCAGTGTCGGTCGCGAACCCGATACGGATGATGTCGGAAGATCAGACCATCTATCCCTGCCCACATCCATCGGAGGTGTTTTCGCCGCTTCAGGTGAAGGAGGTTGCAAATGTCCAATAACGTATCTGCCCGCAAAGACGGGTCGAATTACATCGCATCAACCGGGCCGGACGTTTGCAAGACGCCAGTCGGCAGCAGCATCGTGCCCGTGCCCTATAGCTCGATTGCGTTTCTTGGAAGCGCTGCGCGTGTGAACAAGACTGTTCGACATAACGGCAAACCCGATTTCATGCTTAACAGCCGCACGCCAAATTCGATGGGGACGGAACCGGGGGTCAAGAAAGGCGTGGCCAAGTCAGGGTACTTAGGGCCAGCAGCCGTGAAGGTCACCACTGGTTCGGTGTTTTCGAAGAAGTGGGCGACAGCGTCGCACAAGGACAAAGCGACAATCAACATGGCCTCAAAAGGTCCGACCGAGAAGAAGAGATAGGATATGGTTGGGACGACTGCAGATGCACAGGGAAATGCCAGTGCGCAACTGTACATCCTGGCGAGCGCTCCGCCTGACCAAACGCCTTTCAAGGATTATCTTGCAGACCACGAGATCGACCGCCATTTTTATTTCAACGACGAAATACTCTTGCTTGCCGAACGGATTGATCAGCTTGTCGGACAGGATGATGCCGTTGAAGACCGAAGGCGTCCGAACCTCGAAAGGCAGCTTGAGATTGCACGGGCAGACAATAATACAGCCCTTGCGTCACATATTGAGCAAATTCTTGCGGACCTTCCCGCCGAAAGCAATCGGTTCGCCCGTGAAATTGCGAGTTATGAGCAGCAAATATTGGCGGAACTTGATGAAGTCAGGGCGGAATATCGTCAACTTGCCGAGACATTGAATGACGGACGGCGCGCCTACGTCCATCACGTTGGCTTGCTGCAGTATGGGTCGACACGTCCTGCATACTCTACGGGCACAGACGCACTCGGGGCCCCAATCGGCAATTCACAAATGATCGCAGCCCAGAGCATGGCGTCCAACTATGAACGTGTCTGGACCGACTACAAGCTTCTTGAGCAGGGCATCTGCTATACGACCACACGCGAGGCGCTGACGAATTTCGTCTGGGGTGCTATCGCGGCGATTGCGACCGAAATCGCAACTGCGGGAATTGCAAAGTTTGTTCGCATTGGCCGCGTTCTTCAGTGGGCAGCACGCGGTCGCGCTGGGCAGATGTTGATTGGAAGATACAATGCACTGAAAGACAGAACCAAAGACATTCTTGACAGGCTACGTCGCACGCGCCGTTCGGAAAGACCGCGCGACCTACCGAACGACGGAACGACAAATACGGGAACGGGTCCAAGGGCCGTCACGCGCACCTGCGCTACCGGAGCTTGTCGATGAACACCGCGCGGCTAAATCCTGTCGGCCTACCCGACGGTAAACAAAAGCAATTTTACTCCGAGTTTCAAATTTCGGGCACGCTGCCACTCGATCTGACGCGGGTCTTCAACCAGAATATTGATGTTCCATCGCCTTTGGGCCCCTTCAGTCTGACAGACATCGACATCACCATCACAGATGGTGAAGACACCGGTACCTACGAAGTCATGACGCTTGACGGCATCCCTGTCGTCTTTGACCGCCCGCCGCCCCAACTGTTTTCACGTACGTACAACGGTGGGTATCGCCACTTGTCCCTCGAACCTCTCTCGCGCGGGGGACTGAAGCTCAACGACAAGAAGCTGTCCTATACCTTCAAACGCTACAAGGGCCGCATCTGGCGTATCATCCAGATCGAGGATTTAAACGACAACACCATCACCCTCGAACGCAACGCCAAAGGTCATCTGGAACGGCTCATTCATCCCGATGGCCTTCGGTTGCAATTCCACAACCGCGACGACGGGCTGCGCACAGGCTTTGATATCATCGGACTGGATGACAGCGTCATTGAAGGCATTCGCTATGGTTATGACGGACAGGGCCGTCTGATCGCGGTTCAAAACCCGTTTGGCGAGGATTGGACTTACGCCTACGACGCTGAGGGTAATCGCACCCATGCGGACAACGGAGCGAATACAAAGACCAAACATCGCTACGATGACCAGAACCGCGTAATCGAAGTTGATACGGGTGGCTCTTACAAGCATGGACGCATCAGCTATCACCCGAACGGAAAGCAGGTCACTGTTCAACACGGACTCGACGGGAAGAATTTTGAAAAGCTTTGGTTCGATGATCTGGGCCGCCATGTCATGACATCCGACGCCGCAGGCCGGTTCAGCTATCGGCAGTTCAACGCAGAGCACGACCTGATCGCGGAAATTGATCCAAACGGGCACAAGAAGACGTTTGAATACGACGCCCATGGCAACCTACAATCCATGAAGGACGAGGAAGGCCGTGAGACCTTTATGGTCTGGGACGATGTCGGGAATTTAATCTCCGTCGTGGATCATTCCGGGGCGGCGTGGGACTATGAATACGATGAGAATGGTAACCTTGAACAGTCCAGGGATCCGCTTGGCCATGTGACGAATTTCCGCGCGACCCAAGCGGGGCTACAAACCCAAATGATGCGCCACGACGGGTTGATCGAGTTTCGTACCTACGACGACCATAACCGCCTGACATCGCTGATCGACTTCAACTCGGCCGAAACAACCTTTGGCTATGACGCTTTCAACCGTCTGATAACAATCACCGATTCCGCAGGCAACGTCACACGACTGGACTACACACTGGCAAAGGGCTGCGGTTTTTATACGCCAACCCAGGTCATCCGCCCCGACGGGGTCGAAACGACACGCAGCTTCACTGCCGCCGGCCAGGTCGAGGCGGTAACAGACGGTGAGGGGCGCAAGACCCGCTATCACTACGGCCCCTACAACGTGCTTGAGGCGATCACTGATCCGCGCGGCAATGATCTACGTTTTCAATATGACAGTCAGGAACGGCTGACCTGCGTAACCAATCAGATGGGTCTGCATTGGACGTTTGAGAGAGACGTGGCAGGTCGCTTGATCCGTGAGACTGATTTTGACGGACGTACACTGGCATACGCCTACGACGAAGGGGGACGTGTTATTCGGCGGGATAACCCCGATGGGTCTTTCCTTGAATTTGACTACGACAAATCCGGACTGCTTTTGGAGCAGCGCGCCCATGCGCCCGGGCAGAAGACGCTCGTTACCACCTACGTCCATAACGAAAACGGCGCGCTGATCGCAGCAACCAACGCAGATGCCAAGATTGCGCTGACTCGCGATGCGATGGGGCGGATCACGGCAGAGACCGTGAACGGGGTCACTGTAGAAAGCGACATTGATTGTTGCGGGAAACGGTCCGCGCGGCGGTTTGACGGGCAGGATCTGACGTTTGAATACGACGGCATGGGCGGGCTTGTGGAATGGTCTTTGGCCGGGCATGCGCCGCTGCGGTTTGAACGCGACAAGTTGGGGCGGGAACTGCACCGGTCCAATGGGCAGGGGTTCGCGCTGACCCAAAGCTGGGATGCAGTTGGCCAGCTTGTCCACCAAAAGGCAGGTGAGGTCGCCGAACGCGCTTATCAATGGTCGCAGGCCTATGAGCCCACGGTTATCACCGACCTGAACTGGGGTCAGAGACGCTATGATTATGACGCCAACGGCCAGATAGCGCGGACAGTTCATGGTGACGGCAAGATCGAAGCCTTCGCCTATACCCCCGATCTGAACATCACCGCCACAGGCGATACGGAGAAATTCCAGAACTGGCAGACCACCGCCGCTGGCGTCGTCAAGCTCGCCCGCGGTCCGGAGGGAGAGGTTGTCACCCTTGAACACGACGCCTGCGGGCGGGTGGTGCAGCGCACGGTGGCGCGTAACGGGTTCCGGCCACAGACATGGCGGTTTGACTGGAACGCGCAGGATCAGATGGTGAGGGCGCATTGCCCTGATGGTGACGTTTGGTCCTATGCCTATGATCCGTTCGGACGGCGTATATCGAAGGCCTGCAAACACACCAAGGTGACGTTCATCTGGGACGGCGACGTCATCGCGCGCGAGATCATCGAAACGCATGGCGGGGTCCAAAGCGTTGATTGGTTTTTTGAGCCGGGCAGTTTCCGTCCGTTGGCACGCTTGGAAAACGGGGACCTCGCTTTCGTCATAAACGACCACCTCGGGACACCAAAGGAAGTTGTGGGCGGGGAAGGGGGACTACGCTGGAGCGCCGACCACGACACATGGGGGGCGCTTCGAACAAAGCAAGTGGCAGCGTCAGCGCAAGTTGAGACGGGCGACTACTGGGTCGAACCGACTTCTATCGAAGGCAACATAGCAAAAGCCTATGTGCGTGATCCAGGCGCACTCTACTGCCCGATCCGGTATCAGGGACAGTGGGTAGATGGCGAGACAGGCCTGTATTACAATCGGTTTCGGTATTACGATCCAGCTACGACTATTTATGTAAGCCCCGATCCCATTGGAATTTTTGGCGGGTTCAGAAGTGCGGATTACTCGATAAATCCAGCTGTTTACTTCGATGTGTATGGCCTTGCGAACTGTTGGACGGCGCGACATCCCGATATTTATCGTTCTCCAAACGGGGGTCCGATATTCGGCGAAAGCCATCTATTCCAGCAGGACGGAATCGTGAACACAGTTACGATTGCGCTGACCGGTTCGCGTGGCACCGACTTTTCGAATGCGAATGCTGCAGCTGGCATACCGCGAACTGGAACACCGCGAGGCTATACTTGGCACCATGTAGACGATTTCAGTGCCGAGTCCGGGACTGGAACCATGCAACTTGTGAAAACACACATCCATGAGGATACGCTTCCACACAATGGATCGGTGAGCCAATTTGAACAAGCAACGGGAACACGATACGAAACAGATGCTGCACGGGCAGCCTCAGCGTGTTGCCGAACGCAAGCTAGAATTGGGAGTCGCGTATGTCGGAGCTAATCGAATATGACGTCATTGAATCTGCGTTCAAAAGCTATTTCGACGAACATGCAGAGAAATTTCGCGCGCTGTTCGATAGCCTTGAGAACCTGAGCGGGATCAATGAGTGTCGTTTGATCATCTTTCCCGAAAAGATATATGATCAGTTTCCGGCAATCATGATTTTCCTGGGAAGTGATAATCAGCGCGTGTTTGAAGACGATCTTCCGGACGCTGTGAAAAAGGCGCTGAAGAGCATTTCTTATCTGCCAAATGTTGTTGAATACGAGGATGTCGACCCCGAGGCGACTGGCGTTGCGCGGGCTGACGGACAAGTCGAGAGTGTTTTTCTTGTTGTGCGAGAATTAATGGAGATGTTTCTCGCTCCGCTTGTTCCTGTAAATGGCACAGCGGTGGTCACGATCGGGCTGCAAGATGAGGAGCCATCGCCGATTGGTTCAATCGCATAGGGCTCTTGTCCAATTCAAGAGTTCGCCACGTGGATCGTCTGGACCGTTAGAATACTTGCTTTCCCCATGACACCGCCCTTTGTGCAGCGCGAATGTCGCTACATGCTGTCACAT
Organism: Cognatiyoonia koreensis; assembly: GCF_900109295.1. NCBI lineage: Bacteria > Pseudomonadati > Pseudomonadota > Alphaproteobacteria > Rhodobacterales > Paracoccaceae > Cognatiyoonia > Cognatiyoonia koreensis. Next base: position 825,625 of record NZ_FOIZ01000002.1, read on the forward strand.
CAGAACGTGGTGAATCGATCCTCTGAAACCAAAATCGCGGTGCCCTGATTGGCACGCCGAAAATCATGATCGCCGCCGCCTACACCCGCGCCGCGCCATCAGCGACCTGAATGGTGAAACTGAAATTCTTTTCAGGTCTTCCGTTCGCGGGGACGGGGGTCGATGACAGTGGCAATCATCCAGCCGCCCAAGAAGCCACCAAAGTGTGTTTGCCAGGCCAGATGTCCATCCATTGCCCACCACAACACAAGGTTCAGTCCGATAAGCAACACAATCGCTTGCGCGACCGGCCACAGGCCTTGCTGAGCGGTATAGCGGTCTACGTAACTCCACGCCAAAAGACCGCCGGCCAGTCCGAACAGTGCGCCGGACGCACCGACCATTGGAACTGGAGTGGTATTGAGAAACGCGTAGCCAATGGCACCTGCGACGATCGAGAAACCATAGAGAAGTACGAAGCCGCGCCCGCCGACGCGCCGGATCACGGCACCGGACAGCGACCAGAGCGTGACCATGTTGATGAGCAGATGCGCAATACCGCTATGCAGAAACCCATATGTCACAAACATCAGATAGGGTTGGGCGTCGTAGTTAGGTTGCCACGTCCGAAGCAAACCCGGCCAGAACCCTGCATACTCGTATACCGTCTGGCGGAGACGGCCCGACCCGACCAGTCCAAAATCCGCAAGCAGAAGTGACACTTCGATTGCGGTACAAATCACAATCAAGGCGATGACGATCTGTCTAGAGTACTTTACGGACGCCATTCCAGTGTCGTTTCAATCCCAAGGAACAATTCATTTTCACGTGTCGTGGATGACCCGCTCTCATTGATAACGGTATGCGTATAGCGGGCAGTCAATGCCCAGTCTTCGGCGATGTCCTGACTATAGCGCATCCCCAGTCTAAGTCGGTCTGTATCGTCATCCTGCCCAAGAACGTTGGTCATTTGATAGGAAATATCGGAGCCAAAACGCGAAGTGCGGGTCAGATCCTGCTGCCACGTGAATGCAAAGCGCGAATTGAGTGCTTCGTTGCCATCGTTCGTGGTTGCGAACCCCTGGTCAAGCGAGACGGAATACCGCGCGCGCGCCAATTCGTTTGAATAGCTCAGCTTGTACAACGGGCGAAGTGTGTCGTCCGAACCTTGGGTCAGCCCGATGTCAGCCATTAAGGTTCCGCCGGGCGTTTCGTAGTCACGCCCGAGCGTTGCAGTTGTCCGGCGCCCGTTTTCTGACAGGTCCGAGGACAGCGCAAATCGGATCGCACCATTAGGGCGTGCCTGAGTCAGCCCCAAACCGTAATTTCCACCCTCGACCACAGAGGTTGCGCTGTTCTCGTCCGTTGTGATTTGGCTGAGACCAGCGCTGACATTAACATCCAGGCTGGGTGAGACGGCGATGACAGCCCCCAAGGTGAGGCGTTCACGCCGAGTGTCATTGCCTGAGTCGGTGTCTTCTTCAGAAATCGAATAGCCCAAAGTTGCCGTGACTGTCTGGTCGATGTCAAAGCGCAAATTGACTGCGGCTGTTGTCGTTGTTTCGTCGATCAGATCAGGATCGACCGTGTCAGCGTAACGCAAGTCACGATAGGACAGGTTTACTTCCCCACCAAATGGAGCTTCGCGCCCAAAGGTCAGCCCAAGTGCTGCGCCGACCGTTTCGCGCGTGCCCTCATCGATGACCAGGATATCGGCGACATCAGTGGCGATAAGGCTGTCTACGTCCGTGCGGGCATAGGTCAGGGTGGTGTTGACCGCGACCTGCCGGCTTTCGATGCCGTAGCTCAGGCGCAAATTCGGATTATCCAGACCAAGCGTTTCGTCGTCCTCGAAGCTGGCGACAATACCGGTCAGGGCCGTAGCGGCGAACGTCTGTGTCCGCGTTTCACTTGTGATCCCGAAACCCAGATCTGTTCGTAAACCAGAGTCATCCGTGTCTGATGCTGTTAGACCTGTCGAGAAGGTCAGGTTTGCGCGCAGACCACCTTCATCCTGGGCATTTGCTGGTGTCATACACGCACAAAAAAGGGCCGCATTGAGCGACACTTTCAATTTGGCAGTGCTTGGTCCCCCCAAACCCATAACTTATTCGAACAATCGCCGCTCAGGCACTATGATGACGTCCCCGTCGTGGAGGCGGACGTTGTTGCTGACTTCGGCACCATCAAGGATCGCGCGGTAGTTGATTTCGAACAGCTGGGTCTGACCGCTGCTGCTGATGGTCCGGCGCAGCTGAATCCGCTTGTCGGCAGCAAAACGGGTGAGGCCGCCAGAACGCGCCATGGCTTGCAGAAACCGCGTTCCAGGTTCAACTTCGACCATGCCAGGCGTATTTACTTCGCCCAGAAAGAAGATCTCCATCGTCGGTGGCGCGGCAGGGGTACGGGTTTGACGTTCGCCGGGCTGCACGGAAACGAAAACATTAGGTTCTGCTGTGAAGTTGGGGGCGATGGCTTGTTTGATCGACGCTTCGATCTGCCCGACCGTGCGGCCCGAGACCGCAACGTTGCCGGCAAAGGGGAAGTTGACGCGCCCGTCTGGGAGAACCTCTAGTGAGCGGTTCAGCCCTGAATCTTCGAGCACTTCGATGACCAGTGTGTCGCCCGCACGCACACGATATTCATTTTGTGCGAAGGCGACGCTTGCTGTCAAAGCAACGAGCGTTGCGATGATCCATGTCTTGAAATGTTTCATATTTGTCTCATTGCGAATTTTCTCTGATTATCAGGCAAATGTTGGGTCAAGAGAAGCGCTACCTCGCAAAAGGAGGGGAAATAGATGGCCTGTCGCAATCCTGTAACGCAGGCGGCTTGTGATTTCTACTCTGGCGCAGACAGTGTCGCCTCGATTTCTGCAACACGACCTTGTGCGGCTTCGATCTGCGGGCGGCTATCACCCAAACCGGCCAAATCAACCACACTGCGGTATTGTTCGATGGCTGCTTCGAGATCGCCAAGCGCATAAAGGGCTTCTGCATAGTGGAATTGCACGATCGGATCCTCGGGTAATCCTGCAGCGGCACTTTCGAGGTAGGGCAGCGCTTCTTCGGTTTGGCCGCGAAGGTGTGTCAGCCAGCCATAGGTGTCCTGAAGCGCTGGAACCTCGGCGTCTCGGAAGCGTCGCGCGATACGCCATGCGCGCTCCAGGCTTTCCTCATCACTACGGTAAGTGCTGAGCAGGGAGGCGAGGTTGTTTGCGACAATGGTTGTGTCCGAACGCTCTTCATACATCTTTTCGTAGATTGCGATTGCTCCTTCGATGTCGCCCTCAGTTTCGAGCGTGGAGGCTTTGAACCAGAGGAGGCGGACATCATCGGGGAATTGCTCCAGTGCTGCATTGAGCGTCGCATCGGCTGCATCAGGATCACCGTTGCGGGCCTGCAAGCGCGCAATGTCGATCCTGAGGTTCGGATTGTCCGGGAATTCAGTAGAGACGGTTTCGTAGATTTCGATGGCGCCTTCCAGATCACCTGTTGCCGCCATGGTGCTTGCCAGCAAGAGTTGCAGGCCCGGCGCTTCGGGGTCTTCGCTGACGATCTCTTCGGCCAATGCCAGGGCTGCTTCAGTTTCTCCCCCGGAAAGTTGGGCTTGTAACAGAAGGATACGCGCTGACAGGTCGCCATCCGAACCGCTGGCCAGATCTTGAAGGAAGGCCACGGCCTCTTCTATGCCGGACTGGCGGTTCAAGCGTTCTGCTTCAAGTTGATTTGCGAGGTTGGTCGCTGGATCGGTGTCCAGCCTGCGCAGTGTATCGATGACTTGCGCGATGCGACCGTAATCTTCCATCGCGAGGTACAGTTCGCCTGCTGTGCGGAGCAGATCGATATTGTTTGGTGCGATGCGAAGGGCTGGAAGAAGAATGTCTTCGGCGGGCAGATACCGCTCTTCCGAGATCAACACGCGCGCATACCGGTTCGTTGGTTCCGGTGCGTTGCCTGAAGCTTCAACAGCGAGGGCGAGGAAGTCACGTTCAAGGTTGCTACTGCCGTTTCGCCCGTGGGCTTCGGCCATCAGCGTCAGGGCCACGACGTCTTCGGGGTCCGTATCAAGAGCGGTGCGCAGTGCGGCGATCGCCTGATCCGTTTCATCGGAATCGATCAGCCAGCGGGCGGACATCCGCAGCGCGATGGCATTTGACGGATCATCCACCAATACCGTTTCAACAAGCGCGCGGGACCCGACATCGTTGCCGGTGGCGAGCAACATTTCTGCCAGTGTCAACCGGATGGGGTTGGCGAATACAGAGTCTTCGTTTTCCGCCAATGCCTTTTCGATGTCCTGAATGGCCTTGTCGGTCTGTCCTGATGCGAAATCGAGACCTGCTGCCATGACAATGAAAGGCGCTGGGTCCGGTGCTTCCTGAATGGCGACCGCAATTTCGGCACGTGCGGCAGCAGTACTGCGGAATTCTGAAAGGAAGCGGATCAGATCGCTGCGCCCCGCAATGGCCGCTTCATCGTCCTGCGCGTTGGCGATCAATTGGCGCAGGAACGCTTCGGCTTCGTCCAGTTCACCCCGTGAAAGATAAAAACGCAGGAGCGTGGCCTTCTGTTCTGGATCATCAGGGAAAACCGTGATGGTCTGCTGCAGCTGCTCTTCGATGGCCTCGTCGTCACCAAGGGCGATGAGAACTTGCAAGCGCTGGCGGTAATACCGTTGTTTGTCAGGAAAATCGGCGATCAGATCGTCAAGATACACCAGAGCGTCGCGGAATTCCTGCGAACGGATTTTGCCTTCGAGCATCATCTCGCGCAGGATGAGGTTCGGTTTCTGTGGATCGTAAAGGTCTTCCGCACGGTCTAGTATCGTTTGCATTGCGACTGTATCTTCGGCCACGACCGCGGCGCGGTAGTCGAGTGCCGCGCTGATTGCCTTGACGCGCTGATCATCGGGGGCAAGCGTACGTGCCTCTTCGCCGTGCCGTTGCAATTCATCCCAGCTTCCGAGTTGAAAAGCCATTTCAGACAGAGCAATGCGCGCTTCGCTGCTTTCGGGGAGTTGTTCCGCAACCCGTAGATATTCACCATAGGCGAGGTCCACGCGCCCAAGATCTTCGCGATAAATCCGCGCAAGTTCATATCGGGCTTCGGTAAATGCCGGTACATTCTGAAGCGCGTTGCGCAGTTCAACGACTGCGCGGCTGGGATCGCCTTGCTCCAGAAGTTCGAGTGCGTTTTCGTAGTGACCTTGGGCGCGTTCCTCTGCGGATTCGCAGGCTGTCAGGAATACTGCCAGTAAAATCGCAGCGCTCAGCTTCAGTAGTCTTCGCACAGGTTACTCCGTGAATCCGCGTTGGCTATTCAGCATACTCCTACAGGGAAAATGCACCATGGGTCTACAGCTTTGGGTAGGGACCAAAGACAGCATGAGAAAAGGGTCGTCTTTCAGACGCCAGTCCCTTTGATCACGACGACGACAGTCTGGGCGAGTACGCGAATATCGGTCGTCAGCGACACCATGCGCCCATAGATTTCGTCAAAACGAACTCTGCCGGTAAATTCACAATCGTTGCGGTCAGACACCTGCCACAGCCCCGTCATCCCGGGGCGCAGACGGTAGTATGCGGCACCTTTGTACTGGGCCTTCTGCTCGGGCATCATTGGACGAGGTCCGACAAGCGACATTGAGCCGTTAAGGACATTGATCAGCTGCGGGAGCTCATCCAGCGATGTCTTGCGCAGCCAGTTCCCAATAGGCGTCACACGGGGGTCTTCAAGCAGCTTTTGCTTGCTGTCCCATTCCGCACGGGCATCGGGATTATCTTTCAGATACAGTTCAAGGCGCTTTTCGGCGTTAGGCAGCATCGTGCGCAGTTTAAACATAAGGAAGATCTTGCCATTCAGGCCGATCCGCTGCTGCACATAGAATGGAGATTGGCCGGTTATCAGCACAGCAATGGCGAGCAATGCGATCACGGGCACTGTCACCGGTGCAGTCCCTATCACGAGGATCAAGTCGAGAAGGCGTTTGCCGTAGGCGCGATACATCATTTTCTGCAGGGACCGCTTCGGCTCTACAATTATTTGTTCAGCCTGCTTCGGCTGGCGAAGATCAACGGAATAAAATGTCATTTACGGCAGCATGCGGAAAACACCGCACTTCCTCATTAATTTCACGCCAACCCCGGAAGTTCCTAAACGATCTCCGACACATACGCAGCGCTCCAGCGTTACGTCTACACGATTGTAGCTATCTCACCAAGGCTGGATTCAGATTTGTTCTAACAAATAGTGAAATTTGATCGAAATCTTAGCAAAACTTTAGTGAGAGCAACTTGAGGTTGCATCTTGCGGTTCAGTTAACCTTGTCTGGCATTGTGAAGTGTCTATGATTATTCTGGTTTTTGAAACAATTGCGCAAAAACTGCACAGGTTACGCTGAAAAATGGCGAATCGGTTTGAAAAGGTGTTTAGCAGTATTGTCACCTTTGCCTCGCCATAATCCCGCCACCGGAGAAGGGTACAAATGCCATGTAGCAGGCGATACGCGAAGTGAACTTTGAACTGGCATTTTCGGCCAACCGGGACCATGAATGAGCGCTGATTTATACTGTGAGTTTTTTGGCTTTTCAGAGAGGCCATTCACGCTGTCACCCGACCCGGACATGCTGTTCTGGACGCGGGACCACAAACGCGCCTATTCGATACTGGAATATGGTCTGATGACGCGCGCGCCGTTGACAGTTGTGACGGGCGAGGTTGGCACCGGTAAGACCACCCTTGTCCAAGCGTTGCTACGCAGCATTGAAGACGACGTTGTCATTGGCCTTATCTCTAACGCGCAGGGCGGGCGGGACGATTTATTGCGCTGGGTGTTGAATGCGCTTGATCTCGCGCCGACAGCACAGCAGACTTACGTCGAGCTTTTTCAGCAATTTCAAGACTTTGTTATAAATTCATACGCGGAAGGAAAGCGGGTCATCCTGATCTTTGACGAAGCCCAGAACCTTGGGGCAGAGACGCTTGAAGAGCTTCGGATGCTGACCAATATCAATTCTGGGAAGGATGAGCTGTTGCAGCTGATCCTGGTCGGGCAGCCCGAATTGCGCACCATCATTATGCAGCCCGAGCTTAGTCAGTTTGCCCAGCGTGTTACGTCAACGTATCACCTTAATCCGCTCGATCGAAAGACGACGCACGCCTATATTCAACACCGGCTTAAGGCTGTCGGTGGGACAGGCGATGAGATTTCGCGCGATGCGATCGACATGATCTGCGACAAGTCATCTGGGATTCCGCGGGTCATCAACAAGATCTGTGATCTGGCGCTGGTTTATGCATCAGGAGAAGAGCACAAAGTTGTCTCGGTGGAGACCATTTCCGAGCTTGTTCGGGATGGTGTCATTATGCAGACGTTCACCGGCCCGCTAATCTTGTTCAAGCATGCTCAGGACACAGGAAAGGCTGCGGAATGAATCTCGATTTTCGGTTTTACTGGAAACTTTTCCTGCGCAGGTTCCCAGTGATGGCGGCGCTGTTCATTTTGTGTGCCGGTTTGGGTGTTTTTACAGCGATCAGGCTGCCTGAAACCTACCAAAGCACGGCCCGTCTTGTTGTCGATGAACCGCAGATTCCAGAGTGGATGGTCTCGACCACCGTGGAGACGGGGACAATCGAGGAACTGGACATCATTCAACAACGCCTGATGACCAGAGCGAATCTGATCGATATCGCCAACCGTTTTAAGGTTTATCCGGAAATGCGAACGATCAACCCGGACCAGATCGTTGCTCGCATGAACGAGGACACGCGGATCAACCGGACCGCCGGACGCGACAGGGCTACCCTTTTGACAATTTCGTTTTCCGCCGGTGATCCACAGACCTCGGCGAACGTGGTGAATGAGTATGTCACGCTGGTTCTGGAGGCGAACACTGATTTCCGGATGAGCCGCGCCGATGACACCCTCGAATTCTTCGAGGAAGAGGTCGACCGGCTGGCGCGTGAACTCGATCTTCAGAGTATTCGCATTGCAGAATTCAAGAGTGAGAACTCTGGCGCTTTGCCCGAAAACCAAACCTATCGGCTGGGCCGTCAGTCCTTGTTGCAGGAACGCCTGTCGCAGTTGGAGCGCGACCTGCGATCCACCCAATCACAGCGCGAGGATATCGAGCGGATTTTTCAGGCAACAGGAAGTATCGGAAACCGCATGGGTGGTCAGCGAACGACACCCGAAGAGCAGCAGTTGATTGTAGCACGCGCGGATCTGGAGCTAGCGCTGTCTACCTATACCGCGCAAAACCCGCGCGTTATCCGGCTGCAATCTGCTGTGGATCGCTTGGAGTCTATCGTTGCCGCCCAGAAGGCAAGTGTTCAGACGAACGAAGACGGTGGCACGCAGTTGCTGACAGCAGAAGAAGCGATATTTACTGCGACGATTTCGGAGATGGACAACCGGATCGAAACGACCACGGCAGAGATTGAACGCACACGCCAAGAGCTCGAAGACCTCCAGGACTCGATTATCGCCAGTTCGGCCAATGGCATTCAACTGAATGCACTGGAGCGCGACTACGAGATCCTTCAGACCCGCTATAATGCGGCAGTCGCAAACCTGAACGAGGCGCAGGTCAGTGAACGGATCGAGACAACAGGGCAGGGCCGCCGGATCACCGTGATCGAAAGCGCGGTTCCGCCAAGTTCGCCCTCTGGGCCAAGCCGTCCGCGTATTGCGATGATGGGTGCCATGGTGGGAATGGCGCTGGCCGGCGGCTTTTTCGTCTTGCTTGAGTTGTTGAACAGAACTGTGCGCCGTCCAGCAGAGCTTGTGAGCAAGTTCGGGGTCACGCCGATTGCAACCATTCCGTATATGGAAAGTCGTAGCCGACGCATAGCGCGAAGGACGACACTTGTCGGAGTGAGCCTTGCTGTGCTTATCGGAGGTCCGTTGGCGCTTTGGTATATCGACACGAATTACATGCCACTGGATTTGATCGTACGGGCTGTTCTCGCGCGACTGAATATCGGGTAACGCAGGAGCGTATCATGGAGAAACTGCAGTCGGCCCTTGAGAAGGCGCGCAAGACCCGGCAAGATCAGGAAGCCCCGTTTGCGCGGGGGGAGCCGATAACAAAGCGGCCCAAACGGTCTGCGGATGTCGAAGATCTTTGGATGGCGCTGGAGCCATTGGAACTTCATAAGAAGCAGTTGGAAAAACGTCGTCTGGTGACGCGCGAGGCAAACGCCAAAGCCACGCCGTTTGATATCCTGCGCACCAAGGTTTTGCTTCAGATGCGTCAGAATGGTTGGAAACGGCTGGCCATTACTTCCCCGATGCCGAGTTCTGGAAAATCGACGACGGCCTGCAACCTTGCGCTGGGTCTGGGCAGGCAAACCGATCTGCGCACGATGCTTCTGGATCTTGATTTGCGTCATCCATCTGTCGGTGATTTTCTAGGCAAAGTGCCGGACCACGGGATTGGTGAAGTCCTGAGTGGTGATGTGGCATTCGCCGAACAGGCCATGCGATACGGGCCCAATGTCGGGTTTTCTATGGCGAAGAAGCCGGATATCGATCCGGCGCGATTGCTTTTGGCTGAAGAGACGGCGCTCGCAATCGACCGTATTGAGGCGGACTATCGGCCGGACGTCATGATTTTCGATCTGCCATCGATGCTGGTCAACGACGATACCCGTGCGTTCCTGAAGAATGTCGATTGCTGTTTGATTGTCGTGCGTGCTGACAAGACACGCTATGGCCAGTTTGACGTCAGCGAACGTGAAATTGCGGAACAGACCAATGTGCTAGGTGTGGTTTTGAATGCGTTTTCATACGGAGATGCGGTCGGTTCGAACACGTAGGCTATCGACTCGCAGTAAGCTTCGTGCCGATCTGTTTCGCCGGGTGTACGGTGGAAGTCATGCGGATGAGCGCAAAGAAAAAGGGCGGCCCATTTGCTGGACCGCCCTTTCCAATCTAGATCGGAAAGCTGATTAAGACTTCCGGCGACGACGCATCGCTGCAAGACCACCCATACCAGCCAGCAGAAGCAGGCCGCTTGCAGGAATTGGAACTGCAGAAATGTCTACACGCACGATGATATCGTCGTGGTTGTCGTCTTTGTTGTTACCATCATCATCCAGCGCAAGGAAAAACACGCTCAGATTGCTAAGAGAGGCAGCGTCAGCAAACACGCCGAACTCGTGGTCAACAGCACTAAAGACACTCGAGGCTGCGTCTCCCACGCGGAAGGTCAAAAGCGAAGCAATATCAACGCCAGACCCAAGGACCGTGGTGAACGAATTCAGGCCAAGACCACCATCCAGCAAGTCTGTTGTCATATTGGCGACGGCTTGTCCGGCACCTCCGGAACCGATGCTTTCGGCGATAATGTCAGATCCATTAAACACCAACGTATTGTCGAAGCTGCTTTCGGCCCCCACCAACGTGAATGTTACACGACGTTCCTGATTGAGAATAATGCTGAGATTGCCGGAGAATAGATCCGTGGCACCTGCGCCTTGAAGTTCAGTCACAAAGTCCTGACCTGCGGGTGAACCTGGTGCAAGTCCCAGAGTAGTGTCGGCCGTTAGTGTCGCAGCAGACGCTGCAGTTCCCAACGTGGCCAGAGCGACCGCGGCAGCAGTCAAATACGTTTTCATTTTATGTACCCCTGAAGTGTGAGACTAATTATTAATAGCTTATTAACACATACCAGTCGCAAAATGCTTTGTAAACGATTCGGAAATTAAATCGTTTTCCTTTAAATACAGTAACTTAAAGAACTTAAACGGTCTTCTTCGGTGGTCTTGATCACCTGATTGCGGGTCGAGAATGACAAGAATCGGCGAAGTTTCGCCTTATTTCTGGCGAAATTCGGCTTAGCGGGCCACGCTCGGCGATTTCTTGCACGCCACACGGCCAAGGCATTTTAATTATTTGATAATAAAGCTGTTTTCGATGTCGCCGTCACATTCAAGTGCGGTCGTGACCAGCGTCGCTGCTAAACAGTTTGAATCCCCCCCAAGACGGCGGAAAATGGCCGAACCGCCCCTTGCGCAACCCACAATCGGGCCGGTCAGTGTCCGCTTGAATGTACGGCAAGTTGGTCAATCCGCTCCTCAATCAGCCGCAACATGGCCTGGTATGCCGCACTCTCGATCGTGCCATAGGTCTGGAGGAATTCGTCTTCGGGCATAAGGCCGGGAATGCCGTCAAAGTCGATGATATAGCCGCTCTCGCTTGCCAATGACGCGATAGCCGTACCCCACTGCTCCCGGGACAGGCTCATAAAGTGATCCGTAAGCCGGATGCCAGACAGATTGGCGGCAATGTCTGTGAAATCGAACCCACCTGCACCGGATACCGTATCATGCAGTTCTTTGAATTCCCCGATCGAGAACGAAACCCCGCGGTTTGCTGCCGCCCGGAGTGCCGCCGACGCAATGAAGTGTCGCCGACTATCGATCCGGTCATTGAGGGTGACTTCGGTGCAATCTGCCGACCATTCTTGATCAGGACCTGTCGTTGTGATGGCAAGGCGTCCGACAAGTGCGCCGAAATCGCGGGGGCCGCAGGCGCGAGTCAGTGCGAAGACAGCCGCCGTGTAGGCATTGGCAAGGCCGTCATCGTTTTTGTTTTCAAAGGCGTCCTGCATGGCAAATTGCAGGTAGGGGCTGAAGCTGCCGGCAAGTGGCAGAAGCCCGTCATCCATCGCCGTGCGAAGCCTTGCGTAGGCGGCGTCGATCTGTTCCGGCGGCGGAAATTCTTCCCCGCGGATCGACCCGAAGATGTTGCGGACAAGTCCGTTATCACCCATTTCGGACAGCGTGACAGAGAATGCGATTTCGGTCCCGTCGATCTGCATTGCTGAGGCCACGCTGGTAAGTGTATCGCCCACGCCATCCCCAAAGTAGAGATTGGCCGCCGTTTCCGCGACCCCCAATGCTAGCCTCGGAGGGATGCTCCACCCACCCAACGTGACGTCTTCTAATGCAAGCGCGCCGTCGAATTCTGGGATTGTCCCGGACGCGTTGATCCACTTCTGCCCACCCGGCCACGAAACGGGCACTGAGGCGCGCCCGACCAACATATCCCCCTCAAGATTCACATCTCCACGAAAACCGGGCAAGAGGCGCGCACCCAACCGGACAGCTGAATTGAGCTGTGGGATTGTCGTAATGACTGGGACGCTATCATCCGTTTCCACACTTGTCGCCAGACGCAGGTCCTGAACCAGCTTGCGGGCGGCGACAACGTCATCGGGGGCAGGAGGTGGCCCTGCTGCGACAAGAGGTGCATCCTCGATGACAAGGAATATGGCCAATGCGGCGAGAGCGACAAGTGCGATGGTCAGCCTCCACAATATGCCAAAAATCCGGCGCATTCATCTCTCCGACCTGGTCCGAAGCGATGCGATGGTCAGCATCGGGCCTATTCTCAACCGTACTACACTGTCATGACCGATCCGCTGCATCATGACAACGGTCTGCTGGTAAGGGGGCGATCTGTCTTTGTCATTGGTTTACCGTTTGACCGTCGCCGCAAGCTTCAAACTGGTGACGGCTGCACTGGAGATCTTCAAACGGTGGGCTGACGATCGGAAGGTTGACTGGGTTGATCTTGGACATACGCCGATGACCCACGAGCTTTACCGCGACGAAATCCATCCCAATGCCCAAGGCGCGGACAGGATAGCGGGCGTCTTAGCGGATGTGCTCGGCCCGCGTTTGCAGAGTTGCCAGTAGCGGCTTAGGTGTCCGGGAAGATGCGGCGCAGGATATGGAGCGCTCCGCTGGGCGTTAGATGTCCCGCGTCCCATGCAATGGGTTCGAAAACACCGGCGTCTGTTGTTATAACGGCATCGCAATAGCCATCGTTATCGCAGATGTGCGGCAGGATCGGGACGAATGTCACGCCGTGCCGTGCGGCGATGGTGCGCAAGACGTCATCAGCCGCAAGCACATCTCCGATATCCGCCTTGATCCTGTGATCCTGTGTCAGGGCCAGATCCAGCGAGATCAGCCTTTTGGGCAAGGTTGGCGAGAATTGTGGCGTTCCACCAATGATAGTGATGTTGGTGATACCGGCCTCTTGCAGCCGTTGCACTGTTGCGTTGAGGTTGTCGAGGTATTTGTCAAAGCCCCACCAAATACCATTCAGCACGACATGCGGGTTTTCGAGTTCGGCAATCACGGCAAAGGTCGCATCGTTGATTGCTTTGCAATTGGGCCGTTCTGGCATGTCGACTCCAAGAAGTGGCGGACAGGCCGAAGCTGTGCGCTGACCAACCTCTGGGTCGTTGAGGCGCCAGCCGCTCGTGAGGGCGGCGGCATAGCTGTCACCCCAGATCACCGTTTCACCCGTACCCAGGCAGCCATCATCGAACTGGGTATAGTCAAGTTCAGGCATCATGAAGCAACGGCCCTTGCGATAGGCCGCATCGCGGTCAAAGCTCTCCCATTTCAGGATATCTTGCTGTGCCGCAGTCAGCCGTTCGGGGAACCCGTCTTGGGATCGAACGAACCAGCCCGTTCCACTGAAAGCGAGTATGCCGACAAGGCTGGCCGCGAAGATCTGGTTTCGCCGGGGCAGCACCGACGCGGATCCTTTGCGGAACGGCTGTTCAATGTAGCGCCAGCTGAGCCAAGCAAGTAGTAGCGAGACGACACCAAGGCCGAGCAGTGTCGGCGTGCCGGATTGGTCATAAGACCTGATCCGGGCGAATGCGAACAGCGGCTGGTGCCACAAATATGCGCTGTAGCTGACCAGACCAATGCCAACGAACCCTTTTGTACTAAGCAGTTTGGAAACCCAAGTTGTTCGGTCGGAATACAGGATGATCAGGACTGTTCCGCCCACCGGAGCCAACGCATAAAGGCTGGGGAATGGTGTGAATTTGTCGAACGCGAAAATCGCATAAATGATACCCGCAAGCCCCATCGCAGCCAGCAGGTTGTTACTTTTGACGCCGTGTCTGGAAATGATGAAGGCCGCGATTGATCCCGCCAGCAATTCCCATGCCCGCGTCGGCGCAAGGTAGAAATTGGCCGATGGGTAATTGCGCCACCCCCATTCGGACAAGGCTAGGCTGATCGTTGCTATGACACAAATGCTCCAGAAGACTGGGTTGCGTCCGAACCGCCATAGCAGCAAAAGATAGATCGGAAAGAGGACGTAATACTGTTCTTCGACGGCGAGGCTCCACGTGTGCAGAAGCGGCTTTTCCTCGGCTGCGGCAGCGAAATAGCCTTCCTGCCGCCAGAAGATGATGTTCGAGATGAAGACACTGACTGCCATCAAACTGACGCCGAAACTGTAGATTTCGTTTGGGAGCATCCACGCCCAGGCGAATGGCAAACAGCACAGCATGACGAAAAACAGAGCCGGCAGAATTCGGCGGGCGCGGCGTTCATAAAAGCGCAGAATACTGAATTCGCCGCGTTCCAGTTCATCTATCAGGATGGTCGTGATGAGGTAGCCGGAGATCACGAAAAAGACGTCGACCCCGACAAACCCACCGCCGAAAAGCTCTAGTCCGGCATGAAACAGGATCACCGGCACGACTGCGACTGCCCTCAAGCCGTCGATTTCCGAGCGGTACTTCATGACAGCGCGATCCTTTTCATGTCAAAGATCCAACATGTCGATCAGGTGTTGCGCAAACATGCGGTCCACTTGTGGGGTGTAGTGTCCGTCGCCCAGATACCCCGACAGGTCTGTCGGATCGAATAATTCTGCTGTCGCGAGATAGGGGATACCTTCTGCATCCATGGTAGATTTCGTAATGGCCAGAATGTCCGGATCGAAGCGGCGGTTTGTCTGCACCAGCATTACCACGGGGAATTGGCCATCATCGCGCGCGGTTTTGGCGAATTCGCTGATCATGCGGGGCAATACTGTTTCATAGGGGTAGATATCACCGCCCACAAATTCACTCGCGACATCATCTAGGTGCGATTGCGCGAGGGCACGGCGCGTCAGCCGCGCAAGCGGGGATGCGTCGAGCCATGGGGCCCCATATGTTATCTTGGAGTAATAGGCGTCGTTCTGGTCCAATTGCGCATACCATTCTGCCCGCGCCACCGGATCAGATGCCAGCGCGCGGTGTTCTTCTGGCGTCGTGATGAGCGGGTCAATTCGCACAAGTCCGCCTGCCGTGTCTGGCTGATAGATCGGATACGTCAAAGGTGCCGGCTGTTCGAAAACACGGGTTTGGTTGCTGTGGGTTGCCATCGCGGGCACGACCGAGGACAAAATCCCGAGAACGACGATATCGCCTTCCCGTCGGTTGGCGCGGTCGTCCTGAAACAAGGCATAGGTGAAGTTGGGCGATCCAGCAGGACCAGCATGGGATTCCCAGTTCAGATCGGGGCGTAGGGCCAGCGCCTGATCCCGGATGTTCAGTGTGAAGGACATACCGTAGCTGCGAATGAACGGCCCGGTATCCGATGACTCTTTGGCAAAACTTGCGGCTGAACTTGCGACTGTCTCAGACCGCCATCCGATGTCGTAAAGGTTTCCGACCAGATTTGGTTCAGCTTCCCAACGCGCAAGCTTTCCCGGGACCGACCGGCCGTAGTCGAAGAAATAGACAAGCGATCCGAACCGACCTGTCCGCTCTGCCCAGGACAAGGTCATCGCGACGAGAACATCCAGCAACGCAAGAAGAACGAGAGTCAGGCATGCTGTCTTGAGCGTTTTTCGCATGTCCTCTCCTAAAATTGGAAGTAGATGAAACTGGACGTCGTTGTCGTCGCACCAAAGGCGAAAAGATAAATCATACAAGCCCATAGAGCGGCCCGGCTTACCAATGGCCAGCCTGAATAGAAACGTACGTTCCCTGTTCGCTCGGTGAACATGTCCCAGACAAACAGAAAAACCATGCCGAGAAGTGCGGGGAATGGGGGCATTGGCATGGTCAGACCCATTGGCGCAGCTGAGAGACCCAACAACTTACCGGTGAAGTCGCTGATTTGCGAGAAAGAAGTCGCCCGGAACAGCAGCCAGCCGTAGCAGACGATCTGAAAGAATGCCGCGATTGCAAACGCCCGTTTGAGCCAGCTCCAGAAGGTGCGGTTGGTGCCTTCACCGCTATGTCCGTTGCGCCCGGTCAAAGCCCGGTGGATGGACAGCAGCGCGCCCTGGTAGATGCCCCAAAGAACGAAATTCCAGGCCGCACCGTGCCAAAGACCGCCAAGGGTCATGGTGGCCATCAAGTTGCGGTAGGTTTTGGTCGGCCCGCCCCGGTTGCCACCCAACGAGATATAGAGGTAATCGCGCAACCAGGTTGACAGCGAGATGTGCCAGCGCCGCCAGAATTCCTGTGGATCGGCCGCAAAATAGGGCTGGGCGAAATTCCGCATCAACGAGAAACCCAGCATCTTGGCAACACCGCGTGCAATGTCGGTGTAGCCCGAAAAATCGCAATAAATCTGTATCGCGAAAAGCCACGTCGCAAAAACGATATCCAGCCGCGTCGGATCGGGGCTGCTGTAGACCGCGTCCACTGATGGGCCGATTGCGTCGGCGATCACCACCTTCTTGATCAAGCCGATCAGGACCAGCACGACACCCCGCGATAATGCCTCCCACGACAGGATGCGAGGTTTTGCAATATTCGGCAGGAGGTTCCTCGCCCGCTCGATCGGGCCCGCGACGAGTTGAGGGAAAAACGCGACGAACAGGGCGAAATCGAGGAAATCATCAGTCGGTTTCAATTCCTTGCGGTAAATGTCGATCGTGTAGCTGAGCGTTTGGAACGTATAGAACGAGATTCCGACAGGCAGGACGATCGACAGGGTAAAGATGTCAGCTTCGTATCCGAACCCAGCCAGAAGGCCGGCAAAGCTGTCGACGAAAAAGCCCAGATACTTGAAGACAGCCAACATACCGAGGTTGCAGGCGAGCGAGACATATAGAAGCCGTTTGCGCCGGGTTTCGCGCGTTTCCCGTTCCATCGCGAGACCGACGAAGTAATCAACCAGCGTGCTGAGCAGGATCAGGCTGAGAAATCGCCAGTCCCACGCCCCATAAAAGATGTAGGATGCCACGAGCAGCATGCGGTTTTGGGCCTTGTGCGACAGAAGGACGTAGGCGAGCCCGACAATCGCGAAAAAGCCCCAGAAACTGAGCGTCGTAAAAAGCATATACCTATCAAATCATGCACGTGACGGCGCAAACGCGCGTGCCCGGCCATGGAGCAAAAAGTGGAACGTTCAACATGGCTTAGGTGCAGATCAGTGACTGATGCAAGCCGCGCGGTGCCTGCACCGCTAGTTTTCGACGTATGGTGCGTGTTTCTGGAAACAATCGCCACTGGATAGGACTATGGTTCGCGATCATACCCCATTTCGATCATTTTATCGTCAGGGCTTGACGGTTAAGGTGGCCAGAGGGCGAAGAATCTGGCAGTTAACATTCTATTCTGCTTCAAAAAAAGTCGTTTCTCGTTGAAGGTCGCGTTGGTGCCCATGTCCAAATCCATTCAGCCAGCACCCAGTTTGGTATCCGCATTCACGCATTGGGGTGTATTCTGGCTGCTTGTGGCTGTCATTGGGGCCGGTGTTTTCTTCAGTGATGGTATCAATACAATGCTGGTTGCTTGGCAGTTGCCAGAATACAGCCACGGTCCCCTCATCCCCGTTCTTTCAGCTTTTCTATTTCTCAAGCAGTTGAAAGATTATCCAATCAACCCCGATGTGCATCGCAACCGCTGGCCGGGTGTTTTCCTGATCGCGTTTTCGCTGATGTTTGCCACATTGGGTATTTTGGCCGGGATCGGTGATCTTGTCGCCTATGCGCTGATACTATGGGTGGGCGGGATTCTTCTTGTGAGCTGGGGTTGGGACACCGGCAAGCATTTCTGGCCAGGTGTCTTGCATCTTGTTTATATGCTTCCCTTACCCGGTGTCATCTACTTCAAAGTGACGACATCGCTGCAGTTGGTGTCTTCGGAATTGGGCGTGTTTATCCTGCGTCTGCTGGATATTCCTGTCTTTCTGGATGGGAACATCATTGATCTGGGAACCCTGAAACTGCATGTCGCGGAAGCCTGTTCGGGCTTACGTTACATGTTCCCGATCATGAGTTTTTCCTACATCTTTGCGACGCTCTATCGCGGGCCAGTTTGGCACAAAGTGACCTTACTGCTTGCCGCGGTTCCAATTGCGATTTTCATGAACTCCGTGCGGATCGCTGTGGCCGGTATCATTGTGCAGTACTACGGCAACGACTGGCTCGAAGGTTTCACGCACTTCTTTGAGGGTTGGGTGATATTTTTAGCCTGTATTGTGATCCTTTTCGGGTTGGCTTGGTTGATGCTGTTCCTGCACCCCGACCGCCCCCGCCTGACGGAAGCGCTTGATCTGGATACTGACGGATTGGCAACCCAAGTGGGTCGTTTACAATACGTCGAGGCGTCGAAAGCTTTGATCGTGTCCAGCCTTATGGTGCTGGCAAGCGTACTTGCCCTGCAGTTGCTGCCGGATCGGGGCGGCGTAGCGCCGGAACGCGACAACTTTGCACTTTTCCCACGGTCTATTGGTGCATGGGACCAGCGTGGTCCAAGCCGACCGTTGACGTCGGATGTTGCTGCGACGCTTGGGGCAGACGATTACCATCAGGTCACGTTCACCCGACCCGATCAGCAATATTCAGTCGATCTGTTCATGGCGTGGTATGACGATCAAAGCCAAGGCGGCGTCCACAGTCCGGAAATCTGTCTGCCGGGTGCAGGATGGGAAATCGCCTGGCTTGAGCGGAGCGACATCACGCAAGTGGTCGGGTCTGAAGTGCCGTTCAACATCAACCGTGCCGTGATTCAAAGAGGTGAAACGCGCATGATGGTCTATTACTGGTTCCAGCAAAAAGATCGCCGGATCGCGTGGGATTTTGCAGCCAAGTTCTGGCTGATGGTCGATGGCGTTCGCACGGGGCGGACAGATGGTTCTTTGATCCGTATTACGACATTGATCGGTCCCGATGAAAGTGATGTCGAGGCCGAAAGTCGTGTGAGAGAGTTCCTGATCGAATTGCAGGAGCCGATTGCAAGATTCATACCAGAGCAATGATACGATCTAACGGGCATCTGCTGTGCTTTGGACGCGCTACTGTTTTGCTTTGCGTTCTCATCTGGGCAACTAGCCTTCCGGCCCAGACCATGCAGGAAAAGCATCTTCCGCTTGATGGCTGGATCAGTGATGATGGACGCAATGTCCATCTGACATGGCGCGACGCACCGCGCGCCCATCGCGGTGGAGTTGAGGTATCGCGCAGGCCATATGGTGCTACGGGTGGCGACACCTGGCAAACAATCGAAGTTGAGCCGCAGCAGGGCTTGCATGTGCTCGACCCAGACACACAACCCGGATTCGCTTATGAATATCGCGTTCTACGGCGCAATCCCGATGGTCAGGTGAACGATGTCGGGTATTGGCTGACGGGGCGCGACATTCCATTGCGCAACACTGACCGGATCGTGCATCTTGTCGTTGACCAGTCTGTCTTGGACTCGATTGAGCCCTATTTGGTCCGCTTTCAACGCGATTTGATCGGTGAAGGGTGGCAAGTGCGCCGCTACGCGATGCCACGTCACGCTTCGTCTGCCGATCGCGACAATTTGGTCGCTGTTGGGGGCCTCAAACAGGAGCTGTTGAAGAGCTACGATGCTGCGCCGGACGTGACGCATGCGGTCATTTTGGTGGGCCACGTACCGTTTGCGCGGAGCGGGATGGGTTCACCGGACGGACATGACCCAGCCCCGCATGCCACAGATCTGATCTATGGCGATGTTGATGGACAATGGAGCCTTACGCTGGACGGCACCCTGCGAAACGATACGTTGCCGAGCGACGCGATCGAGATGCAGGTTGGCCGGATCGACTTTGCCCCCATCGCAGACGGCGATTTGCCCCGTGAAGTCGGGCTCCTGCGCGATTATTTTGATAAGAACCATAATTGGCGTCACGGACGATTGGGTGATCTTCGCGAGGCCTATGGCAAGGGGCCGAGTCTGATCGGGGAGCTTAGCGCGTTGCGCAACGTCGTTGGTCCGAACGCGATTGCGGAGGGCGGCCATCATGATGTCGGTGAACGCCAGCCCTGGCTTTGGGGGGTGAATTTCGGAGACGCCGCAGGACACATTTATGCGGAGCGCTATGCCAACAAAGCTGTTTTCGCGATCAACTTCGGCAGTCACAAACAGCGCATCGACAAGTCGCGCAATGCGATGACAGCCTTACTCGCGCAGCAGTGGTATCCGCTGGCTGTCGGTTGGGGCGCACGTCCCACGTGGTGGCTGCATCACATGGCTTTGGGGGGCAGTATCGGCGACGTGCATATGCGCACGGTCAACAATGGAATCGCGGCAGAACCATACGATGTCAGCATGGACTATTATCCGACGGGCCAATACCTGTGGCGCAATCCGGTCTGGGTCAATTTGCTGGGAGATCCAACACTGCGCGCATTCCCTTTGAAATCGGCAAGCGATTTTCACGCGCAAACGTCCAACGGGGGCGTTCAACTCTCGTGGACTGCTTCCGCTGACCCGGATGTAAATGGATATGTTGTTTACGGGATCGAGGAGGATGGCCGCGCGATAGTGGTCAGTGGTGAAACACCTGTCGTAGAAACGGAAATGTTCAATCCTGTCGTTCGGCAGCTTTATATGGTCCGTTCGATTGGGCAAAAGCAGGTCTATGCCGGATCGTTTCAGACACTGTCGCAGGCGATCCTTGCACGTTTGGATCAGTCACCAATCGAAGCTCCTGAGTGGACCGTAACTGTCCAAAAGTCTGAAAAACTTGACCTTGCAACCCCAGACGGTGCGGAAATCCTAGGCTTTGTGACAGGTCCGGATCAGGGCAGTTTGGCCCGAAATGGTGAAATATGGGTCTATACGCCACTGCCAGATTTTATAGGGACGGTTCAATTGCAATATGTGGTATCAGACGCGCTGACCAGCGCAGTGGGCACGCTGACAATCACAGTGGATGACGGCTAAGGGCGAAACGGCCTATACAGGGCGCGGTGCAATTCAGGTGGACCGAAGGGACCACCGCAGGAGGCAGGCAGTTCGATATCTAATATGAGCGCATCGACAGGATCGTTCCGGTCCCAACTCTCTACCGCATCAAAGCACCTTAGCATCCGGTTTGCCTCGAGCATCGGACTTCGTTTGGTATCAACTATCGTGTTGACGCGATTGTTGGCCCCCGAGATCTATGGAGTCTTCGCGGTCGTCCTCGTTTATCTGTATTTTCTGGAAATGATTTCGGACCTCGGGCTTCGGTCTCTTGTCCTGACCCGTGAAGGCGAGGTCACGGACGTGTTTCTGAAGACGTGTTGGACAATTTCGATCCTGCGAGGCGGCGTGATTCTACTGTTCTCAATGGTGCTGTCATTGGTATTTTTGATTGCGCAGAATGCTAATTTGTTCGCCCAAGACAGTCCATATTCAGCATCTGTATTGCCACCCGCGATTGTGTGCATTGGGTTCGCCGCATTGATCCAAGGGTTCGAAACGCCGATGCGTTTCATGAGCGAACGCGAAATGGCATTTGGGCGACTGACCGCCGTCGATCTGGCGCGCAATGTCGTCACACTAGCGGTCACTATTGCTTTGGCTTTTTATCTACGGTCTGTCTGGGCGCTCGTGATTGGTCAAATATTTCGCTCTGTCATTCACGTCATTCTGAATAATGTCGTGTTTCCGGGCCCCAAGCTGGCGTTTTGCCTTGATCGTGAAAGCATCCGTGTTCTGATCAGCCGCGGTAAATGGGTGCTTGGTCAATCGACACTGACCGTTTTATCGCAGTCATTTGACCGGATATTTCTTGGTTTCGTCATGACGTCCACGACTTTCGGTTTTTACTACACAGCCCGCCAGTTGGTTGATCTGGTTCCGCAGTTCCTGCAGGCGTTGAACAATGCTGTGATCCTTCAAGTCTTCCGCAAGCTACATGAGTCCACGCCGGAAGACTTTCGCCGAAATTATTACAGGTATCGCCTTGTATTGGACGGGGCTGCAGGACTGGTTGCTGGCGGGTTGATTATTGCCGCTCCGTTATTCGTGGATATCATCTTTGACGACCGATATGCCGGGGTCGCGCCGATCATGCAGATACTTAGCCTCTCG
Organism: Cognatiyoonia koreensis; assembly: GCF_900109295.1. NCBI lineage: Bacteria > Pseudomonadati > Pseudomonadota > Alphaproteobacteria > Rhodobacterales > Paracoccaceae > Cognatiyoonia > Cognatiyoonia koreensis. The sequence continues at coordinate 847,703 of NZ_FOIZ01000002.1, forward strand.
ATCCTGATATTTGGTCTGAATATTCTGCAGAACGCGTTCAATGCTCAACACCGCTTTGACGTTGTCACGAAGTTATCGATCATTTCGGTTCTGAGTCTGGTTGGCGGGCTCGCTTTCGCAACGTTCGTCTTGGATTCTGTGACTGCTGCCTTGTTCGTCGTTGCTTTGCACCGACTGCCCGAGGCAATTGTCGTAACTTATATGGGTCATCGCCGCGGCTGGGTCGTCTTGTGGCGCGAAGGAATTATCATTGCTGTCTTTGCTTTGGGTGCGCTGTTAGGCTGGGGTGTGGTTCAACTGGCTGAATTGGTATTCTGGCAACCTGTCGGCTAGGTACGGACCAAGCTTTCGATCTGCGAGAAAGCGTCCAGAACTCCGGCTTCGAAGTTCGCCCTGTTATATCTTTTCGCGATGATCTCGGACGCTTTGCGACGCAAACCATCAAGGCCCTCCGGATTGCTCCGGTAGCCTGCGATGACGCGGACCGCTTCTTCGTAAAATAGGGTCACGTTGTTCTCCGGGACCAGGATACCGGTTGACGCGTCAAAGAACTCATCCCCACCGACTCCGGCATAACCGATTACCACGCTACCAGTCGCCATTGCTTCAGCGGGGGGAAGGCCAAATCCTTCGCGATCGGAAAATGACAAGAAGAACAATGACTCCCGGATCAGGCGCGCAGCTTCTTTCGTTGTGACCCCGCCGATCGGTACGAAGGAGATGCCTTCAAGTTCTGGCGCTGCTTGCAACGTTTTGACCAGCGCTGTCGCCTCACCACCGCGTTTTCTTGGCATATACGCAATCTGAAATTTCTTCTGCGGCTGGAAGCTGTAAAGCTCATCCGAGATGTAAAGTGGGAAGGTTACCGGTTCCTTGCCCAAGACCATACGACTGCCGGCTGAACATGCATCTGATACGGACAGTGACGTCAGATACCTGTCTTTTTCGAAACCTGGCTTGGCAAACGCATACAGTAACGAAAACGGGTTTTGGTTGAAAAGGACAAGCGGCAGGTCCGAAGGTAGATTGTGCGGCATCCATTCCGAGACCCATTCCGGAACAACCAGAACATCGTCTTTCTGTCTTTCCCACGCTGCGCAAGGCTCGGCATTCTTGCGTGGCCGTTTATTTCGCCCGAGGGCGATGTCACGTATCAAGCGGGCCTTGTTTTTCAATCCCGACAGGTCGCGGGGCTGCCGCATCGATTGTGACCAGACACGAGGGGCTCGCTTTGTGTGAATGTTATATTCGAAATCCGGACGGTCATAGATGGCAAGTGCGGGGATTCCGTTCGTGTTGAGAACCTCGATCACGTCGAGTGTTACCGATATCCCACCCCGTGCAATCGGTGTGTCGGGAATGAAGAATAAGAACCGCATCAATCATATCTACTTTCTCGCTAGGCATTTTCTGACTGAAATACGGGGATAGCACAACCGACCGGAGGCTGGCCGCCCTGTATCAGACAAAGGATCGCAGCCTATGCGCCGCCCAGGAACTCATCCTTGAATCTTTTGTCTACACGTCTCAACTTTGCGATCTTTGCAGGAAGCGTCCACGGGCGCAGTAGGCTGTCCTTGTTGATCACATATTGCCGCAACATCGAGTTTGAATTGCTGTGCGAGTTCGGGTTGTTGACCATGTAGACCGCGCCATGAAAAGGGAGCGGTTCAAGCGGTTTACCAAGGTCTTCAAAAAGCTCGGTAATGCCGCCGTGTGCACCGAGCCAGGTCATGACGTATTTACGGAAGTTTTCGTCATCTTTTTCAGGCAGGGGATACAGATCTGCCCGCACGATATGACTGGACCCGCTGGTCTTGTGAAATCTGTCGATGGACATTGCAAAGGCACCATCAGGATCGATCCCATAACCCTTGTTCAAATACCAACCGTTCGGGCCACCGTTGTCGCGCACAAATTCTGTCAGATCGCGTGACACGAGGTCATCGTCATCCATCACCATGAAGTAACGGGAATCAGGAAACGCCTTTATCCCGGCCCAGACACGACGCCCCTTGTCGAACAGGAAGAAGTGTAGCGCTTCCTTGAAATCATGCTGCTTGAGTTCGTGCTGCGGGTTTGGCCCGAAATCGACCCATGCCACCTCGAACCCTTGAGGCAGTTCGGGCAAAGGCGTCCCTGGATTGGCCACGATAACTGCGCGCCAGTTGTCACAGGTCTGTGCTGTATAGGATTTAAAGGTTTTGCGCAGAATCTGCACCTGCATATCGCGGTTACGCAGGTTGTCCGGATGGCGGATCGGAATAACGAACGTCAGATCTTTCATGGTCGCCTTCATTCGATCAATTCAGCACTGCATTCGAAAGCATCAACAGGCGCTGTCATTTAACGGCGCGTTGCGCCAATATCCACTGTTCACGTGACACGGACTAGCTATTGATCTTGCGATAGACAAGGATCTGCGTCGATGCGAGGCCCGGCAGGATATTGAAACGGCTGATCACATCGTTGATACGCAGCAAGATGTTGCGCGTCCAACCAGTCAAGCGTCGCTGGTGTTCGGTCGCCTCCGCAGCGCGGCGCGCAATCCGCTTGAATCCCAGCGTCGCCATGCGTTTGTCTAAATCGCGCAAGTTGAACCGTAACACCCAAAGACGTTCGCCATTCATGGTGTACCAGTTACCAGTCCCAAAATCTGTCTTTTCGCGATCCTTGAGGGGCTTTCCCATCACTGCACGCAAGGCGCGTTCAACCATGAAGTCTGCCGATCCTTCCATGACAAGCTGCAACGCAAGGCTTCCCCCTGATTCGACCGCATCGGCAAGACTCTTCAAGGCCTCATCCACCTGTGGCACGTGAATGATTACGCCCCAGCTGAATACAAACCGGTATGGTTTTTCTGGGTGAAATTCGACCAGATTGGCCTGTCGGAAGGTTATTTTGTCATCGACGCCGGCTGCTTTGGCGCGGTCGCGTGCATGAGACAGCATCGTTTCCGAGAGGTCGATAGCGTGAACGCGACAGCCGTAGTTGGCGGCGCGGATGGAATGGACACCGGGGCCGCAGCCAGCATCAAGCACCAGATCATCGGGCTTTGCACCCATCGCGTTCAGCATCCAGGGGATGGAACGGTCATAAAGTGCGATAGCCAAAGGCGGATAATAATCTTCGTCCCAATCGTTTACTGTTGCTTCTTGCTCAAAGACAGCGCCTTTTGGTTCAATCGCATTCATCAAAAAAATGTCTCCAAAAGCTTCTGGGGCCGGGGCCTTTCGGCCGCGGCACCCAAACTATCTTCGTCAGTGAACCACAAAGCAAGCTGCGTTTCAAAAGTAGGCAATCAGAACGGTCCTTCCTGCGTGAAAGCGGGATCGTCGAACAGCCTAGTGTAGTTCCATATGATCCATTTCGGCATCGTCCATTTCGGCATGCTGAGAGAAATCGTCGGAAATAACAGGCTGGCCTTCCACGAGGGTTGCCCAAAGCTGAGCAGCATCAAAAGTCGGATCATCCGGTCCGCCAAGGTCTGCCTCTCCGTTGTGTTCTACATTGCGGAACCACCAGTTCCCGTCTTCTCCAAGTCCAGAGCCTTCCTGAACGAATACAGGGTGCTTTTCGACATAGATGTCACCTGACAAACGATCGGAAAAGTAAATGTCCACAACAAAATACTGCTCGCCGTCGCTGGTTGTGAAATATCCCTGTTCTTCAAGGATATTGAGAACATCGCGGGGTGACAATTTAAACTCGTTCGGGCCATCCACAAAATCTGCTTCGCCCAGGCTATCGGACTTTACCCCTGTCAAATAAACAGGATTGCCACCTGCTGCGGTGTGGCTGTAGGTGAGCCTGTCGTCGAGTTCGATGTCCGGTGTCAACATTGGTAGATCATCGGAACTGATGATCGTATCAAGTTCGGGGTCGTAGTTCCGATAGTCTGTCTCGTTATCAATTAACGTCGCATCAATAACAGTGAAATTTGTCATTTCTTTTGGGAGTGGCTCGAGCAGCGTTTTTTCCAGATCGATTCCAAATTTGAAACCTTCGATCGTTGGATTGATAATCGTCAGATCGATCGTGTTGTTGCCGACGTCGATTCCGGCCCCTGGACCGCCCAGCATCTCGGAGAAATCGCGCGAGACCAGATCGAAGTCTTTCAGAATATAATGGCCGGTATAGGCAAGATCTGCACCCGTTTTCACATTCCATGCGGTGAAGTCGTCCATCACTGTGCTGATCGCGTGATCCTGTGTGAACCATCCCTTTAAAACATAGACCCCGGCTTTGGATGCAAATGCTTCGTTGCCGTGAAATCCGAGTATGGGATGCGTGTCTGGTCTAACTGCATCATCATAGTGAAATGCAGCCTCAAGATCAGTGACGGATGCGTCATATGTCAGCATTGAGTCGTCAGCGAGAAAGCCCCGGTGGAAATAGACAAATCCATTGTGAACGCTTGCAGCAACGTTGTCAGTTGATTCTATCATCCGGCCCTGGAACCAGAAACCATCACCGCTGCGCCCCATATCGAAGTCTTCGAGATTGGATGGACTTGCATTGATGCCTTTGGGATCTTGCCAGCTCATCCCTTTGGAAAAGATTGCGATGTTGTCAGACCATACGCCAGTTTCGTTCCCGCTTTCGGCGACATAACCTGCGCCAAACGTGTTGAAGCTGGCATTGTTATCGAGGATCGCGTGACTATCGTGGTGTACGTAACCCCATCCGGGCGAGCCGAACACGGCATTCCCTTCCAGAATCGCTGGCTGATCTTCGCTTTCAACACCTGCGCGGTGAATATGCAGAGAATAGCGACCTTTGACATTGCTGTCAGAGAGCACTTCGTCAAGGTCGCCAACATCGGACGCATCCGTTGATTTATCTGTCCGGCCAAGTTCGTGGAACTCGGCATAGCGCACTTCGACATCATCGTTATGCATGAACATGACATGTCCGCGCTCTGAAACCTCGGCAAAGTCTGCGTCTTCTGTCTCGAATGAGACGTTGCGAGTGTAGTTGGCTACAGAAGTCTTCAGATCAGCGCGCGGGGTGTCGTGATCGAACTCCAACGGTTCATCAAAATGGATGGTATTGCCATCAATGGAGCTGATGACGCGAACTTCATCCTGTGAAGGAATGTAGCCCACGGCGGGTTGCCAATCGTAATAGCCTTCGTAGGTGGTGCCAGCGATGACGATTGTATCGCCAACGGCCCAACCTGTCGGCGCTTCTGCAAAGGTCACGGACTTATCGCCAGCCATCGGATCTTCGATGACCTTTTCATGTGAGTCCTTTTCCGTCCCGTGGATGCTGACTTCGCCATGTGCGATTAAGCCGCGGCTGAGCAGCATTGGATCCCAGTCGACATTGATCGCGCCGTTGTTGGCGAAGATGATGTCGATATTCACGTCGGCGTCGACAGGGTTATCTTCTGTTCCCATCACTAGCTTACTGGTCGGCGAGGCGACAAATGTATCTACGACCAGCTTGCTGTCGGTGTCGGTTGCGAATTCAAGCTCACCGTCGACACGCAGCGTGAATATGCGCGCGTCGCTCTCAAAATCATAGTGGACGTGGACGCCTTCGGGGATTAGAACGCGGGAACCGTCACCAGGGATATTGCCCTGATACCACGTGTCGGGATCGTCCCAGTCACCATCCCGGACGGCGATGTGAGTCGCTTCGTCGCGCGGGACCAAGTCCAATGCAGCCAAATGCTCTTTGGCCATGCCGGAGTGGTCGCCATGCGCGTGCGCTTCGGGCGCAGACCGAACTGCTTGTACGAAGGCTTCGATCTCCTCGGGGGTGTCCCCAGACAAGGTGACTGACGGATGATCATGATCTTCTTCAACAGGGTCATCGTGGTCGGGCTTTGGATTGTTTTTGCCATGCCCTTGACCCTTGTCATCAGGTTTGCCCGGTTTGTGGGGTTCGTCGTCTTCACTTTCTGGTTCGTTACCTTGATCAGGTTGAAGTGATTTCTTTCCGTGAACTGCTTTGGAACTCTTTATACCATTGTCTTGTGCAGCAGCGGTGGAGGCTGATTTGAAGTTTGTTTCGGTTCCGAAGATCCAGGAAACCGCGCCAAACATCATGCCGAGCAGAACTGACAGGCCCATTATTCGATCCAATCCATCAATATGTGCCCGTGCAAAACCCGAAAAGCGAGTGCCCCCGTCGCTTTTAAGGCTGATTTGCACAGACCGATTCATGTGGCGCGCCCACGGTTGCAGACGCTGTTCGCGCTCATACTTCATTAACTAACAAGCAAAAAAATGCGGAAATCGTGATGAAAGTAAGGCACGCAGACTTAAGCAAACAACTCGTGAATTCGCGCTGAGGCTGGTCATGGATTCGTTTCTCAAACGCAACCCGACAGGCGCGAATTATCCAGAATCACACAAATCTTAGTGGATTCTTGCCGATCCATCCGCGAGATGTTGCGCACATCGCAGCAGCCACAATCCAATGGCGGTTCACCGTTTTGCAAATTGCGCGGAATCCCGCACATGCGTATGATGACTGCCACTTCACAAAAACTGCACATTTCGTGCGAACAAAAAGTCGATCTTCACGATACACCACCACTCTAGTCAATTTGTCACTGACACCCATAACCGGTTTAAGTTAATGAAGCCTTGGCAACAGGGCGTGTACTGTCGAAAGGTAAGACATCATGATGGTCTGGAGCCAGAGTGAGCATGGAGACATTAAGGTCACGACCTCTAATCAGGCCAGTCTGCTAGCTGATCTGGTGGCCCGCTTTGATGCGGGTGTAGGTTTCTCCGTTGCCACGCTGAACCTTGATCACGTGGTAAAGCTGCGGCGTGACGCCGCTTTTCGGCAAGCGTATTCACAACACACCCATGTGACGGCGGATGGCAATCCGATTGTCTGGCTATCGCGACTGGCGGGACAGGACGTGTCCTTGATCCCGGGTTCAGAATTAATCACCCCTCTTGCCGCTTTGGCCGCAACCCATGGTGTGCCGGTAGCTCTGTACGGGTCTGATGAATGCTCGCTTTCGCAGGCCGCTGCGGCATTGAGACAGGAACACCCAACTCTTGAGGTCGCATTCTGCAAATCGCCTGATATGGGTTTCGATCCGGATGGTCCGATTGCGACGGCCGATATGAAAGATCTGAACGCGTCAGGTGCAGGGCTTTGTTTTATCGCACTTGGTGCACCCAAGCAGGAACGGTTGGCCGCCCGCGCACAAAAGCTGCATCCCCATATCGGGTTTGTTTCAATCGGCGCAGGCCTGAATTTCATCAGCGGATCTGAAAAGAGGGCACCAAGATGGGTGCAAGCGATTGCGGCTGAATGGCTGTGGCGCATGATGTCCAACCCAGAACGCCTTGCCGGGCGTTATGCCGCCTGCATTCTGGCTTTGCCGCGTCTGACGGTCCGTGCAATTTCTGCAAGGTTCAGCACAAAGAGCATCTTGCCATGATAGGTTGGATCGCTCTTTCGGTTTGGCCTGTTATCGGGATCATTCTGTTCAACAAGTTAAAATTGCCGGCGGCCATTTGTAGCACAATTTTTGGGGGGTTTCTTCTGTTGCCTGAGAGGATTGGCTTGGACCTTCCTGTTCTGCCAACGCTCGATAAGCATTCAATCCCAGTTGTGACAGCATTGATAATGACGTCCATTGTCCTGCTAAGGCCAAGACAATGGACGCACACGAACCCTGGCTGGGTTCCTCGAAGTATAGTGGTCCTTGCATTCATTGTGCTGCTTTTCATCGGCACCTTCGGCACAGTACTAACCAACCAAGACCCGCTAGTATACGGTTCGCGATACCTCTCGGGGATGAAGCTTTACGACGGCTTTTCATTTTCTCTAAGTATAGTTATTACCCTCATTCCGCTAATCATCGCACGAAAAGCACTTGCGAGTCCGCAAGCGCAAAGAACCTTGCTTATAGCACTTGCAGTTTCAGCCCTCGCGTATAGTGCGCCGGCTCTCTGGGAGATACGCATGTCCCCCCAGTTGCACAGGCAGATTTATGGATTTTTTCAGCATTCGTTTAACCAACAGATCCGTGCTGGTGGCTTTCGGTCGATGGTGTTCCTCAGTCACGGCCTGACGTTATCGATGTTCTTTTGCCTCGCCATTCTAGCTTCAGCGGCGTTAGCACGGACGAGCGGTCCGGCCAAACGGATCAGGTGGTGGGCGTTGGTTGGGTTCTTAACTGTTGTCTTGATCCTAAACAAAACCCTAGGTGCTTTGGCCATTACGCTTCTGGTTCTACCGCTCATGATCTTACTGCGCGCCCGCGCTCAATTGCTTGTCGCGGCCTGCATCGCGGGCATTGTCATGACATACCCGTTACTCCGCGCTGCAAACGTTATACCTGTGGACCGCGTGGTCGCGCTCGCCGAGAGTATTGATCCCGCCCGCGCCAGTTCGCTCAGTTTCAGATTGAGAAACGAAGATATCCTGCTGGAAAAGGCGCGTGAACGACCGTTCTTTGGTTGGGGGGGATGGAGCAGGAACCGAGTATACAATGATGCAGGTCGTGATCTTTCTGTTACCGATGGAGTATGGGTCATTCACTTCGGAGTCGGGGGCTGGTTCCGATACATTGGCTTCTTTGGCTTGCTCTGCTGGCCGATCATCGCCCTGTTCATTTCGAAAAGGGACCGACTTGATCCGTATTCTGCTGCTCTTGCCCTAATACTGGCAGCTAAGCTTCTCGATATGATTCCAAATGCGGGGAGTGATCCTTATGTTTGGTTGATTGTTGGATCGCTGATTGGTCGGTTAGAACTTGCGTCCTTAAAAACCGGAACATCAAAGCAGGATCCGGACGTAGCGCCAAATTCAAAACCGCAATACCGGCGCAAATTGACCGAACCGCCAGAGGGCGAGCCAGACAGTTCTGCTGAAACGCCAGTGACGCGCGACATTAGCTATACGCGGGCCAAGACAATACGACATCGGCGCACATCCTCATGAAACTGACTTCACCTTCCGGCGAGTGGATTGCCGTTGTTGTGGTCAATTATGGGACTGCTGAACTTACGATCACAGCCACCAATTCAGTGTTGGAACGTGCGCGTGATGGCAGGGAGGTCAGGGTTATCGTCGTCGATAATGCCTCCCCGCACGATGATGCTGCCACGTTGACGGCGGCTCATCAAAACTGGAACTGGCAGGACCGCGTCAGCCTCTGTCTGGAGACCGAAAACCACGGGTTCGGGCGCGGCAACAACGTAGCCTTACGCGCGCTTCAAAACTTGGAAACGCCGCCGTCGAAGGTTCTTCTGCTCAATCCGGATGCGTCGCTCCACAATAACGCGATTGATATGCTTGCAAATACATTGGATGCACATCCGTCGGCTGCTGCCGCGGGTGCGGCGGTTTTACGAGAGGATCTAACTCCGACCACGTCCGCGTTCCGTTTTCCATGCTGGCGCAGCGAATTGGCACGTATCCTGTCCTTTGGTCCCATAGACCGCATGCTGTCAAACCACTTGGTTGCGATGCCAAAAGATACCCCCGGCGGGCTTGTCGATTGGGTAAGCGGTGCGGCGGTCATGTTTGACTTCTCGGCGATGTCAGATGTCAATTTTTTCGATCCAATTTTCTTCTTATATTATGAAGAAGTCGACCTCATGCGACGTCTGGGGACGGCCGGCCGATCCATCATCTTTGTGCCAGAGGCGCAGGTTCTGCATGCTGAAGGTACTGCGACAGGCCAGTTTGCATCAGCGCAGGACCGTCAGCGTGATCCCTGGTATCTCTATGAATCATGGGCGCATTATTTTGAGCGTGCTTACGGGCGGCCGAAGGCTGCGATGATAGCGCTTTCATTGTGGCCGATGGCGGTGCTTCACATTGTGCATCGGCGGTGTCGAGGCAAGCAGCCAACACTGCCCAAAAGTTTCTTCAGAGATCACTTTACGCACGTTCTGCGACCACTTTTTCTTGGACCGCACGCGTACCGCCAAACATAGCCGAAACCCAGAAATTTTGAGCTTGAACGGCACACGCAACGCCTGCGCGCGATAGCTTTGCGACTTCGCAAGAGGTTTATCCAAGAATGCCCTCGATTGTTCCTGCGCCACTCAGCGCATAACTGACGAGGCTCCCATATGGATGAATTTTCGACCCACAGTCCCGGTTTGACTACGCCTGCAACACGGCATTACCTAATTGTTCCCGATGACAACGCAGACCTCGCGATCAGACCCCGGGTTATCTATTGCCAGGTCGCCGGTGACATCGTGGTGCAAGATATACACGGGACCGTCCTGACCTATAGCCTTCTAGCGGGTGACCAACTTAGCTTGCGCGGCGTGCGTGTTTTGAGCACCGGCACAAGTGGCACATTCTATGGTTGGTCCTGATGAGCAGGGCAGGCTTTAACGGTATCGGTTTTAAAAGAAGATACCGAAGAGCAACTTTGTCTTCGCAGTTTACAGTTAGCCTGCAGGGCTTGACAAACGGTGTTGCAGAAGAGGGCACCACCTTAATGCTAAGCACCAACGCCGGTGCTGTTGACAGTATCCGCTGGCAGATGACGTCGCCCTCGGGTGGATGGTCTGACGTCGCCGGTGCAACCGGCCTCAGTGAACTCGTCGATCTGGCGAATGGGCGTCATGACGACGGTGCGATGATTCGTGTCGGACTGACATCAACTGGCGTCGAAGTTTTTTCTGACGCCGCACCGCTTGCCTATGCGCCGCCTATCGTGCTTGTGCCAAATGATGATCTTAGCTTTGTCCTGGCGTCTGGACGGCATCAGGTCGATGCCACCGTGTACTTTGACGGTGTTAATTTGACCTTTGAAACTGATGAAATGCAGGGCGTAAGTGTCGACCCATCGACTGGTCTGATCAGCTTCGATACTGATCAGTTCGCGCTGCAGGCCGACACAAGCTTGCTGGTCACCGCCCGCAATTCTGGCGGGTTTGCCAACATGACCCTTAATCTGACGATCGTGGCGGCGACCGCATTTACATTGACTGCGATCGACAGCGAACCGGTGATTGCGGACGCAGACGGGGCGCTGAGCATTCAGATCGAAAGCGGAGTTTTTGCTGGAACGTACAACTCGCGTGTCACGGACGGGGTTTCCCTGACAACGGATATGGTAGAGACAGCCGCGACGCCACTTGTCTTGCCTGCAATCAATGGTGTGACAGACATTGGCAGTACACTGACATGCGTTGCCGGACTATGGCTCTATGCTGGCACGAAACCCGACGCTCCAAGTTATCAGTGGTTTCGCGACGATCTCCCGATTGCGGGTGCGACGGGATCAATGCACGTCATCGGTGCCGCGGATCAGGACACAGTTCTGACTGTCCGGGAAAGTTTCGGCGAAGTGACGATCGAAAGCGGGCCAGTTTCCGTTCCACCTGGCGCGGCATTCACTCCATCTGATCTGGCTTCCTATAGGGATGACTTTGATGCAGGGGCCCTTGGTGCCTTCAACTTGGTCGGCCAGAAGATCGGCGCGTGGGAGAACCAAGGCCCCGGGTCGAACAGGTTTTCAATGGCCAACGACGCAGCGCGCCCCAAAGTCCTGACTTCCGCGCAAAACGCCATGGATGTTGTTAGATTTGACCAGGGCGATTATTTTCAGGACGTTGACAGTCCTGACTTTGGCGACACCGGGACATTGATGATCGTGTTCCGGGCAATCACGGTGAGCAGCCCGTTTTCAAGTCTTTTTGCGCACACGGGCGGCGCGCGTTCTTTCCAGATCGACAGCGGAGACACGACGGGCGGTGAGTTCTTTGGCCGGGTCAACAGCACCGCGCACCGTGTCCTGATAAATCCGGTTTCGACGCAGAACGACTGGACGATTTTTGCATACCGCTTTGACAGCATGTCAGGTGTCGCGAGCCTGTGGGTGGATGGCGCAAAGGTCGATGAAACACTTGATTATTCGACCTACGGCACGCCAACACGTCTGAGCGTCGCTGCAAGTCGCAACCTTTCCGCCACGCTCAATCACGACGCTGCGCAGCTATGGCGCTTTGACGACGCGCTTACTGACACCGAACTTTTGCAGCTCTTTACCTACGCTCAGACCCGTTGGGGGATTTCTTAATGACACAGATCAGGCTCCAAGGCCCTACGACCGGGTCAAACCTTGGCACCGTTTCCGTCACGGTCGATACCAGAACGGCCAGTGTCGATATCCCGGCTTTCAGTGCCGCAGCACCGATGCACTTACCTCTGATTGCAGGTCCGCAGGCCGATGGAGATACAGCGGTACTGGACACATCGCGGCTGAACAACCTGACCTCGATCCAATGGCGCGTGCGAGGTGGTGAAAACCTTGGCACGGCGACAACCCAAGATCTGTCTGGCCTTGGTGGGTCCTGGGTCGAGGCGGAGACTGTCAGCGACGAGGGGACTTTGGTTTCGCCACCGCTTCTGGTTCATGCGCTGATGATGACGGCGAACCATAATCGCGACGATGCAGCTGCCGTAGCTTTGGCGTCACACAATAAAATGACCCGTGTGGCCGCACAGGATGGCAATTGGTCTGATACCCAAACGTGGGTTGCCGGATCGGTTCCGCAACACGGCGACAGCGTGCTTATCCCACATGGCGTTGAAGTGAACTATGACGTGGACGCACCGAACCTCTTGATCCGCCGCTTGCGCGTTGATGGGACGTTCCGGCTTGCCACGGACGCGAATACGCACATGTATGTGCGCGATATTATCGTCGACAGGATGGGTTTGCTTGCACTCGGAAACAGCGCAACCGACCGTATCAACTCAAGCAATAAGGCTATTCTCACTTTTGACGGCAAGTCACTACTCGATATTGTCGAAGACCCAACACTGTTAAGCCGGGGTATTGTTTCGCTTGGTGCTGTCGATGTCTTCGGTGCGGAAATGTTGAACCACAGCCTTGCGACAGAGGGTGTTCCGCAAGGAGCGACGAGCCTCACGCTTGAGAAAGCTCCGGTGGGCTGGGACGTCGGAACGAAGATCATTGTCGGCGGAACTGCAATTCAGGACAACTTCACGATCGGCGAGGGACTGCCGCAGGTCGTCAAGGACGAAATTGTTACGATCACCGGCATATCTGGAAATGCGATTTCCTTTACGCCTGCGCTTGCCAACCCGCACAACGACCAGAACGACCGCAAGCCCTACAACAAAGACGTGCGCCCAATGGTCCAGCTTCGTGCAGAAAGTCGAAACTTGATCCTCCAAGCGGAAAGTCTGTCACCTGTTACGCAGCGCCCCCATGTCATGATTATGCACATGCACAGTCGTCAGAATGTCCACGACGTTGGCTTGATTGGTCTTGGTCGTACCATCAAAGGTGCCTCACGGTTGGGCGTCCTCAATGACGATGGCGCGTTCAAAACCTACCAATTCAATTCGTCCACAAACAAGACCGAGATGGTTGAAGTTCCTTTGACGAATGACGCCAACATGCGCGGACGCTATCCTTGGCACTCGCACGTTGTGGGGTGGAACCACTCGCGGGCGGGAAGGCCTATTCCGCAGGTCGTCAACATGACGGTCGATGACAGCCCCGGCTGGGGTATTGTTCACCACGACTGTGAAATGACAATCAGAGGTTCGTCTACGTTTCGTGTCTATGGTTGCGGTATCGTATCAGAACAAGGCGGCGAAACCGGCGTCTGGGACGACCTGTCTGCGATGCAAGCGACGGCTGTGAACCTTGAGAGAGCGAATTGGCTCCAAAGCACACCCAAGGGCCACCACGCGCAGTGGCACGGCATCGGGGGTGATCATTTCAATGACGGATACGGGTTCGGCTATCGCAGCCGCGCAATCAAGGTGACGCGCTGCGTTGCAACGTCCTGTTCGTGGGGCCATGTGTTCTGGCATCGCAGCCTGAATGCAGGTAACTCGCAGGGTCTATTTGATCTGACACATCTGCCGCGCAACACTCTCGACCTTCAAGAAGTCGGTCTAATGAACACGTCTTCCAATAATGGCGTTGGGAATTTCAGTGCAATTGACTACCCTATCGTTCACTTTGCCGACTGCATGTCGATCGGCTGTATGACTGGCATGTACGTCGCCAAGGATGATCCAAGGCAAAACCACGATTTTAGCGTGATCTGGAAGAACCCAACCGCCTTCGGAAGCCGGTTTACCGGAATTTATCTGGAGTACGTCAGCACTTACATATTAGTCGATCCTTACGTGATTGATGGTGTTAATATTGGCAGCGGTATCCGCGTCGAGAATAACACCGCGCAGATTGCCGTCATACGACCGCGCACCGAAGGATGTTTCTTCCATGGTTTGTCCTTTAAAGGCAGCGCCGTCGGTTATAACGCTGACGATTTCAATGTGCCAGACAACCCTCGCTTCTGGGTTATTGGCCGGGACGCGAATGACCGGCTGACAGATGTTGGCTATTCGGGCGGTCAATCCAAGACCCTGAATCAGGTAGCGGTGATCGAGGACGATTGGGACGCAACCTATCTCGATTACAAACTCGACCCGTCAGAGACCTTTCCCGACATCGTCGGCACTTGGGCGCGGCAGTCTGCCAATACGACAATCACAAAGCGGCCAGACAATACAGATGGCTTAAAGTTCGGCAACCACCCAGTTGGCCTACCCATCTCTGACAAAGCCTATGGTGATTCGCCGTTTCCTAGATCTAACTTTGGCAGCAAGCTGAAAGCATATGCTGAAAACTATGGCTACAATCAGTATCAAGGCAGTGATGTTGTTGTGCAGCGCGAAATCATTTCCGATGTTCCGACAGGCCGCCCTGCGAAGTTTACCGCGCTTTGGCAGGCTGACAGTCCCATAACTTCCGGGATAGATAATGGACCGATAACACTTTCCTCGGCAATTGTCGCAGGGGACATCGAGGTGACGGTCGAACCTGGCGGGTCAGTTACGTTTGACGCAATTGCGGGTGCGACCGGCGGCACAGGCACTTTCGAGATTGACCCCGGCGACTTCACGGCACCTGATTATGGTGCATTAGACATCAACTATAGCACAGGTGAGGTGACGTACACGCCACGTGAGGGTGTCTCAAATCAGTCAGACTTTGGGTACCTATTCATACGCTCGCAGCGCGAGACCGGCGTGACAGGCACCGAGACGCGGACCTATGCGACACGTCGGATTTCCGTTGTCATAACGAGCAATGCAACGCTTGCTGCTCCTGCTCGCGGGACGGACTTCACCCTGCAGTCAAACACGGGGAACACGACCTTCGCAGTTAATATGATGAAACTTCCGCAATCTGGCGGGCGACGCATTCTTACAACGCAATACTCGACGGATGGCGGCACGAACTGGCGGCGTCTGTGTAATGGGTGGCCGCGGACCGCTGTGTCTGTCGCGCTTGAAAGCGATGGATCTGTCCTGACGGCTGGAAGCCTAAATGTGCGACTCCGCTACCTGACGGATCACGAATACGGCTTTTCCCCTCAGACACCGGACTTACCTGTGGTTGTCGGCTAGCCAGTCACAATGGTCGCCGGACAAAGCGACGTTGGGGTTATGGCCCACTGCACTGCCACGTAGGCAACTATAAAGGTACCCTACCTACCAAGACTCACGACAAAATCTAAAGTCTTCTGAGCCACGACTGCCGGATCAAACCGTGATCGGAGCAGATGTTGTGCCGCAGTCGCCATCGTTTGCGTCATGGATGGACTTGCGCACAGCTTGGCCAATGCGATTGCCATTGCAGCGGGATCATCAGGCGGAACAAGAAATGCCGTTTCACCATCCCGTAGCACTTCTGCGGGTCCACCGACTTTCGTGCTGACGATGGCCTGACCAGCGCCCATCGCTTCAAGCAGTGTGTAATTTAGGTTCTCATATCGAGAGGCGATGACAGCAATCCCATGGGTCCGTCGCAACTGTGCAATTGTATCACGATCACAGGCACCCTTGTAGTCAATCCGCTGCCGCACCGCGTCTGGCAAGTCGCCAAGCGCGGTTTCAATGGAGACGATAGTTCCCTCAGGCGTGCGCAGACCGCTATTGGGGCCGACGAAAGTCAAACGCGCATTGCGGTTCGCCTCTGCCAACTCGGCGAAAGCATTCAGAACGACGCCACCGCCTTTGTGGTTGTCAAATCGTCCGACAAAAAGGATGCGCTCAGCGGTCTCCCGATTGATCGACACCAGTTCATTTGAAGAACGCAGCGTGTTTGGCAAAACTATACGCGGGACGTTGTGCACAGCAGCAGTCTGTTCGACTGCATCCAGAACATTTTGCGATGGCGACACCAACCCTGCTGCTAATTCAAATGCCCGTTTCTCTCGCAACTCACGCAGCTTGTCCTCTTTGTTGGTGGGTCTGGCTTCGATATGCTTTTGGACAACGAACGGGCCATGTAGCGCGACAATCACCGGAATTGAAAGATGTGTCTGGGTGTATTGGGACCAACCATGGGTCTCCTCCATCATCAAGGCGTCGATGCCATAGTTCGCCACAGCATTGGATGCCGAAGCGCCGATCGCATCACCCAAAATGCGATAAGGCACATCACGGTCACCAAGCTTTGCGCGCAGACGGTCCAACACTCCCCAAGCCAGGGAGGGTATCTTGATGACAGGAATATCATCCGGACAAGGCCCATCAACATTGTCTGTCAAAATGACCGGTGCGGCACCGATCTCTTTCAGGCCCATAGCAAGGTAATAGACCGAGGTCGCAATCCCGTTTGGCGTGTTCTGTCCAGGCCAACCCGGCGTCAACAACCCCAGCCGAGGGCGCTTGGTCGTTTCCGCTTTCTCCAACACCCCAGAGTCCCTTACCGTGTAGCTTTCTCCGAGCAAGTCAGATGAAGCACCTCAATTTCAAAAGCTGATAGCCCATCCTTGCGCGGACGTTTGCGGTTCTAGTCGAATGCAACAATCAGCGACATCAAACCAGCTTCAGCTTGCGCAAGACTTTCTCACCCGTGCCATGTAATACTGGCGGAGTGTATTTTCGCATGATCCGCAAGCGGTCCTGACCTTTTGTTTCCTTATCCCCGGTTCCAGGACGTACACGGAACAAGGTCGAATGCGCCACTTTGCTGTCGCTCCAGGTTGCCGTGTAATAATAAAGCGCGATAGAGATGCGCGGCTGGCCGTCAGGATGGTTGATCGGGTCCGGGTTGCCATGCATGCTCGTCGATGAAGTACTGAAACAGCACATCCGGTTCATGATAGGGGGAAAGCTTGCGATCTTCTTACCCATGTCATCGGTCCATATCTCGAACGAACCACCATACTCTTCTTTCCAGTCCGGATTGAGATAGATAAGTACGTTCAAGCGCCGTTCCAGATTCATCTGTTTGTGATGATTGAAATCTGCATGAATCCCGAGATAGCCACCATTGCTGGTGCGATGAATGCCACCCCCTTTGAAGTAGGGATCGGGGATCAACCCGTCGATACCCGTCATCTCTTCAAGGAACCGGATGAATGAGTGTGAGTTCAGAGCGTTGAAAACAAGACGCGAATACGCCGGAAGGATGTCGGGGTTGTAAGATGCTTTGAGATGTTCTTGCGCGCTGGAATGCTCAGGCGGCTTCGCATCAATCTGCATCGCCTCTTCGCGGACTTTCTCGGCGATTGCCAGTGGCAAAAAATCGTCGATCCCGATATAATGATAGGGCTTACCCGATTGGTATTGTTGAGAATAACGCTTGCCGATAGTGGCGGCCTGATCTGGCGAGATGTAAAGCGATTCAAGATCAAGTGCATAGACCGCCTCGGTTTTGTCGGTCGCCGCAAGGGCTGTTGATGCTTGATTCATCTGGTTGCCATTCATCCAATAAATTAAATCATGATGTCGCGAGAACCCTAGCGAAACGACCCGATCATAAAAAGACTAAACTTCAGCGGATGTCATTGCGCTATCAAACAACGGTGACAATCTACTTGCATCCGCTGGATTGTTGCCACCGCAAGTGTGCCACTTCGGCTACGGCGTGCAAAGCTTCAACTTGCAAGCCGATGGCTTTCAGCGACACGACAGTTTTTCAGGTCCCCGATACCCCATCGAAGCCATAGCCGAAGTAGGCGATATCACGGGCATAGGCTTTCGCTACCACCTCGATCATTTGCGGCGTGTAAGCGTCACGATAGTCAGTTTTCCGCAGCGTGCTTGCATTTCGATGCTCCAATTTAACATCCCTGCCAAGACGCTTTGCGATCAGATCGAAATCTTCGTTCAGCCGTTCAAAGCGACCCACGAAATCGACGCCAATACCGCGTCCGGGAAGCCGCAGAAACAGGTGTTGCTCCTTCAGGTGAATGACCGCATTGAGATCGCTTTCAGCGGCATAAACGAGACAGGTGTTTTGACTGACGGAGGGATCGTCATCTAGCTTGCGAACTCAGCAGAACGCTCTGGCCTAACAATCTTATAGAACTGCTCTGCTGGTCCACCAGGCACAATACTACCCAGCGTCTGAAATGCCGAAAACTCGTGGTGTTCGTCTTCTCCCTACTGGGACTCTCGGTGAGCATTTAAGCGATAATTGCGAATGCTTCTAATGGGAGAGTTGAGACTTCGCATTGGCCGACGGTGTGAAGGTCGTCGAGCACTTGGCTCTCAACTATGTCAAGTGTCTTCAACGTTTGATTCGATATAACTTGGATGACAACTGGGGCAAGCGTAACTAGAAGCACCAAGATCTGCAACTTCCGCTCGGCCAAATTTCGACACTATGGGGAACTATGAGCGTTCTTTGGAAGGTCCAGCCATTATTGCGTCTGACCAATCCTTCTTTCACGCAGCCAAAGGATCTTGATGACTGTCGTATCGCAAGGGTCACATTGCGCAGTTTGGTCCCGTGCTGGGCTTGCTTTGCATCTTTGGCTTGGTAAGCCTAGCGCGATTGTTCGGAAAGCAGATTTGAAATGCAGATAGACTCCGACCCGGATGACGGCCTGTGCATATCGCCCGCAAAGGACGGTAAGGCGCGCGGATATTGGGTGCTGGGCCCTTGTGTAAAGTCAGCTTACTGCTCTGTTCAGGAGCTTTACTGGCAAGATTGGGCTCAGAACCGGTTTGGTCCGGTCGGATGACGAACGCCATAGAACATGCGATTGGTGTTGTGATTATCGGGCGCAACGAAGGTGCGCGTCTGGTGCGATGTCTTGCGTCGGTCACCGGGTTTGCAGGCCGCGTGATTTATGTGGATAGCGGATCAACGGATGGGTCTGTTGCTGAGGCGGCAGCGGCAGGTGCCGAGGTTGTTGTTCTTGATATGTCCCGCCCCTTTACAGCTGCCCGGGCACGCAATGCGGGATTGGCCGCACTAGGTGTGCACGAAGGGCTAGGCACAGCATCTGACGACGCGCCGGAGTACATCCAGTTCATCGATGGTGATTGCGAGATGGATGCAAATTGGCTGGAACAGGGTCTGAATTTCCTAGATTCGCGGCACGACGTGGCTGTTGTCAGCGGACGGTTACGCGAACGGCATCCGGACGCGTCAATCTACAACGCGCTGTGCGATGAAGAATGGGACGCGCCGGTCGGAGAAACCCACTATTGCGGGGGCATCGCCTTGATGCGAAAACGTGCGTTGACGCAGACCGGGCTGTTCGACTCGCGCATGATCGCGGGGGAAGAGCCTGAACTGTGTCTGCGATTGCAGGATGACGGCTGGAAGATTTGGCGCTTACCTGACGAGATGGCGCTTCACGATGCGGCGATGATGCGTTTTGACCAGTTCTGGGCGCGGATGCGGCGCGGTGGATTTGCCTATGCGCTTTGGACGGATATGCATGGTCGCGGGCGCAACGGATTGGGGGCGCGTATGATGCTTCGGTCTTTGTTCTGGGGCGCTGTGCTTCCGATTTCTGTCCTTCTCGCCGCTGTCATTGTCAGCCCGTGGGCCTTTGCGCTTTTGCTGATCTATCCGCTGCATATGTTACAACTGGTACGGCGGGGTCATCGCCCGGGTACGGCGATGTTGCTGGTAGTCGGAAAGTTCGCTGAAGCCAAAGGCGTAGTGGATTTCTACCTCAGCAAGTGGCGTGGTAAACCTGTTGGTCTGATCGAACACAAATAGCCTTTAATCAAGGTTGGGCCGCAAGGTGTCAGGCAGCGTGCCTTCCAGACTTGTCTGGATAAGCATCGATAACCACGCTGCTTCTGTTCGAGAGTCGAAATCCGCGACCACCTTTGCCCGCCCGGCCTTCCCCATACGGGCGCAAAGTGCGGAATCGCGCAGCAGGTCATCAATTCTCCGCGTCAGTGTGTTCAGATCGCCAGGCGGGCAGATGAAACCTGACACGCCGTTTTCGACCAGTTCGCTGATGCCGCCGACTTGCGTCGTTACAACAGGGAGACTGGCTGCCATGGCTTCCATCAGCACGACGGGCACGCCTTCTGCAAAACTGGGCAACACGAGCATGTCGGTTTCGGACAGGATATCGGCGACCGCATCCTGAGACTGATATCCCATGAAACGGACCGATTGCCCCAATGTCAGAGCCTGTTTCTCGAGATCATTTCGGGCCGGACCATCCCCAACAACCACAAGTTCAAGCTCCGGATGAATTTTGTGGAGACGTGTAACCGCGTCGAGAAGTAGTGGCACGCCCTTGACCCCATCAAGCCTGCCGACAAACAAGAGGCGCTTGCCGTAGCTGCGCTCAACAGGCACGTCGTATTTTGATGGGTCGATTCCACAATGCACGATCTTGAGCTTGTCCCAATGCGCTACATCGGAAAACAGCATGCCCTGAGACCGGCAAAAGTGACTGATACATGCGACGAAGCTCGCACGGGCGATCTTTTCGTCGATCCGCCAGTGCAAGGGTTCAAAGAAAATACCCGGCCCGTGCATGGTGACGCTGTATGGGATTCCACTGATCTGTGCGGACAACATGGCGACGGTGCAGCTGCTGTCGGCGAAATGGTTGTGCAAATGCTGCACGCCGGATGCGCGCAGGTGCTGCGCAAGCACACCGGCTTCGAGAAAGTAAAAGAATTGCCAAAGCCCTGCTTTGATCCCCGCCGGTTTGGTGCGCCATGCCAATGCCAACGCCCCTACCCACCGTTTTGGGTTTCTGACTAGCGCCGCGGCATGGGCGCGGATGAGAGTTAGGGGATTCTTGCAGGCATTCATCACCTGAAATGTCGCTGCAAATTCGGCCTGCTGTTCGGGGCCGACATGATGGGCCGCTTCGGTCGCGCGAATCGTATTTGTCATCACGTCATGCCCATGGGCACGCAGCGCTGCGACTTCGCGCTGGATAAAAGTATCTGTTGCGCGGGGATACTGGCCGGTCAGATAGGCGATGGGTCCGGTCATTGGCTATCCTGTTCGGCCTGTTTTGCACGGGCGATCTGGTCTTTGAAGGGTACTTGTGTCGTTTGTTCTAGCAGCCGCGCAGCATGTGTCGTGTCATAAACAAGCGGTCGGAACCGTGCCTGCCAGGCCGGTCCGCGCCCTGTGATGGAACCCAAGAGATGCACAAGCTTGGCTGGCACTGGCACGATCTTGAGCCCAAGGGCTGCAATCCAGTCCGCGCATGTTGGCGGGTTTGATTCGATCAGGTTGACGGTCGCTGCGCCATTGGCACTTATTGCGGCGCGTAGAATTGCTTGCGCCGCGCGATCCACCGAAATAGCGGGCATCTTGGTACGTGGGCCGGGGCAGAACACGCGTCCGGACCTTGCAAAGCCAAGTTGCGCCGACCAGAGCCTATGTGGGCCGAATATTGCGCCAGGACGGATGATTTGGTACGGTCCATCGTACTGCGCGATCAGACGCTCTTGCGCTGCTTTCGCTGCTGCATAGACGTCGCGCTGGCTCGCATCCGTCACCATAGGCGAGTCCTCGGTCAGAACCTCGTGATCGGTCATTCTGGCCACGTCATAGACCGACAGCGAACTGATCAGAACGAGACGAGGCTTGGAGGTCATATTCGTCATCGCTGCCAGCAAGTTTTCCGTCGCTTTGAGCGTATCGCGCGCATGTGCTTCTGCGGTTCCTGAAAAACTGGCGGCTGCGTGGATAACGACATCGATCCCTTCAAGCGCACTTTGGAGGTGTTCCACGGCATCAGGCGCGCCTAGATCGAATTTGGCAGTTTGGACGTGGCTATCCTGTTGGGCCACACTTGAACCAGTGGACCGCGTCAGGGCAACAATCCCGTGCCCCTCTGCTTTTGCCGCCTGCAAAAGAGCTTGTCCAAGAAAACCCGATGCGCCGGTGATCATGATCCGCGTCATTTTAGCGCCTTTGCCCATGGCATAGGTGGGACAGAAGCGAAATCCGTGGTCATAATTTGCGCACCCTTTGTTTTGCCGGAATTTTGAATCGCCAGTGTGACTTCGGTCAGGTGGAGTGCAAAATCGGCCCCCATCCGGCTAGGGCGACCACTGGCAATTGCTTCGAGCACTTCTGCGGGGCCGAGGGCGAAATTCATTGACGCGGCACCGGTGCGTTTCACCTTGGGATGGGTCGGCTGGCGCAGCTTCAGCCGCTTCGTAAGCGGCCATTCAATCAGGCGCCTGCGGATTTTCTTGCGTACGCGTTTGCGCACCGTTGCGCTGTTGTCCCAGCATTCGTGCACTTCCAGCGTGCCATCAGTGCCAAATACGCGCATTCCATGATCATGTTTAGCAAGAATCGAACACGTAAGCCGTGCAACGACATTGTTATCAAAATAAAGCACTGCGACAGAGAAATCAGGAGCGCCGTTTGCCCCGTTCAGTTTCGTCGTGTCCAGTTCGGCAGAGCCAGCGACGACGTGTCTAACCGGCCCAAAACACATCATCAGCCAGGTCAGATAGTACCCAGCATGTTCAAGCGTGCAGCCAACCTCGAATTCGTCCATGGCAGGCCAAGGGGCCCCCGACGCACTGATCCAGCCTTCGTAGGGAGCTTGACTGATATAGCCGTCATCCAGTTCGGCATAAACTAGTTGCGGTGTCCCGATCTGGCCATCCCTCAGGGCCGCCCAAAGCGTCTGTGCTGTCTCGCTCAGATAGCTGCAGGGCGCGGAAGCCAAGCGGACGCCCTTGGTCTTTGACAGGTCATGCAGATTACGGGCATCGTTCAGCGTCATCGCCAATGGCTTTTCACTGTAAACGTTCCGGCCAGCTTCAATGCAGGCCCGCGACACATCATAGTGCGCCGACGGATTGGTCAGGTTCAAGATCAGATCTTGATCGGTGCAACGATCTAGCAGATCGTCAAGGCCTGTGGCTGCGGACACGTTCCAGTGCTTAGTGAAAGCCCGGAGCCGGTCAGCATCGATGTCCCAGACAGTCTTAATCTTGATATCGGGGTAAACCGCCAAAGAAGTCATGTAGAGGTCGGCAACAAAGCCGGTACCGATGATCGCTACGTATTTTACTGATCTATCGGCCACGTACCCAGTCCTTGGTTGGACGTTTCGTTTTTACTGCCAGAGCGACAGCGGCGTAAACTGAAAAAGCCAGCGGTGTGCCGAGGGCAAGCTTTGCGATCTGTGGTTTGGTCAGTTGTTGTGCACCTTCGTTGTCGACGAGATCAGGATACAATGCTCGAACCTCTGCAACGCCTGCGTCCTGCCGCCGACGGACTTTCACAAGCCCCGCGAACCCCTCAATCATGGGCCAGTGAAAACGCGCGGGCACTTCGACACGCTCGGACGGGGCAAAGCAGAGCCGCACGAACGTGTCATCCGATATGATGTCGGGAAAGGCACCCCAGCGTGCGCGTCCGGCTGCATTCGTGGCGAAAAGTCCGGCACCGACGGCACCGCTTTGATAAAAGGGAAGGCGCTGCCAAAGGCGTCCGTAAGCCCGTGTGACCCAGCTTTGCGCAGGCGCAATGGTCAAACGCCCAGTCGCGTAGCAGGGTTCATCGGTTTGAAGAGCGGCGATCAGTTGCCCAATCAGATCGGGTTCACATATCACGTCCGCGTCAAGATAGATCCGGATCCCCGGTTCAAGCTTTGCTTCAGCGCTGTTCAGTGCCCCAATCTTGCCCGGTGCCTTCAGATCCAGAACCAGCAGTTCCGCCTGACGGGCCATGAATGCTTCTGTTCTGGCGCGCGCGATCTGGATAGTGTCGTCTGTGCAGGCATTGGCCGCCACAATGACCCGCATTTTCCCGGCAGACCCATCTTGTTGCAAAAGAGCGCACAAGCATGCGTCAATGTAGTCAGCCTCGTCGTGGGCGGGGATGATGATCGTACTGCTAGGCTGCATCTTACTAAGTGGGTGATCCCCGTATTTGCCGCTGTCTAGCACAACCGCCGCAGCCCGTCCAAAGCGATTCCGGAATTATTGACTTCCGAACTCCGCGAAAGCGATGACGGCCATCGCTTGTTGACCTATCCGGCAAGAAACGATCTTATCAGGCGGCAATTTGCGAAGTAATTCTTCATTTCTTGATCGTGTTACCGGTGTCTTGCGCCATTCGCGCGTGAGATGTCTAGTTTGAGGCTTAGTATGGTTTTTGGTGCGCCACCACCCGTTGGGTCTGACCTCCCACTGGGGACCGGCATCAGTATTATCGTCCCCACCTATCAGGAAGTGGACAATATCCCTCATTTGCTGAAACGGCTGGAGGTATTTCGAGCTCAGTATGACGCTCCGGTGGAAGTGCTATTCATGGATGATGACAGCCAAGATGGTAGCGTAGAAGCCGTCGCGGCGGCCGGGCATGATTGGGCCCGTATCATCACGCGCACTGAGAACCGCGGGCTTAGTCAGGCTGTTATTGAAGGGTTCACGCAAGCTAAGTACCCGGTTCTCGCCTGCATGGATTGCGATCTATCTCATCCGCCGGAGGCATTGCCTCAGATGGTTCTGGGTTTGCGGGCCGGTCAGCAAATGGTGATCGGATCGCGCTATGTTCCGGGCGGATCAACGGACGACGATTGGGGTATCGGCCGTTGGCTGAACTCCCTGGTCGCCACGCTGCTGGCCCGGCCCCTGACAAAAGTACGCGACCCTATGTCCGGTTTTTTTGTCCTGCGCAAATCAGATTTTGAGGCCGCTGATTGGCTCAGCCCTGTCGGGTACAAGATCGCGCTTGAGCTTATTGTGAAGTGCGGTCTTGAGAATGTCGGCGAGGTCCCCATCCACTTTACTGACCGGGTCCATGGAGAATCCAAGCTCACGTTCAAAGAGCAGCTGAAATACATTCAGCATTTGCGGCGGCTTTACCTCTATAAATTCTCCAACATGATGTATCTTGCACAGTTCCTCGTCGTCGGGATGTCGGGAGTTGTGGTAAATCTCAGTGTGCTCAGCGTGTTGAGCGTGATGGGTCTTCCTGATTGGATTTGTCTTGCGGGCGGGATTGCAGTCAGCATCGTGACGAATTTCTTGCTGAACAGAAGATTCACGTTTTCCTATGCGCGCGATGGCGCGATCCTGCGCCAGTTCGTCAGCTTTGTCGGAGCATGCGCATTCGGCATGGTGGTCAACTACGTCGTTGCCTTAACCGTGCGGAACAACTTGGGTGACGATGGCACATTTACTTTGCAACTGGCTGCCCTAGCAGGAATTGCGGCCGGAATGGCGTTCAATTTCCTTGGCAGCCGCTATCTGGTCTTCCGAAAGCGGTTTGTGAAAAAGCCATGACGTTTATTCGCACCCATGTCGTTTGGCTATGGCCGGTCGGATTGGCCGTTCTGGTGTTGCTGACCCAAAGCGGTGCTTTGGTGCGTGAGGTTATCGATTGGGACGAGTCTACATTTATGTTGCTGGCGTCTGATCTGCGGGACGGGACACTTCCTTATGTCGAGCGTTTCGACAACAAGCCACCAATGCTCTTTTTTATCTTCGCTGGCTGGATGTCGTTATTTGGTGAATCTGTCCAGTCGGCGCGGTTCTTGGGTGACTTTTCCATGTGGATTGTTGCTGTGACGATTTTTTTCATTTCGCGAAGGTATGTCGATGACCTTGCCGCCGTGTCTGCGTCAGCTCTGTACGTCGCCATCCATGCGGTCGAGCCGGGCCTTCATACTTCTGCGGCGCTCCCGGCCATGGCGGCGGTGATGGTAGCCCTCTTGCTTTTGTTGGTCTATCCGAGGAAGTCCCCTGCAGTTTTTTGTGCGGGTATCCTTGTTGGGATCGCCGTCTTGACCCGGAGCAATCTGGCCTACATGGCGGTAGCCAGTGGTTTGTTGATTGCAGTGCTGGGCCTGATCTGGCCGGGTCGATTTGGTTTTGTCAGGATGTCACCCTTTGCTTACGGGGCAGGGGGTATGGTTCCTTTAGCGATAATTCTTGGCATCTTCGCCAACGGGAACGCGTTACACGAACTGTGGCTTGCAAGCGTTGAGGTCGCGATCAGTTATTCAAAAGAATGGAAATGGGGCCCGATCATTGCCGGCGTTAGTCATGTGCGAGTATGGATCCGCACAATGTCTGAAGCACCGTATTTGTATGTTCCGTTTACCATACTCACTGTGCTTGGAATTGTGGCTTCACTTTGGCCTCAGTCGGCAGATAAGATAAAAAAGCCTCTTCGCCTCCGACAGGTCCGCATGGAGTGGGCATTGATATGGGTTTTTTTGATCTCGATCCAGTGGTCGATTCTAAATAGCGGCTCGCTGTACGGACACTATTGGCTTCAGTTCTTTCCGCTGACTTGCCTTTTCGTAGCCGTGTTAATCGGTCGATTGCAAAGATGGATGATCTGGCGCGGTTTGGCCCTAGTTATTGTTTTAATTCCGGTTATGGCTGCGATGGTGCGAGTGGTGCCGACCAGTTTGCAGGTATTGACGAAGCATGGCTATGCTACGGAGCAATATGATATCTTGGCAGCGTCGATTGTGCTGGACGATATGATGGCACCAGATGACAGAGTCTGGGCGTTGTCCAATCACTTGATCTTGCACTATCTTAATCTTCCTACAGTATCGCGTGTGGTAGCTCATCCGAGCAACATCGTCAGAGAATCGATTACGACGCCGTTGGAAGAAGCTGGATATATCGAGCCCGACGAACTCAGACGCGTGATGGAAAGTTTGCCAGAGTTTATCGTATCTGATGCTTCCGAGGATTTGTTTTACTTCAAGGATCGCAGTCTGATCCCGAACTACCTAGAAGAAAATTACGACCTCGTTCATGCAACCCCGATCATCACAATATACCGTCTGAAAGAAGGCAGCGCTGCCAATTGATCGCTTCACTCCTCGATAAGGCGCATTTAACGTGACCGAGATCTCTCAAGACCCAATCATCATTTACGGCTCTGTGCGGTCTGGAACGACGATGTTCCGGCTGATGCTTGGGGCACATCCAGAACTTGTCGAGATAGGTGAAAACCAGTTCATAGTTGACGGTCTGATCGATCCGCATGCAGAAGACTTTCGATATAACACTCACTGGCTGCGCCACGAGCGGGTCTTTCGTATGCGAAATCTGACCTGTCCTGATGGATTGGACGGTCTTGCTTTGCGCGACCACATGATTGCCGCGATGAAGGATGGCCGGGATGGGCCGCCGGTCATTACGTTTCATGCCGATATCGACGTCCTCGATCGTCTGTTTCCGACGGCGCGTTACATACACATTTATCGCGATCCCCGCGACGTTGCCAATTCGGCAACTCGTTTCGGGTGGTCTGGAAATGTCTACTACGGTGCTGACTTCTGGTTGGCCGCAGAGGAAAGCTGGGCGCGCAAGAAAAAGACACTGAACCCGCGCCGCTATGCTGAAGTGCGTTATGAAGACCTGGTCATGAACCCGTCATCCGAATTGTCCCGACTGTGCGATTTTCTTGGTATCGCGTTCACCGATGCTATGTTCGGCTACGCTGAAAAGAGCACCTATGATAAACCCGATCCGAA
Organism: Cognatiyoonia koreensis; assembly: GCF_900109295.1. Taxonomy (NCBI): domain Bacteria; kingdom Pseudomonadati; phylum Pseudomonadota; class Alphaproteobacteria; order Rhodobacterales; family Paracoccaceae; genus Cognatiyoonia; species Cognatiyoonia koreensis. The sequence goes on from NZ_FOIZ01000002.1 coordinate 875,413, forward strand.
ACTGACCCAGCAATGGAAACGGAAACTGACGTCCCGCCAGACGGCCCTTGTCGAGCATCGATGCGGGCCGCTGATGGACGAACTTGGCTACGAACGTGCACACCGTGATCTCCAACCAATGGGCAGGCTTTCCAAACTGCACCTCGCCGTTGACAACAAGCTACGCAAAGTGAAGGCAGCCATCCGGTTTTTCGGTTTTCGCGACTACGGAATGGAAAAAATATTCCGTCTGCCCGGCTTGCAGGCCCGTCGTCAAGCAGTGTTGCTCCGCATGCAAGAGACGATGAACCGGTCTCTCAAGTAAGTCATCGATGTGCAGCTTTAACCCTATATATCTTTAAACAAGATTTCATTGCTGAAAGCGGCGCTTTTAGTTGCCAGATTATCCGATCCTTGTTCGTTCGCGGCGTGATCGGGGCCTTTGCCTACATCCCACAATCTGAACATCTCGGCCTCTGCCGATACGGAGAGATTTTGGGAACGGGCAGACCAGTAATACCGCCTTTGACAAGCTCGCGTGTTACCTGAACAGCAGTGACATCGCGTGTGAGATCACGGAGACGCAGGCCTGGGCGGACGTGGTGGGCCTTTTCAAGAGTTTAGGCCTTGGCGTTTGAAATCGTTTATCCGGCAGCCTCACTTGGAATTCGCAATCGAGCGCATTCTGGGATGTGCGTAGCCTTCCACATGGGTTTCTCAAAAGTCGATAGCGTAAGAGTGAGTCGTGTTACATCTCATTCTCAGGTTCCAGAGGACAAGATCGATTTCGGCCACTGACCATGTTCACGCAGGCCTTCGGGTCCTATTTTGAAGGCCTTTGCGCAACTACTAAATTTTTAGTTTGACAAGATGTGCAAACAGCCACCATGGTAAAGTGTCGGCGAAAACCGGCTCAATAAATCTCAAGGGAGGAGAAAAGATGCGCAAGTATCTGCTCTCCGCAGTTGCAGTGTCTGCTGTGATTGCGGGGTCCAATAGCGCTATGGCTGATGAAGCCGCAGCACAGCGTTGGATTGATCAAGAATTTCAACCGTCAACACTTTCAAAAGACGAACAGCTGATAGAAATGCAGTGGTTCATAGAAGCTGCACAGCCCTTTGCTGGCATGGAAATCAACGTCTTGTCCGAAGGCATCCCGACGCATTCGTACGAGAGCGAAGTGCTGACAAAGGCTTTCGAGGAAATCACCGGAATCAAAGTAAATCACCAGATCTTGGGTGAAGGTGAGGTCGTACAGGCTGTGCAGACCCAGATGCAGACCAACCGGAACCTGTATGACGGCTACGTTAATGACTCTGATCTAATCGGCACCCATTCGCGTCTACAACAGGCGTACAATCTAACCGAACAGATGGCCGGTGATTGGGCGGCAACGACATCCCCGACCTTGGATCTTGAAGACTTTATGGGCATCCAGTTTACGACCGGTCCTGATGGTAATTTGTACCAGTTGCCAGATCAGCAATTTGCGAACCTGTATTGGTTCCGCAAAGACTGGTTTGATCGTGAAGACCTGCAGGAACAGTTCAAAGCAAAGTATGGCTATGATCTGGGCGTGCCTGTTAACTGGTCCGCCTACGAAGACATTGCCGAGTTCTTCAGCAACGATGTGCAGGAAATCGAAGGCGTGCGTATCTACGGCCACATGGATTACGGCAAGCGTGCCCCCGATCTTGGCTGGCGCATGACCGACGCTTGGCTGTCTATGGCCGGTGCCGGGTCAAAAGGTGAGCCGAATGGTGTGCCGATTGATGAATGGGGCATCCGCATGGAAGCGGGTACGTGTAACCCGGTTGGTGCGTCCGTCACCCGTGGTGGTGCTGCCAACGGTCCGGCTGCAGTCTATGCGATCCGCAAGTGGGATGAGTGGTTGCGGAACTACGCGCCTCCGGGTGCGGCAAGCTATGACTTTTACCAGTCATTGCCGGCATTGGCCCAAGGCAACGTCGCCCAGCAGATTTTCTGGTACACAGCTTTCACCGCCGACATGGTTGCCCCGCAGTCTGCTGGCAACAACACGGTAGACGAAGAGGGCACGCCGCTTTGGCGTATGGCCCCAAGCCCGCACGGCCCATATTGGGAAGACGGCCAGAAAGTTGGTTATCAAGATGTGGGGTCTTGGACTTTCCTGAAATCCACACCGTCTGATCGTGCACAAGCCGCCTGGCTTTACGCCCAGTTCGTGACGTCCAAAACTGTTGACGTGAAAAAGTCCCACGTGGGTCTGACATTCATTCGCGACAGTTCGGTCAACCACGAGTCCTTTACGGAGCGTGCGCCACAACTCGGCGGATTGGTTGAATTCTATCGCTCACCTGATCGGGTGCGCTGGTCGCCAACCGGGATCAATGTGCCTGACTATCCCAAGCTTGCCCAAATCTGGTGGCAGCAGATCGGTGACGTAAACTCCGGTGCGTTTACGCCTCAGGAAGCGATGGACCGACTGGCTGAGGAAATGGATATCACCATGGCCCGGATGCAGGCAGCTGACGAAGCCGCCGACGTCTATGGCGGATGTGGTCCACGTCTGAATGAGGAACAGACTGCGGAGTATTGGTTCGAAAACGGTGGCGCGAAGCCTCCCTTGGAGAACGAGAAACCGCAAGGCGAGACAGTCAACTACGACGAGTTGGTTGCACGCTGGGCTTCTGAATAAACCTCCCTGTCCGGCGCTTTGTGCGCCGACACGACCGGGGCCTGTAACGGGCTCCGGTCAATTTAGCTGATGCCTCAAAGGTCGACATGACACTGCAAGTAAACAATATCACCAAGGTCGTGAATGGTCAGGTCCACATCAAGCCAACAACGCTGACGCTGGAGACCGGTCATTTCAATGTGCTTCTTGGCAAAACCGGATCGGGAAAAACGTCCCTGATCAAGATGATGGCTGGTCTTGATCCGATTGCCGATGGGCAGATCATCATGGACGGCAATGATGTGACAAAGCTGAGTACACAAAAGCGCAACATCAGCCTTGTTCACCAGTTCTTCGTTAACTACCCGCACATGACCGTTTTCGACAATATCGCCTCCCCCTTGAAGGTTGCAGGCATGCCGAAATCCGAAATTCAGGGCCGCGTGGAAGAAGCAGCTGACATCTTGCAGCTGCGCCCCATGTTGAACCGCCGTCCTCATGAATTGTCGGGCGGTCAGCAACAGCGCACCGCATTGGCCCGCGCCATCGCGAAGGAGAGCCGCGCCGTGTTTCTTGATGAGCCTTTGGCGAACCTCGATTACAAGCTGCGCGAGGAACTGCGTGAACAATTGCCGGAGCTTTTCAAAGGGCGTGGTGCCGTGGTCGTTTATGCCACATCAGAGCCCGAAGAAGCCTTGTTGCTTGGTGGGTACACAGGTTTGATGGATGATGGCCATGTCGTCCAATTTGGCGAAACTGCCAATATATATCGCAAACCGGGGTCACTGATGGCGGCCGCCGTCTTTTCCGACCCTCCGATCAACACCGCGTCTGTGTCCAAACGCGGCAATGAAATACAAATGGGAGCCGCAAAATGGACTGTGGCGGTGAGTGATCTTGCCGACGGGGAATACACGTTAGCCGTTCGGCCGCATCATGTAACACCTACGCCCACCGCGAAGAATATTGTGGCGTTGGTGGGTGACGTTCTGGTGACTGAACTGTCCGGTTCAGAAAGCTCTGCACATTTTCGTATGCCTGGCGCTGACTGGGTTTCCCTTGCTCACGGGGTGCATCCTTATGAAATCGGCAAGTCCCATCCCTTTTATCTTGATCCGGCAGCATGTTTCTATTTCGCGTCAGACGGATCGCCTGCGAAGGAAGGATCAGTCTGATGGCAAAAATCTCGCTTTCCAAGTTGCGGCACAGCTATCTTGCCAACCCGAGTTCACCGGATGACTTTGCCTTGAACGAGATCGACCTCAATTGGTCAGATGGTGGGGCCTATGCCCTTCTGGGGCCATCAGGGTGCGGTAAGTCAACCTTGCTGAACATCATTTCCGGGCTTCTTCATCCGTCAGAAGGGCACATCCTGTTCGATGACAAGGATGTAACTGACCTGCCGCCAGATCAGCGCAACATCGCGCAAGTTTTCCAGTTTCCCGTTATTTATGACACGATGTCGGTTTACGACAACCTCGCCTTTCCACTGCGCAACCGCGGCGTTCCGGCCGATAAAGTAGACCAGCGCGTGAAAGAGATCGCTGAGATGCTGGAAGTGACCGAGATGCTGCGGAAGCGGGCAGCGGGTCTGTCACCTGACAACAAGCAAAAAATTTCGATGGGGCGCGGTCTCGTCCGCGATGACGTCAACGTCGTGATGTTCGATGAACCGCTGACGGTGATCGACCCGCATTTGAAATGGAAGTTGCGCAGTAAGCTGAAAGAACTGCATCAGAAGGTTCGCGTGACGATGATCTATGTCACACATGACCAGACCGAGGCGCTGACCTTCGCGGATCAGGTAGTTGTCATGCAGGAAGGTGAAGTGGTCCAGATCGGTACACCCGTCGAATTGTTCGAGCGTCCGACGCATACGTTCGTCGGCCATTTCATCGGTTCACCCGGCATGAATATCCTGCCTGCTGACGTGCGGGACGGCGGCGCGTTCTTGCAGGGCCATCATGTTCCACTCGAAGGGAAGGTCACAGGCGAAGCAGGCCTAACGCAGATCGGTGTACGTCCTGAATTCATTCGCGTCAGCGATCAAGGACTGCCAGCGGTTGTCCGCAAGGTGTCAGATGTCGGTCGCCATAGTGTGATCGAAGCAATGATCGGTGACACTTCGATCAAGGCCGTTACCGAAGATTCACCACCCGAACAGGGCGAGAATATTCGTTTGGCGTTCCAGCAGAACCAAACCCGGCTTTACCGTGACGGCTGGCTGACCTCGGAGGCAGCAACATGAAAACTCAAAACCAAAAGGCCTGGTTCTTTGTTCTGCCGGTCCTGTTCCTCGTCGCCTTTAACGCGCTGATTCCTATGATGACCGTCGTGAATTATTCGGTACAGGAAACCTTCGGGAACAATGTGTTCTTCTTCGAGGGATTGCGCTGGTTTGAGGAATTACTTGCATCCGAGCGGTTTCATGCGGCGTTGGGCCGGCAGTTCTTGTTCACCGCGATCATTCTTGCGATCGAGATCCCTTTGGGAATTGTCATCGCGCTGGCCATGCCACGCAAGGGCGTCTGGGTCTCTGTATGCCTCGTGCTGATGGCACTGCCGATGCTAATCCCGTGGAATGTGGTGGGCAGCATGTGGAATATCTTCACGCTGCCCAAGATCGGGATGCTGGGCTATTTCATGAACGATGTGCTGGGTGTGCCCTATGATATGACGCAGCAACCGGTATCGGCTTGGGTCACGATCATCGTCATGGATGTATGGCACTGGACCTCGCTTGTTGTGCTGCTTTGCTATGCTGGTTTGGTTTCAATCCCAGATGCGTATTATCAGGCCGCCAAAATTGACGGTGCGACGCCCTTCAAGGTGTTTCGGTACATTCAGCTTCCCAAGATGAAGCAGGTACTGACCATCGCGATATTGCTGCGGTTCATGGACAGCTTCAACATCTATACTGAACCTTTTGTTCTTACAGGGGGTGGTCCGGGAAATTCGACAACGCTCTTGTCCATTGATCTTGTGAAAATCGCTCTCGGGCAATTCGATCTTGGCCCAGCCGCTGCGATGTCGCTGATCTACTTCGCGATCACGTTGTTGGTGAGCTGGCTGTTCTATACGCTGATGACAAAGGACGACGCGCAATGAGAAAGCGTTCACTCATCCCGATCCTTTACATCCTGTTCTTGCTACTGCCGATCTATTGGCTGGTATCGATGTCGTTTAAGACCACGAACGAGATTCTGTCAGGTTTCAGCCTCTTTCCCCGCACCGTTACACTGGAAAATTATCGCACGATCTTTACCGACCCAAGCTGGTATTGGGGTTACATCAACTCGATCATCTACGTTTCACTCAATACGGTGATCTCGCTCGCGGTGGCTTTGCCAGCAGCGTATGCCTTCAGTCGTTACCGGTTTCTGGGGGACAAAACGCTGTTCTTCTGGTTGCTGACGAACAGAATGGCACCGGCGGCAGTATTCGCACTGCCATTCTTCCAGCTTTATTCAGCTGTAGGTCTATTTGACACCCATATCGCTGTAGCGCTGGCGCATTGCCTGTTCAATATCCCGCTGGCGGTCTGGATACTTGAAGGTTTCATGGGCGGCGTACCGAAGGAACTGGACGAAACCGCCTATGTGGACGGCTATTCCTTTCCACGCTTTTTCCTGACGATTTTTCTGCCGACGATTAAGGCAGGGGTCGGCGTCGCTGCGTTCTTCTGCTTCATGTTTTCGTGGGTCGAACTATTGCTCGCCAAGACACTGACAGCCGTTGAGGCCAAACCGATTGCAGCGACCATGACCAAGACGGCATCGTCCGCGGGTTACGAGCTTGGCCTGTTGGCGGCAGCTGGAACGTTGACAATCATTCCAGGGGCGATCGTGATTTATTTCGTACGCAACTACATCGCGAAGGGCTTTGCCCTGGGGAGGGTCTGAGATGTTTGGTTGGATGGCGTGGACATGGCCAACAGGGCTGTTCTTCATCGGCCTTTTCACGGCGATGGGGATCATCACCTTTATCGAGATCAAGTATCCTGGAACGTCTGAGCGCAAGGGTGCCTTGGGATTGACGACCACGCGGGGGGACCGGTTGTTCCTGTCGCTGCTTGGAGCGACATACATCTTTCTTGCATGGCTCTTCTTCTTTGGATCACCCCTTTGGGGGCCATTGGCAATCAGCGTCGGATGGGGGCTCTTTTGCTTTTGGAAAGTCTGACAAAGTTCTTGGACTTACGAAAACCTTCGTATTTACTCCTGCGCGGGGCGAGTAGGTCTAATGAAAACGGTAGGTGGTATGCGGCAAAAGAAGAAAAGTGAGTTTCTGACCGAGGTCGAACTGGAGTTCATGACTGAGCTTTGGGCGCTGGGCGAAGGGTCGGTACGTGATGTGCTGGCACGGCTCGCACCCGAACGCGACCTTGCCTATACCTCTGCTGCCACAATCCTGCGGATCATGGAACAAAAAGAATTTGTGACAAGCGAAAAGCAAGGCAAGACATTCGTCTATAAGCCGATCCTGGAGAAAGACGCCTATCAGGCCAAAACGCTGCGCGACCTGTCAGACAAGCTGTTTGACGGAACGCCTGCTTCGATGGTGGCACGATTGGTTGATGATCAGGGCATTTCAGATCAAGCATTGGAAGAAATACGGGCACTTCTGGAGAGGAGGTTGACCGAACAATGACCGCTGAACACCTGTTAAGCGCCTATTTCGATACCAACGTAATTCTTCTTATCGTCGCACTTGTGTGGTGCGGAGCGAAGACCCTAATCACGCGCACCCGATTGCGAAACGCCTACGTCATGCAGCTTCACCTGCTTTATGGGGTAATCAGCATGGTTGCCCTAACTCCGCTGCTCCTGTTTCTGTTCGACGCAAGTCATCGCATTGGCATTGTCTCGTCACGAAATGGGCTGACATTCTCTGATTTTCTTGTGGCGCAATACTTGCATGGCAACATTGCCATGGCCCCTTCCAAGTTCGAAAGCTTCCTTATGCTGCGCACTGAGTTGACGCGCGACATTGTGACTATGGGAAGCTGGATTGGCAGTCTAGTGGTTGTCGGATTGCTGTCTGGTTTTCTTTACATCGTTGTGAAAAACGCGCTGACCACGATCAAGCTCGTTAGAATAATCAAAGAGAGTTACGTCCTGCGCCGGATCGGGCGGGTGGATGTCCGATTTACACATGAAACGACGGTGCCGTTCTCGACCCGCGGCTTATTCAGGCATTACGTCGTGTTGCCGACCGGGCTTTTGGCGCACAACAATGATGTGCGCATTGCCGTCAGTCACGAAATGCAGCACATCCGTCAACGTGATTTGACTTGGGAAATCGGTTTGGAATTGCTACGCCCGTTCTTCTTCTGGAATCCGGCATTTGCATACTGCAAACGTGACGTGGAGCGCATTCGGGAATTGGCCTGCGATCAGCAGGTGCTTTGCCGCAGGACCCACTTGATCCGAGCCTATTGCGAGTGCCTGTTGCGCGTCTGTAAGAATAGCCTGACCCGTGACCACAGCAACCAGATCATGACGCCGAGCGTGCCTTTCGTGCAGCTGGATCAGCGTGCCAGTGCAAGCCACTCCGAAAGCTTCCTGATGCAGCGGATCGTTTCGGTTCTTGATGGTCCATCGACAGTGGGTCACAGCCTTGCAAGCAAGACGGTGATGCTGGCGCTTGTCATGATCGTGATGGGGGCTACTGTTGCGTTGAGGCCTGTCAATGACTGGAGCCATGATCGTTTGATGCTCTCGACGATCGTGAACCTTGAGCGGTTAAACACACGTACGATCCAGCCATAAGGCCGTCAGTTGGCTGCTGCCTTGTTGACATCAGAATTTCTGAATTCCGGGCCTCTCAGACTATGAGCGGCTTCGAATTGCGACAGAAAAACCTTACCGGTCATTTCTTTGAGGAAATGTCCCTTTTTCAAACGATCCATCACCGGGCCTTTGACTTCGGAAAGATGAAGTTTGACATCCATTTCGCGCAGTCGCTGGTTGATGGCCTCAAGCGACTCCAGCGCGCTCAAGTCGATTTCATTGATGGCAGAGCACTGCAGGATGACGTGCCTGATCTGCTTGTCGCCGGCGACCCGGTTTTGAATCTTATCTTCGAGGAACCGTGCGTTTGCGAAGTAAAGGCTTTCGTCCACGCGGAGCGAAACGACCGTGGGGTCTGTCATCACGTCATGGCGTAGGATGTTACGGTAGTGTTCGGTGCCGGGAACCTGCCCGACCTCTGCAATGTGTGGTCTAGAGGATCTGTAGAGATGCAAAAGGATCGACAGACCCACCCCGGCGGACACCCCGGCTTCAACTCCGAAAGCGAGGGTCACGATGATTGTCGTTAGTACCGCGGCGAAATCCGCCTTTGAGTAATGCCAGCTCCGGCGCAGGATCGAGAAATCAACAAGGCTCAGAACTGCGACGATGATCGTTGCTGCTAGCGTTGCATTGGGAAGGAAGTAGATCAGCGGAGTAAGCGAAACGGCAGCGATGGCAAGTCCCAGCGCCGTAAATGCACCGGCGGCTGGCGTTTCCGCGCCTGCATCAAAGTTGACGACCGACCGCGAAAAACCTCCTGTCACTGGAAATCCACCGGTGAGGGATGCCCCGATATTTGCCGCCCCAAGCCCGAGCAATTCCTGATCGGGATCAATCCGCTGGCGCTTTTTCGCGGCGAGGGTTTGGGCGACGGAGATCGATTCAACAAAGCCGATGATTGAAATCAGAAAAGCGGGCAATAGAAGCTGACCTAGTAGCGACGGCGAAAAAGATGGAAGCGTGAAGGGTGGAAGGCTTTGCGGCACATCCCCGACGATCTTGACCCCATTTTCGTCCAGTCCGAACGACCAGACCGCAATCGTCGTTACGACCACGACAGCAACCGGACCCGCTTTGACGAGTATTCCTGTCAGTCTCGGCTTCAGCCCAAGGCTTTCTAGGAGGGGTTTCAGCCCTTTGCGGACCCAGAACAGAAATGCGGTCGCTGCAATGCCAATAACTGCGGTGATCCAGTTCGACTCCGTCAGATGGGTCACAAGCGAAATGACAAGCTCCAGTAGGTTATGCCCTTCTGCGTCAATACCAAGGATGTGTTTTATCTGGCTGGCGGCGATGATGATCCCTGATGCCGTAATGAACCCTGCAATGACGGGGTGTGACAGGAAATTCGCAACGAACCCAAGACGGAACAATCCCATCACGATCAGCATCAGGCCTGACAATGCTGCAAGCGAAAGTGCCGCAACTCCGTAACCCATTGTGCCCTGTTCGACGATATTGCTAAGAGCGGCGGCTGTCATCAATGAGACAACCGCAACGGGTCCGACTGCCAGCGCGCGGCTCGTCCCAAATACTGCGTAAAGCAGGATCGGCACGATGGATGCGTAAAGTCCGGCTTCGGCCGGAAGCCCCGCCAACAGCGCATAAGCCAGTGATTGCGGGATCAGCATGATCGTTACGATCAACGCTGCCATCAGATCGTTCGACAATGCGGCGCGCGAATAATCGCGACCCCAGACAAGAATTGGCAGGTAGCGGGAAAGCATCATGTTCTTCTCTATTCAGGGCAACCGCCCCTTCTGTTCGCGCAAGGGACGGTTGCTGGTACTACTCGGCGGCGATCTTTTCAGGCTTGGCCATCCATTCCCGACCTTTGAGCATACCTTTCCAGTAAACAGGGGGCAGCATCCTTTCCTTCAGGAACCATGCTGCGCGTGTGGGCTTGGTCCCGTCGATCAAAAACTTTGGGAAGCTGGGCAGCAGAGTGCCGCCATAGCCGAATTCGGCCAGAACGATCTTGCCACGCTCGACTGTCAATGGGCAGGAACCATAGCCGTTGTATTGTGCAACTGGCGATCCGCCACGCATATCTGCCACGATGTTTTCGGCCACGATCGGGGCTTGAATGCGTGCTGCCGCAGCCGTCTTGGCGTTGGGCGCGTTCATGACATCCCCAAGCGACCAGATGTTGCCATAGGTCTTGTGGCGCAGCGTCGCTTGATCCACATCGACCCAGCCTGCGGCGTCTGCCAGCGGAGAAACACGAATGAAGTCGGGGGCCGTTTGTGGTGGGCAGACATGCATCATATTAAATTCAATCTCGACCCGTTCGACAGGCGCATCTGGTACTGCCACATCGAACCACGCCTTCTTTGAAGGGCCGTCCACAGCGACAAGGTTATGAAAGAAGTTCAGCGTGGCGTCATATTTGTTGATGTAATCCATCAGTGCGGGGACATAATCTTTGACCCCGAACAGGACGCCGCCTGCGTTGTTGAACTGGATGTCCATGTTCTTGAGGACCCCGCGACGGTGCCAAGCATCCGCTGAGAGGTACAGCGCCTTTTGTGGGGCACCGGCGCATTTAATCGGCATCGGCGGCTGGGTAAAGATCGCGCGACCTTTTTTCAGACCCTTCACCAACTGCCAAGTGTAGGGGGCCAAATCGTAACGATAATTCGAAGTCACGCCGTTCTGGCCCAATGTCTGAACTAGGCCTTCGACCTTGTTCCAGTCGAGTTTCAGTCCCGGGCAGACAATCAAGCGGCCATATTTGACGACCCGACATCCGTCGAGGATGATGGCATCATTCTGTGGTTCGAACGCAGCGACTGCGGCCTTGATCCAGTGCACACCTTGCGGGATGAGGGACCCCATCGTGCGTGCTGTCTGTTCGGGGTCGAAAATCCCGCCACCCACCATCGTCCAGCCCGGTTGATAGTAATGGATATCGGCAGGATCGATGATCGCGATTTCAAGGCCTGGTTTGCGGGCTTTCAGGCTTGCTGCTGCGGCTATCCCGCCAGCACCAGCACCAACGATCACGACTTCATAGCGTGCATCGCCCGTATCAGTTGGCGTCTTGCCGCCATTCACGATCCGGCGCACCACGCCACCCATGTCATAGCCCGCCGCTTTTGTCGCCGCGAGGATGTCTGCGACGCTGCGGTTGCCGGCCTGCGAAAGCGACCAGAGCGTGGCAGATCGCGTGCCTGTGCGACAATAGGCAAGCACGGGGCCAGGCAATTTTGCAAGCGCCATGTCAAATGCGGCTGCATCCTCGTCCGATACCTTGCCTGCGACAATCGGCTGATAGACAGCTTCAAGACCTGCGGCCTTTGCGGCTTTTGACAGCTCTGCGAATGTGGGCTGGTCTGCGCCTTCGCCGTCAGGGCGGTTGCACACGATCGCGCGAAAGCCCGCGTCCTTGATCGCCTGGATATCGTCCGCAGTGACCTGCGGACTGACTGACAGGCGTGCGGTCAGTGATTTGATTTCCATGAGGCTATCCCTTTCAATCAAAGGCCGTTGACAGGCACACGCAACATCGGGTTGCCGTCCTTGTCTTTGGGAAGTTCACCTGCCCGCATGTTCACTTGCAGTGATGGAATGATCAGGTTGGGCATCGCAAGCTGCGCATCACGTTCGGTGCGGAATCGGATGAAGTCTTCACGTGTCTTGTCACCGCCGACATGTATGTTGTGCGCCTTCTCTTCGGCAACCGTGGTTTCCCACTGGATCGCGCGGCCGTTTGGCCCATAGTCATGACACATGAACAGACGCATGTTGTCGGGCAGTTCCAGCACCTTCTGAATGCTATCATAAAGCTGTCCTGCATCGCCGCCCGGGAAATCGGCACGCGCAGATCCGCCATCGGGCATAAACAGTGTATCACCAACAAAAGCGGCGTTCCCCATAACGTGAACCATGCATGCGGGCGTGTGTCCGGGCGTATACATGGCAAAGCCTTGCATGTTACCGACCATATACGTGTCGCCATCCTTGAAGAGCGCATCGAACTGCGACCCGTCACGCTGGAATTCGGTGCCCTCGTTGAAAACCTTCCCAAAGGTTTCCTGCACGACCATGATCTTTTCACCGACACCGATCTTGCCGCCAAGTTTTTGCTGGATGTAGGGCGCAGCGCTCAGGTGGTCGGCGTGAACATGGGTCTCGATAATCCAATCCAACTTGAGACCGCGCGACGTGATTTCTGCAATCAGCGCGTCCGCGTGATCGTAAGTAATCCGTCCGGCAGCATAATCGATGTCCATCACACTATCTATGATCGCGCAATGATCGCTTTCGGGATCCTTGACGATATAGGAAATTGTATTCGTCGCCTCGTCGAAGTGTGCAGAAACGTCGGGCTTGATTGTTAGGTCGACAGGGTAGGTCATGGTTTTGCCTCCGGATGAGAAACGGAAATTATCGAAAAGGTCCCTTCGCATAGGCCTATTCGGGACCGGCGTCGGTGACATTGTCACTAAATCGGAGATGATGATTCAGGTGTTGTGGTGCGCCAGTTGTGTCAGCTGCGCCCGGTTGCGCAAAGTTACACTGCCCCGGCTTTGCGCGATCCAGCCGCGTCGCTGGAATTCCTGAAGTTGTCGCGAGATCACTTCGCGCGCTGTTCCAAGTTCGACCGATAGTTTCTGGTGCGTCGTCGCGATAGTGTCTGCACCGTCAGACAATTCGATCAGCCTGTCTGCCAGTCGCACGTCCAGCCGTTGAAACGCGACTTCGTCAATCATGTGGAACAGGTCGGTAATTCGCTTTGAAAACGCGGCAAAGACGAAGTCCCGAAAGGATTTTGATTGCGCGACCAGATCGTCAAATACATCGCGAGGAATGGCTGCAGCCTGCACCTGCGTTTCCGAAATGCCTTCTGCAGCATAGTGTTCGTAAGCAAGAAGGCAGGCCGTCGTCAGGACGCAGCTTTCACCCGCATGGATGCGGTAAAGCACGATCTCATGGCCGGTATCCGACACTTGTTGTACGCGCACCGTGCCATCCAGTAGGAACAGCATGTTTTCCGGCGAATTGCCTGGGCCAAAGATCGTTGTGTTGGCGGGGACCGAAATGATCGCGCTGCGTTTCAGCAAAAGGTCTTTGACCGGGGACTCCAAATAAGAGAGACCCGGAAAACGTTCGACCCATTCTTCGTCAATCGCCATTTGCATCCCATCAGTGACAGCTAGAATGCAGTAGCGCACGCATGAATGCAATTGCAGCGAACCGTTCGGTCTGATGAACGCCTAGCAGTCAGTGCAGGTTTTGAAACCAAACACGCGGTAGAGCGGGCAGAAGTTCAAGGCCGCCGTTCCGACCAGAATAAGGCCAAGCCATCCCCAAACGCCGATTGTGCCGATCGCGGCAAGAACAACAAGAATAGCGCCAATCACAAGGCGCAAGAGACGGTCTGTCGTGCCAAGATTACGCGAGATTTGCATGATGTTTCTCCTCTTTCCTGTTTCGGACCTTAGCATAGTCTGCCGCACACGACGGTGACTTTGTCACCAATGACACACAAGTCTTCGGCGGCTGTCAGCGCGACAAATTCCCTACAAAAGTCGGATCACCGTAAGATTATCGCCACTTTTGCACCCCATTGTCCAAGAACTGGAAGGACGCAGTGGGTGCGTGAAAGGGGCCGAACATGCTTGATAAACAAGACCTGGAGGAGTCTGACTCGGCACAGAATGTCGGAGCGGTGACTTACACCGGTGACCTGAAAGGCCGCATTATCGCGCACCGCAACGACCGAATGGGTGCGCGGCTGATCGCGATGATCAACGCAATGCGGATCGCAGATACGCTTGATCTTCCGTTTCTGGTGGGCTGGACGACACATGGCCGCACCAGCGAAGAAATCCGTCGCCCGTCCGACATTTTTTCAAGGGACTTTATCGCCCAACATTTCTTTGGCGGCGACGACCTGAACCGGATCTGGCCCAGTTTGACAAATCTGGACAAGATTGAAGAGACATCGCCGCAATCCATCCGCAGTGCCGCCAGCAAGGGCGCATCGTTTCTGTCCGAGGTCGTTCTTGGCAGCCTTGTTCTGCCTTGGGAAAATGCGGATGAAGTCGAAGCGATATTGCCGACCTATTTCAAGAAAATCCCATTCTCGCCGGTCGTGGCGCAGGTGATGCAAGAAATCGACGACCGCTTTGCCGGTCTGTCCTTGCGCGCTTATCACATCCGACGCGGCGATATCATTTCCGATCCAATCACGTCAGAAAAGCTGTGGCCGAACAAGTACATCCCGCGTGAATTTTACGAGGTCCATATCCGGCAGTTCCTCGATGGCGGCGGTGACCGATGCATCATTTTTTCGGACACGCCAGAAGAGATTGCACGTCTCAAAGAAATCGATAGCCGCATTTTGGCATTCGACGACGTCGTCCCAAATGATGGACTGACTGCTGGACAGCGCGATTTTCTGGAACTGTTTTCAATGTCGAAGTGCCCGCAGATTTTTGGCCCTCCGGAAAGCGCATTTTCACAGACGGCGGCCACGATTGGTGGTGGCAAGGTCTTTGCAGTTCAAACATCGCTATCCAACGCGGAACACGCGAAGGCGATGAACCTGATGTCGAGCCGCCTTGCGCAGCCGGAACGCTATTTCCTAGGCGATGGTGATGTCGGGCAGAACTTTCCATTTCTCATCGAACACTATGAAAATAACGGTCAACCGAAAGAAGCGCGTGATATTATTCAGCAGCTGGTCGAAGATGGCTTTTCGCGATCCTACGCCTATCCGCAGCTTTGCCGGTTGTCTTGGGCGTGTGATGATCTTGCCGCGGTGCATGACATACTTGAAACGGCCCGCAAGCGTCCGATCATGACCGATGCAGCGATGGCGACGCTTTATGCGTTTTCCGCGCTGTCATACATGCAGCGTGGCGACAAGACCAAAGCTTTGCGTAGTATCCAATCGGCATACTGGTTCGGTCCGCTGGACAAGATTGTCGGCGGTATCCTGAACATGATGCTGTCGGTCGGATGGTTGGGCGATCAAACGATCTATCCCTTCGATGCAGGGCTTGTGCGCAACAAGGGCCGGCTTTTCCCACAGAACAATCCGGAACTGGACATCTTCAACACCATTGCGCTGCCCGGTGGTTATAAGGGTAAACCGCAGTATTACCCGTGGGATCTGGCCGTCCGGGATTGGCGGTTTATTCATGGCAAGAAGCTGAACCGCGCGTTCTGGCAAAAGGGCAAGCTGCAAAACGAGCTAAGTCGACTTGTCCGATCTTCCTCAAAGATCGCCGGATCGCCGCAATTATCCAGCGCCATGTCAATCTATCTGCGCTATTTGGAGGAGTTCGAAGCCGCCTATAAAGAAAGCACCCGGGCCGAGGCGCAGGACAGGTTCAACCCGCTTTATGCAAAGCGCAGCGCCGACATTCTGCTGGAGTCAGGTGATTTGGGTGAAGGTATCAGTGCGCTGTCGCGCGCAGCGGATATGTCAGATGACAACCCGTATTACCTTGCACATCTAGGGTTCTGGTACGGAAAGGCCCGAATGCCTGACATGGCTTATGATACTTTTATGCGGCTTGCTGACGTCAACCACACTAGCATCGAGGTCACGTTGATGACCTCTGAATTCCTGCGTCGACGGCTTGACACCCGCGACCAGGCGCTGGTCCTTTTGAATGAGGTCGAGGCCAAAGCGCATGGGTCGCAGCGCGTGCTGATTTCAAAAGCCCGCCTGCTCTTGCTGATGGGACGCACTGAAAAAGCCGCTGCAATCTACCGCACAATCGCTGCGCAACATACGGCGCATGAAAATGTCTTTGTACAGATGTATCGCCTATTGGCGAAGGACGGGCATGAAAGCCTTGCCCGCAGTATTCTGCAGGATAGCCAGTTCACGCCGGACGACATCCAAGAACGTTTCAAAGAAACGCTTTCCGATCCTGACAAACTCGCTGCCTGATCGCAGCGATTTGTTGTCAGATGTCGTTTAGGACATCGACAATTTCGGGAATAGGGTAGTGGTGGTTTCCGATAAAGAGCCCATGGGTGTCGATGTATTCGGCATTTGTCATGTTGCCATGAATGATATGCGGGATGTGTGACATGACGGGGTTCTTGGTAAAGTTGCCCGCCACAATTGGGCGGCACTCAATGCCAAGCGCAGTGAGCTTGGCGACAAACTCCTTGCGGGTGATACCGGCGTCGGGACGCAGTAAAAGTGAAAAGCCAAACCAGCTGCTTTCGCCAATTTCAGATTGTAATGTGAACAGCGGATGATTGGGCAAACCGTCTTGAACGCGCTTCGCATTGTCACGGCGTCCTTCAATCAGGTCTGGAAGTTTTTTCAACTGCTCTTGACCCAATGCGCCCGACATTTCCAAGGGGCGCAGATTGTATCCCGGCAGGACGAAATTGAAGCTTTCCTCGAACGGGTCATCGCTCTTGGTTCCGGTTACGAGGTTTTCCTTGGGAAGATGGCGGGTCCAGCCATGCGAACGCATCGACAACATGATGTGGTACAGTTCTTCGTCATCTGTCGTGATGATCCCGCCTTCCATCGTTGAAATGTGATGCGAGAAGAAGCTGGAAAAGCTGCCAACGTGCGCAAACGTGCCTGTATGCTTGCCCTTGAACGTCGCACCCATACTTTCGCAGTTGTCTTCCAGCAGCACGATCTTGCGATTGCCAATGATTTCTTTGATGCGATCAAAGTCGTTGGGGTTTCCAAGCAGATTTACGATCATGATCGCGCGGGTCTTGTTCGTCACGGCAGCTGCCAGCGCGTCGAGGTCGTAGTTTAGCGTGGCGCGGTCGATATCGACAAACTTCTGCACCAACCCATACTGGGCGAGCGGGTAGTAAGTTGTGGACCAGCTTACGGCGGGCACGATGACTTCGTCGCCGGCTTTTAGCCGCAGATCATCGTTCTTGCTGTAAAAGAATGCGCCTGTCATCAATAGGTTTGCAGACGACCCCGAATTGACCATGACCGCAAATTTGGACCCGAAATACGCCGCGAACTGCTCTTCAAAGGTCCGCACTTCGGTACCCATGGAATACATATCCGATGCGATGACACGTTGCAGGGCGTCCTGTTCGGCCTGATCCCAGGACGACGTGGCAAGTGGAAATCTGACTGTCATGATGCGGAAATCTCCAGAAAATGCGCATAGGTTTTCGCGACGCCGTCTTCGAGGCTCGTCTGAGGGTGCCAGCCCCATGCGGATTGTTTTGTGGTGTCGCTGAGCTTGCGTTTCATGCCGACGGGCTTGGTCAGATCATGCGTAAAGCTGCCTTCCCAACCGATCACGCGGGCGACTGTTTCGTAGTAGTCGTTGATCGTATGATCATCCCCGACACCGATATTCATGCAGTCGGGAAGATCGGGCAGGGCGTCGGCTGCGCGAAACACTGCATCTGCCAGATCGGGCGCATACATGAATTCGCGCCGTGCTTCGCCGTCGCCCCAAATCTCCACGGTGCTTGACCCATCCCGCTGGGCCTCGTGTACTTTGCGAATAATGGCAGGCACAAGATGCGAGTTCTTCGGGTCGAATTTGTCATAGGGCCCATAGAGGTTGCAGGGGATCAGAGTCTTATAGAGGAACGTCTGATCTTCTCGCCGGATGTATTCGCAAAGCCGGAGCGCAAAAATCTTCGCAATGGCATAGCCTTCATTCGTCGGCTCAAGCTCGCCCTGAAGTATCTGGTCTTCTGACAAAGGGTTCGGGGCAGCACGCGGATAGATGCATGTTGATCCAAGATTGATCAGTTTTTTGATGCCTGCATCGCGCGCGCACACAATGACATTGCGACCGATCATCGTGTTTTGATCAAGGAACGCGACGGGTTCGGCCATATTCGCGCTGATTCCGCCAACCTTGCCAGCCGCGTGGACGATGAGGTCCGGTTTATTGCGCCACAGATAGTCGGCCACTGCGGTACCATCCGTCAGGTCAAGTTCCTTGCTGGCAGGCGCAAGAATGTCCCATCCTGCAGCGGCCGGGTGTTCTTGAATAATCCTTCCGACCATCCCGCCACCGCCGGTCAGGAACAGTTTCTGCGCCATTGGTCTAGCCCTCGCGGACCATCGGGGTATCGTAACCGTGTTTGCGTAGCAGGCGTGCGCGCTTTGCGGACTCAAGATCGTTGGCGACCATTTCCGCACACATTTCCTGCGCCGTGATTTCCGGTTCCCAGCCAAGTTTTGCCTTTGCGTAGGACGGATCGCCCAGTAGCGTTTCGACTTCGGCGGGACGGAAATAGCGCGGGTCGATTTTCATGATGACATCGCCTTGGCTCAGCGCAGGGGCCATGTCACCGGTGACGGACTCGACGATTGCGCGTTCTTCGACGCCTTCGCCGTCAAAGCGCACCTTGATGCCCAGTTCAGCGGCTGACCATGTGATGAATTCGCGGACCGAATACTGTTTGCCGGTGGCAATGACGAAATCTTCGGGCTTGTCTTGCTGCAACATCATCCACTGCATGCGCACATAGTCCTTAGCATGCCCCCAGTCGCGCAAGCTGTCGATGTTACCCATATAAAGACATGGTTCCAGCCCTTGTGCGATATTCGCGAGACCACGGGTGATCTTGCGGGTTACGAATGTCTCACCGCGACGAGGGCTTTCGTGATTGAACAGGATGCCATTACAGGCGAACATATCGTAGGCCTCGCGGTAGTTCACGCACATCCAGAAGGCGTAAAGCTTTGCGACGCCGTACGGCGACCTGGGGTGAAACGGTGTCTTCTCTGTCTGGGGTGTTTCTTGTACTAGACCATAGAGTTCCGATGTGGATGCCTGATAGAACTTTGTCTTGTCAGTCAGGCCGAGGAACCGGATTGCTTCAAGCAAGCGTAAAGTACCCATAGCGTCAACGTCCGCCGTGTATTCCGGTGCTTCAAAGCTGACGGCGACATGCGATTGGGCACCAAGGTTATAGACTTCGTCCGGACGCACGTCGTGCAGGATACGCGTCAGGTTGGACGTATCCGTCAGATCACCATAGTGCAGATGCAGTTTGGGATTGGGCGCGTGCGGGTCTTCAAAGATGTGGTCGATACGATCAGTGTTGAATAGCGATGCTCGGCGCTTGATCCCATGGACTTCGTATCCTTTCTCCAGCAGGAATTCAGCCAGATATGATCCGTCTTGACCGGTGATACCGGTAATGAATGCGCGCTTGCTCATTTCTTGTCCTGCTCTGCCCATTTTTCGTGTCTTGTTTTTTGTTGGAAGGCTCACGCCGGTCCCTGACACTTTGTTACACAGGACATATTCGCCAATTGACGTCTGCGCCAAGGGTCACGGCAGTAAAGGCGCGATAGTTTCGCAACTACTGTTGCATTAACGCCAGAAACACGCGCTCTGCGGATTATTCGCTGCTACTGACGACGCGGCGGCCCTTCTGCTCTAGCAAAAGCGCCGTGAAATCTTCAGCGGGCAGCGGTTGGCCAAGCGCGTGGCCTTGCAACGCATCACAATCCACATTGCTGATCGCGGCCAGATGAACATGCGTCTCTAAACCCTCCATCACGATCCGGCATCCTGACAAACGGGCAATCGCTGCGATGGACTGCAGCAACAACAGCTGATTTGGATGTGCGTTGATCGGCTGCACAAGCCGCCGATCAATCTTGACATGATCGGGACGGACATTCTGCAAAGCAACGATAGATGCGTGTCCGGACCCAAAATCGTCCAACGCAATCTTGATCCCGAGGTCGCGCAAGCTCTCGATCTGTGCCAGTTTTGATCCTTCTGTTTCATCGAGGAATGCTGTTTCCAGCAACTCAAACGAAAGCAAGTGAAACGGGCGCAGACAGGATCGAACTTCAGATAAGAGGTTCGGATCCGACAGGCGGTCTTCGGAAATATTCAAGGCAATAGGTGGGAACGCGACGCCCGCGTCATGCCATGCCGATTGCTGCGCGATCACTTGATGGAATACGGCCGCATCAATACTGGCAATCATCCCGGTTTCCACAGCAAGCGGAACAAATTCTTCGGGCACGATCATGCCTTGCTCAGGACATTCCCAGCGCACCAAAGCCTCTGCCCCGATGACGGAATGCGTTTTTGGATCGAACTGCGGTTGGTAGTGGCAGATAATTTCGTTTCGGGCCAGGGCGTCCAGCAAGCGCTGACGCGTATCTGCAATCACACGCGCATTGCGCCTGATTGACGGTGAATAGACTTCGACACAGGACCGGCCGCCATCCTTGGCAGCATAAAGCGCGACATCTGCATTGCGGAAAACCTCTTGCGGCGTATTTTGAGACCCGCGTCCGGTGGCGATGCCAATACTGACGCCGACCGCACAACTGTGACCTTCATACCTGATCGGTTTTTTGAAGGATGTGATGATTTCTGTGGAAAGCTTCTGTAGTGTTTCGGTGTCAGGCGCATCGCAGAACAATACAACGAATTCGTCTCCGCCAACGCGGCAGGCCAGCCCGCGATCTCCGATGATCTGTGACAACCGTTTTGTCAGCGTTTTGAGCACAAGATCCCCAGCAGCATGGCCCAACGTGTCATTCACTTTTTTGAAATGGTCGAGATCAAGATGCATGACGGCGTAAACGGTGGTGTCGGACGTTTCACGCAGTGCGGCGATCGTTTCGTCCAGCATTCGGCGGTTGGCAAGCCCGGTCAGCGCATCATGGCGGGAATCGAACTCAAGTTGGCGGCGCGCCTGCTCTAGTTCCGCGGTGCGGAGGTAGTCGTCGGTGACGTCGATGTTCACACCGATCAGCTTTGCGTCGGCTGTCGCGTTCTTCACATAGCGGGCAAGGCTACGTACGTGCTGGATTGCTCCGTCCGGCCGAACGATCCGATAATCCTTTGCGAAGTCCAGATTGTTCCTGTGACAGTTTTCGGCATAGGCGATTGTTTCATCCAAATCATCAGGATGTAAATAAGTCTCCCATGAATCGCCGGACCGGTCATTCTTTCCGTCTGTGACGCCATAGATTTGCAGCATCCGATCATCCCAATGGACCTTTCTGGTCACGGGATTGAATTCCCAAATCCCCATACCCGAAGCTTCGATGGCAAGTTGCAGCTTGCTGTTTAGCTGCATCAGATCTGTTTCGGTTTGCTTCACGACGGTGATATCAGTGTCAGAGCCCATGATGCGCAGCGGCATGTTGCTTGAATCAACCTGCATGACGCGGGCCTGACACAGAATCCAGACCCAATGCCCGGAGGTATGCCTGCGCCGATATTGAATTCGGATGTCTTCTTGTTCGCCACGGGTCTGGGCATTGAATAGGTTGCGCAGGCTGTCCCTATCGTCAGGGTGAACTTCGTCTAGCCAGCTTTCATCGTTCTTGTTGAAGGTATCGGTCAGCTTTAGGCCGCGCATGCGCCGCCATGCGTCGGACACCGAAAACGCGCCGGTTGTCGTGTCATATTCCCAAATGGCCAGATCAGTGTGTTCTAGAAATAGACGCAACTGGTCCGGTGAGATTTCGGCGAGTGCGGTGGTGGCCGGGTGCGACACGAGTTTGCTATTCCTGTTGCCAGCAACTTGGCAACATGTGCTGCTGACGTGATGTGGTGGTCATGAAGCGTGCCGTTCGCCCACTCTCTGAGCTAAGTAATGGTTCTTAACAAAACGTTAATTTCGCCAGTTTTTCGTCGTGGCCGCCTGAAATTTCAGTGAAAATCCCGCGACTTCGGTATGACGCGGGCATTGCGTGGGTGTCCCTTGATACCGACCTGATCGGGGCGGGGTCTGACGACTTCGTCCCCGCGCGCGATTTGATGATCAAGTCGATCGTCTGACAATCCGTCCAACCGGTCGCTGCGGTTCTCTAGCCGGTCGGCGACCACGTGGATCACGCGCCCATCGGTTTGCACACGGCCATGCACCACAAGCAATCTTGCAGCCATGATCACCTGCCGGAAGTGATCGAAAAGCTTTGGCCAGACGACAAGATTGGCAACCCCGGCCTCATCTTCGATGGTGATGAAGCAGACGCCTTTGGCGCTGCCCGGTTTCTGGCGGACCAGCACGAGCCCTGCCAGTTTCACCCGCTGACCGTGGTGCATCTTTTCAAGATCGGCTGTGGCCTTGAAGCCCTGCGCGCGCAGGCTGGCGCGATAAAAGGACATGGGATGCGCCTTTAGCGACAGGCGCAAGGTCTGGTAGTCGGCAACAACATGTTCGGCCTTTGGCATCTGGGGCAATGATACAGCCGGTTCCGGTCCATGTGCCTTTTCTTCAGCATGTGCAAAGATGGGCAAGTCAGGTGCGTCCCGCAACGCCTGCGTCTGCCAAAGGGCTTGCCGTCTGTCGATCCCCATTGAACGCATTGCGTCTGCCGCCGCCAGTCGTCGCAGACTGCCAACATCAAGGCGCGCGCGGACTTTCAGATCTTCAGCATCGGCAAATGCGGTATCGCGCGCGGCCATGATCCGCAACCCTGCGTCCTGTCGCATCCCGTCCACTTGCCGCATCCCAAGGCGCAGGGCAAAGCCTGTGGCGCAGGGTTCCAGTGTGCAGTCCCAATCGGAATAATTCACATCGACTGCGCGAATTTCGACCCCGTGATCGCGGGCACAGCGCACAATCTGGGCTGGCGCATAAAACCCCATTGGCTGGGAATTCAGCAGCGCACAGGCAAAGGCCGCCGGGTAATGACATTTCATCCAGCTTGAAACATAGACCAGTTTGGCAAAACTCGCGGCATGGCTTTCGGGGAACCCGTATTCACCGAACCCCTTGATCTGGTCAAAACAGCGTTGGGCGAAATCCGGATCATAGCCCCGGTTGGTCATTCGCCCGACCATTTTTTGTTGTAGCTTTTCGATTGTCCCACGGGACCGAAAGGTGGCCATCGCCTTGCGCAGTTCGTTGCTTTCCGCCGGTGAAAACTGCGCAGCATCCATCGCGATCTTCATGGCCTGTTCCTGAAAGATCGGCACGCCCATGGTGCGGCCAAGGATTTTGCGCAACTCATCCTGCGGGTGCTCTGGCCCCGGGCGTGGATATTCAACCTTTTCGATACCTTGCCTGCGCCGCAGGTACGGGTGCACCATATCGCCCTGAATGGGGCCGGGCCGCACAATCGCGACTTCGATCACCAGATCGTAGAACTTGCGCGGGCGCAGTTTCGGCAGCATCGCCATTTGTGCGCGGCTTTCGACCTGAAACACGCCGAGACTGTCGCCTTCGCAGAGCATGTCATAGGTCTTTTCGTCTTCATGCGGGACCGTCGCCAGTTCAAGCGGGCGATCATAATGCGCCTCCAGCAGACCAAAGCACTTGGCGATGCAGGACAGCATCCCCAGCGCCAGAATATCGACCTTGAAAATATCGAGTGCGTCGATGTCGTCCTTGTCCCATTCGATGAAACTGCGGTCGGGCATGGCTCCGTTTCCGATCGGGACGATCTCGGTCAAAGGGCGTTCGGTGAGGATGAAACCTCCGACATGCTGTGACAGGTGACGTGGCATGCCGATCATTTCGCGTGCCAGTTTCAATACAAGGCGCAGGTAAGGGTCGGACATATCAAGACCCGCCTGTTTCACACGCTCATCCGCGACCTGCGCTTCGAAACTACCCCACATGACACCCGCCAGCTTGGAGGTCACGTCTTCGGACAGACCCATTGCCTTGCCGACCTCGCGGATGGCAGAGCGGGGGCGGTAATGGATGACGGTCGCACACAATCCGGCCCGTTCGCGGCCGTATTTGTCATACATGTACTGGATGACCTCTTCGCGCCGTTCGTGTTCGAAATCGACGTCGATGTCGGGGGGCTCGTCACGCTCTTCTGACAAAAAACGCTCGAAAAGCACGTCGTGTTCGTTCGGATCGACTGCAGTGATCCCGAGGCAAAAGCAAACGGCCGAATTGGCAGCCGACCCGCGCCCCTGACACAGGATCGGTGGCACGGCATCCTCGCGGGCGAAACGCACGATGTCGTGGATCGTCAGAAAGTAGCGGGCGATCTTCTTGCTGGCGATCAGATCGAATTCCTTGAGGATGGTGTTCTGCACATGTGCTGGCACACCCTGCGGATAACGTTGCGCCGCGCCAGCCCATGTCAGCCGCTCAAGCTCTTCCATCGCGGTTGTGCCGTCAGGTACGATCTCATGCGGATACTCATAGCGTAGATCGTGTAGCGAAAAGTCGATCCGGTCCGCCAGCGCCCGCGTGGCGCGAATAGCATGGGGCCAGTCGGCAAAAAGA